>NZ_QTQM01000012.1:0-160159 GCF_003854225.1 Burkholderia sp. Bp8986 | reverse complement strand
ATCGCGCGCATCGTTGGCGACGTGAAGCTCGCGCGCCCGCTGAAGCTCGTCGTCGACGCCGGCAACGGCGTCGCGGGTCCGCTCGCGACGCGCCTGTTCAAGGCGCTCGGCTGCACGCTCGTCGAGCGCTTCACCGACATCGACGGCACGTTCCCGAACCACCACCCCGATCCCGCGCACCCGGAAAACCTGCAGGACGTGATCCAGGCGCTGAAGGATACCGACGCCGAACTCGGCTTCGCGTTCGACGGCGACGGCGACCGCCTCGGCGTCGTCACGAAGGACGGCCAGATCATCTACCCGGACCGCCAGCTCATGCTGTTCGCGGAAGAAGTGCTGTCGCGCAACCCGGGCGCGCAGATCATCTACGACGTGAAGTGCACGCGCCATCTCGCGCAGTGGGTGAAGGCGAAGGGCGGCGAGCCGCTGATGTGGAAGACGGGCCATTCGCTGGTCAAGGCGAAGCTACGCGAGACGGGCGCACCGCTCGCGGGCGAGATGAGCGGCCACGTGTTCTTCAAGGATCGCTGGTACGGCTTCGACGACGGTCTCTACACGGGCGCGCGCCTGCTCGAGATCCTCGCGAAGACGGCCGATCCGAGCGCGCTGCTCAATGCGCTGCCGGACGCGATGAGCACGCCGGAACTGCAGCTCAAGCTCGAGGAGGGCGAGAACTTCCGCCTGATCGAGAAGCTGCAGCAGGAAGCGAAGTTCGACGGCGCCGACGAAGTCGTGACGATCGACGGCCTGCGCGTCGAGTACCCAGACGGCTTCGGCCTCGCGCGTTCGTCGAACACGACGCCGGTGGTCGTGCTGCGCTTTGAAGCGGAGACCAAGGAAGGGCTCGAGCGCATCCAGGCGGACTTCCGCCGCGTGCTGACGGCCGCGAAGCCGGACGTCGAGCTGCCGTTCTGAACCCCGGCGGCCTGCGGGCCCCCGCCGGTGCGACGACGGTAGAAGGATCGTCGCGCCATTCCCGAAAAGCGGCGCACGCTGACGGCGTGCGGCCGCTTTTTGCCTGTGTGCCTCCCCGGGCGCGATAAAATCGCGTCTTTATGCCTGTCGCCGGCTGTCCGCCGGCGTTTTTTCAGCGTGCAAAAGATCCTGATCGTGCGCGTGTCGTCGCTGGGCGACGTCGTGCACAACATGCCGGTGATCGCCGATATCCGGCGTCGCCATCCCGACGCGCAGATCGACTGGCTCGTCGAGGAGAGCTTCGTCGACCTCGTGCGGCTCGTCGACGGCGTGCGCGACGTGCTGCCGTTCTCGTTGCGCCGCTGGCGCAAGAAGCCGTTCTCGGGCGCGACGTGGCGCGAGATCCGCGCGTTCCGCAAGCGCCTCGCGGCCGAGCAGTACGACCTCGTGATCGACTGCCAGGGGCTCATCAAGACGGCCTGGGTCGCGAGCTGGGCGCGCGGCCCGCTCGCCGGCCTCGGCAATCGCACCGACGGCGCCGGCTACGAATGGCCGGTGCGCTTCTTCTATCGCAAGCGCGTGCCGATCGCGCCGCGCACGCACGTGGTCGAGCGTTCGCGCCAGCTGGTCGCGGCCGCGCTGGGCGACCCGGCGCCGACGCCGGCCGATCCGGTCGACTTCGGCCTCGATACGCGCGCGGCGGCGCGCGCGGTCGCGACGCTCGGCCTGAACCTGCCGGTGCCGTACGTGGTGTTCGTGCATGCGACGTCGCGCGCCGACAAGCAGTGGCCGGATGCCGCTTGGATCGAGCTCGGCCAGGCGCTCGTGCGGCGCGGCGCGTCGCTCGTGCTGCCGTGGGGCAACGACGCGGAGCGCGCGACCAGCGAGCGGCTCGCTCAGTCGTTCGGCGCGGCGGCGATCGTGCCGCCGAAGCTGTCGCTGCCGGCCGTCGTCGGCCTGATCGACGGCGCGGCCGCGACGGTCGGGGTTGATACAGGTCTGGTTCACATCGCGGCCGCGCTGAAGCGTCCGACGGTCGAACTGTACAATTTCGCGACGGCCTGGCGCACCGGCGGATACTGGTCGCCGAACGTCGTCAATCTCGGCACGGCGGGGCAGCCGCCGTCGATCGCGCAGGTGAAGGCGGCACTCGCGGGCTTCGGCCTGCTGTGATGCCCGTCATGCCTGTCCTGCCTGCCTTGCCTGTCACGCACGCGAACCGATCATGAGCGAATCCCAGATCATCGAAGTCCCGTCCGCCGACTGGAGCGGACACAACCTGTCGACGCCGCGCGAGCAGCTGCTCGCCGCGGTCGAGGAAGGCAAGGTGCTGTATTTCCCGCACCTGCGCTTCGCGATCGAAGGCGGCGAGGAAGCGTTGCTCGATCCGGCGCTCGCCGACCCGAAACGCAAGAACATCAGCCTCGCGCCGAACGGCGGCGCGCTCGTCGGCGTGCTAGGCGACAGCGTCACGCAATCGGCCGTGCGCGCGCTGGTCGCGCGCTTCCAGCAGCAGGCCGGCACGCTCGTCGACGGCCTGTTTCCCGAATACCGCGGCAAGCTGCGCGTCGCGCCGACGAGCCTGCGGCTGATGCAGGTCGAGACGCGCCAGACATCCTGGCGCAAGGACGACAGCCGGCTGCACGTCGACGCGTTCCCGTCGCGGCCGAACTACGGCGAGCGGATCCTGCGCGTGTTCACGAACGTGAACCCGGCCGGCGTGCCGCGCGTGTGGCGTGTCGGCGAGCCGTTCGAGGACGTCGCGAAGCGCTTCCTGCCGAAGATCCGGCCGCAGTTGCCGGGCTCGGCGTGGCTGTTGAACCTGCTGCACGTGACGAAGTCGCCACGCAGCGCGTACGACCACCTGATGCTGAACCTGCACGACGGGATGAAGGCCGATCTCGACTACCAGAAGACTTGTCCACAGCAGACGATGCCGTTTCCGCCGGGCAGCGTGTGGATATGTTTCTCGGATCAGACTTCGCACGCTGTGATGTCCGGCCAGTTCATGCTCGAGCAGACCTTCTTCCTGCCGGTCGACGCGATGGTGCGTCGCGAATGCGCGCCGCTCGGGATTCTCGAGCGCCTGCAGGGCAGGGCGCTGGTTTGAGCGCGCCTTTTCACCGACGCAATACGAGGGCTGCTGCATGCTGAGGGCGATCTATCGCACGCTGTGGTGGCTCGTCGCGCCGATCGCGGTGATCCGGCTCCTCGTGCGCTCGCGCAAGGAGCGCGGCTATCGCGAGCACATCGGCGAGCGCTTCGGCCACGTCGCCGGCCGTTCGCCGGACGATCGCGCGCCGCTGATCTGGGTGCATGCGGTGTCGGTCGGCGAGACGCGCGCCGCGCAGCCGCTGATCGACGCGCTGATGCGCGCGCGGCCC
Organism: Burkholderia sp. Bp8986; assembly: GCF_003854225.1. Classification (NCBI taxonomy): domain Bacteria; kingdom Pseudomonadati; phylum Pseudomonadota; class Betaproteobacteria; order Burkholderiales; family Burkholderiaceae; genus Burkholderia; species Burkholderia sp. Bp8986. The sequence continues at coordinate 156,860 of NZ_QTQM01000012.1, read as the reverse complement.
GACGCGCGCATCCTGCTCACGCACATGACGCCGAGCGGCCGCGCGACCGGCGAGCAGATCTTCGGCGAGCGCGTGCTGCGCTGCTACCTGCCGTACGACATGCCGGGCGCGGTGCGGCGCTTCCTGCGCGCCTGGCGGCCGACGCTCGGCCTCGTGATGGAAACCGAGGTGTGGCCGACGCTGATCGACGAGTGCCGCCGCGCGGACGTGCCGCTCGTGCTGACCAATGCGCGGATGTCCGCGCGCTCGCACCGGCGCGCGGCGAAGTTCGGCGCGGCGACGCGCGACGTGTTCGGCGGATTCTCGCGCGTGCTCGCGCAGAGCCCGGCCGACGCGGAGCGGCTGACGTCGCTCGGTGCACGCAACGTGGCGGTGCTCGGCAACCTGAAGTTCGACATGACGACGCCGCCGGAGCTGGCGGCGCGCGGCCACGCATGGCGCGACGCGATCGGCACGCGGCCGGTGTGGGTCGCGGCCAGCACGCGCGAGAACGAGGAGGCGCTGGTGCTGCAGGCGTTCGCCGCGATGAAGACGGCCGGTGCGCTGCTGATTCTCGTGCCGCGTCATCCGCAGCGCTTCGCCGAAGTGGAAGCGCTGGTCGCGCGCAATGGGTTCAAGTGCGTGCGGCGTTCGGTGTGGGCCGCCGACGCCGCGGCGCTCGCGGCCGGCCGGCCGGCCGCCGAACCGTTGCCGGCCGATGTGACGGTGCTGCTCGGCGATTCGATGGGGGAACTCGGCGCGTACTATGCGGCCGCCGACGTCGCGTTCATCGGCGGCAGCCTGCTGCCGCTCGGCGGGCAGAACCTGATCGAGGCGTGTGCGGTCGGCGTGCCGGTGCTGATCGGCCCGCACGTGTTCAACTTCACGCAGGCGACCGCCGATGCGGTCGCGGCCGGCGCGGCGATGCAGGTCGCGGATCCGCTCGATCTCGCGCACGTGCTCGATGCGCTGTTCGCCGACCACGCGCGGCGTGTCGCGATGGGCGCGGCCGGCGCCGCGTTCGCGTCGCGCCATCGCGGCGCGACCGCGCGCTCGGTGGACGTGCTCGCGGCGCTGCTGCCGCCCGTCGAGCGCGGCGGGCGTGCGATGCACGGCGCGGCCGACGCATCCGACGACTGAGCGGGCGGCGCAAGGCCGTCCCCCGGGCCGACGTGGCGGCGGCATGTCGCCGCCGCGTCGCTCACACCGTCAGCAATCCTTTCCTTTCGATGAACGCGACGACATCGGCGACGCCCTCGAGCGCTTTCAGGTTCGTCATCACGTAAGGCCGCTCGCCGCGCATCTTCTTCGTGTCGGACGCCATCACGTCGAGGTTCGCGCCGACGAGCGGCGCGAGATCCGTCTTGTTGATCACGAGCAGGTCGGACTTCGTGATACCGGGCCCGCCCTTGCGCGGAATCTTCTCGCCGCCGGCCACGTCGATCACGTAGATCGTCAGGTCCGACAGCTCGGGGCTGAAGGTCGCCGCGAGATTGTCGCCGCCCGATTCGATGAACACGATGTCGGCGTCGGGGAAGCGCGACAGCATGCGGTCGACGGCCTCCAGGTTGATCGACGCATCCTCGCGGATCGCCGTGTGCGGGCAGCCGCCCGTCTCGACGCCCATGATGCGTTCCTCGGGTAGCGCGCCCGCGACCGTCAGCAGGCGCTGGTCTTCCTTCGTATAGATGTCGTTCGTGATCGCGACGAGGTCGTAGCGCTCGCGCATCGCCTTGCACAGCATTTCGAGCAGCGTGGTCTTGCCGGAGCCGACCGGGCCGCCGATGCCGACGCGCAGCGGCGGCAGTTTCTTGGTGCGGCGGGCGGAGGAGGTTGCGGGTGCGTTCATGGCGTGGATCGGGTTCAGGAGCGGAACAACCGCGAATACTGGGTTTCGTGCCGTGCGGACAGGATGCCGAGCTGCGGCGCGAACGTGTTGATGGAGTCGGGCGGCGTCGCGAGCGCGCGGCGCACGGCCGCGTCGATCGCGCCGCGCAGCGCGACGATGATGCGCTGGCCGGCGAGCTGGCCGAGCGGCACCGCTTTCAGCGCGGCCGACGTCTGGTTCTCGACCCAGCCGAACGCGTATGCGGCGAGCGTGGCGTCGGCGCCGGCACCGTGTGCGGCCGCCGCGTATGCGAATGCGGTCGGCAGCGCGATCGGCGTGAGCGATGCGAGCGTCGCGCGGCGTGCGGCATCGCCCCATTCGAGCGACGCGCACAGTTGCGCGAGCGACCAGCCCATCTGCTCGGTCTCGCGGCGCAGCTCCGCCGATTCGCGGCTCGCGACGAACCATGCGTTCTCGCGCGCCAGCGCGTCGGCGTCGTGCGCGTGCCAGCGCGCGAGCTGGTGCGCGAGGAACGGCAGCTCGCCGTGTGCGAGCACGTCGGTCAGCCCGCTCGCGATCCAGTCGCGCGCGGTGTCGGCGTCGCGGATCAGGTTCGCGTCGAGCGCGGCTTCGAGTCCCTGCGAATAGCTGAACGCGCCGATCGGCAATGCGGGCGACGCGAGATGCAGCAGCGCGACGAGCTCAGTGGTGGTCATGACCGTGGTGGCCGTGCGAGCAGCCGGGACCATGCTGATGATCGTGATCGTGATCGTGATCGTGATCGTGCGAGTGCGAGTGCGAGTGCGAGTGCGAGTGCGAGTGGCCGTGGTGTTCGCCGAAGACCTGCTGCGCGAGCGCGTAGTCCTCGGCGAACGTCGCATCGTGCCCGTGCTTGTGGCCGCCACCATATGCGCCGGCTTCCGGCTGGAACGGTGCGCTCGTTTCTTCGACCTGCGTGTCGAGCCGGCGCAGCATGTCAGCGAGCACCGGATCGGCTTCGAGCTTCAGGTAACCGTCGCCGATCTCGACCGGCGTGTGACGGTTGCCGAGGTGATACGCGGCGCGCATCAGCGTGAGCGGGTCGGCCGCGCGTACGAGCAGCACCGTTTCGGAGGCAGCTGCGACGCGCACGAGCGCGCCGTCGTCGGCGACGAGCACGTCGCCGTCGCGCAGCACGGTGCCGCGCGGCAGCAGGACCGCGACGTCCTCGCCGGTGTCGAGCGTGGCCGCGAGGCGGCTCTTGCAGCGGGCGTCATAGGCGAGCGTGAGCGTCGGCGCGCGCGCGACGAGCGACGCGGCGAGCTTCACGTTCGGGGCAATGCGTTTGTCGAGGGTGCGCATGGAACGGAAAACCGGAAATCAGAACAGGAAATAGCGCTGCGCCATCGGCAGCACCGTCGCCGGCTCGCAGGTGAGCAGCTGGCCGTCGGCGATCACGTCGTAGGTTTCGGGATCGACGCTGATCGACGGGCGCCATGCGTTGTGGATCATGTCGGCCTTCGTCACGTTGCGGCAGTTGCGCACGGGCACGACGCGCTTCGCGAGCCCGTAGCGTTCGGCGATGCCCGCGTCGGCCGCCATCTGCGACACGAAGGTCAGCGACGTGCGCGCGAGCGCGCCGCCGCGCGTGGCGAACATCTCGCGGTAGTGGACCGGCTGCGGCGTCGGGATCGACGCGTTCGGGTCGCCCATCTGCGCCATCGCGATCATCCCGCCCTTCAGGATCATCGACGGCTTGATCCCGAAGAATGCGGGCTCCCACAGCACGAGGTCGGCCCACTTGCCGGGTTCGATCGAACCGACTTCGTGCGCGATGCCGTGCGTGATCGCCGGGTTGATCGTGTACTTCGCGACGTAGCGTTTCGCGCGGAAGTTGTCGTTGCGCGCGCCGTCCTCGGGCAGCGCGCCGCGCTGCACCTTCATCTTGTGCGCGGTCTGCCAGGTGCGGATGATCACTTCGCCGACGCGGCCCATCGCCTGCGAGTCGGACGACAGCATCGACAGCGCGCCGAGATCGTGCAGGATATCTTCGGCCGCGATCGTCTCGCGGCGGATCCGCGATTCGGCGAACGCGAGATCCTCGGCGATCGACGGATCGAGGTGGTGACACACCATCAGCATGTCGAGATGCTCGTCGAGCGTGTTGATCGTGTACGGGCGCGTCGGGTTGGTCGACGACGGCAGCACGTTCGCTTCGCCGCACACCTTCAGGATGTCCGGCGCATGGCCGCCGCCCGCGCCTTCGGTGTGGTACGTGTGGATCGTGCGGCCCTTGAACGCGGCGACGGTCGATTCGACGAAGCCGCCTTCGTTCAGCGTGTCGGTGTGGATCGCGACCTGCGTGTCGGTGTCGTCGGCGACCGACAGGCAGTTGTCGATCGCGGCGGGCGTCGTGCCCCAGTCTTCATGCAGCTTCAGGCCGATCGCGCCGGCCGCGATCTGCTCGACGAGCGGCTGCGGCAGGCTCGCGTTGCCCTTGCCGAGGAAGCCGAGGTTGATCGGCCAGCCGTCGGCCGCCTGCAGCATCCGCTCCATGTGCCACGGGCCCGGCGTGCAGGTCGTTGCGTTGGTGCCGGTGGCGGGCCCCGTGCCGCCGCCGAGCATCGTCGTGACGCCCGACGCGAGCGCTTCGTCGATCTGCTGCGGGCTGATGAAGTGGATGTGCGTATCGATGCCGCCGGCCGTCACGATCAGCCCTTCGCCGGCGATCACTTCGGTCGCCGCGCCGATCGCGATCGTCACGCCGGGCTGGATGTCGGGATTGCCGGCCTTGCCGATCGCGGCGATCCGGCCGTGCTTGATCGCGATGTCGGCCTTCACGATGCCCCAGTGATCGAGGATCACCGCGTTCGTGATGATCGTGTCGGGCACGTCGGCGGCCACGCGCTGCGACTGGCCCATCCCGTCGCGGATCACCTTCCCGCCGCCGAATTTCACCTCCTCGCCGTAGGTCGTGAAGTCGCGTTCGATCTCGATCAGCAATTCGGTATCGGCGAGCCGCACGCGGTCGCCCGTCGTCGGCCCGAACATTTCCGCGTACGCGCGGCGGCTCAAGCGTAGTGTCATGTGCTGTTCCTGAAGAGCGGGGCGCGGCTTACAGCGGCCCCATCACCTTGCCCTGAAAACCATAGACGGCGCGTTCGCCGGCCAGCTCGACGAGCTCGACGGTGCGCGTCTGGCCCGGCTCGAAGCGCACGGCCGTGCCGGCCGCGATGTTGAGCCGGAAGCCGCGCGCGGCCGCGCGATCGAACGACAGCGCGTCGTTGACTTCGAAGAAGTGGTAGTGCGAGCCGACCTGCACCGGGCGGTCGCCGGTGTTCGCGACGACGAGCGAGATCGTCGCGCGGCCCGCGTTCAGTTCGTGCTCGCCGTCGTCGGTGAGGATTTCGCCGGGGATCATGCGTGCTACCTCGGTCACGGAATCGGGTGGTGGACGGTGACGAGCTTGGTGCCGTCCGGGAAGGTCGCCTCGACCTGGATGTCGGGGATCATCTCCGGCACGCCGTCCATCACGTCGTCGCGCGTGAGCAGCGTCGTGCCGTAGTGCATCACCTCGGCGACGGTCTTGCCGTCGCGCGCGGCTTCCATCAGCGCGGCGGTGATGAACGCGACCGCTTCCGGATAGTTGAGCTTCAGCCCGCGCGCGCGGCGGCGCTCGGCCAGCAGCGCTGCCGTGAAGATCAGCAGCTTGTCCTTTTCTCGGGGAGTCAGTTTCATGAAGGCAGTCGTTCAGGAAAACGTAATTTTTATCGGTGCGCGGGATGCCGGCGGGGGCGCGGTTCATCGTAGCACCGTGCCGTTGTTCCTGCGTCGTGTATCCGATATGTAAGCAGCAAGGTGCGTGCCATGTCGGTGCGGCGTGCGGCGATGCGCGATCGTGGTGCGCGATGCATGGATCGTGGGCAGCACGGGCGGCGCTGCTGCGCCGAAACGGTGCGTGCCGGGCCGCGTGCTCAGGTCTGCCAGAGGCGCAGCGGTCGCGCGTCGACACCGTGCACGAGCGGGCGCAGGTGGAGCCAGCAGCCGGCGAAGTGACGCTGCAGCGCTTCCATCGACGTCGACACCGCGCGCACCAGCACGACGCCCGGCGTCACGCAGGTCGCGCCCGCGCGCAGCGTGTCGTCGAACGGCATCCGCGCGCCAAGCATTTCGGCGAGCGCGGCATCGCACGCGGCGCCGGCCGCCCACAGCGTGCCGTACACGGGAAAGCCGGCGAGGCCCTGCAGCGCGCCGCGCAGCGGATCGTGCGCGTCGAGCAGCGCGCGCTCGGTCCACAGCGGCCGGCCGTCGGCATCGACGAGTGCCGAACCCGACACGATGCGGCCCGCCGACCACGTTTCGCCGGCCGCCTGCCGGCCGAGCTGCGTCGCGTCCCAGCCGATCGCGCTCGCGCCCGCGCCGAGCGTCACCGTGAAGTCCAGCGCGGCGTGGGCCGCGTCGAAGAACAGGTTGTTCTGCGGCAGCCAGTCGAGCTTCGCGTGCGCGCCGACCGTGATGCCGATGCGTTGCGTCGCGTCGAGGCCGTTCGACTTGTACCACTTGGTCGCGCCGGGCGTCGTCAGCACCGCGTGCGTGCCGTCGCCGAGCGCGATGTCGATGTCGAGCCGGTCGCCGCCCGCGACACCGCCCGGCGGGTGGACGATGACCGCGTGGCAGATCGCGTCGCCTTCCGGATACAGCGGCCGCTGCACGCGCAGCGGGCCGTCGTGCAGCCGATGGACGAGCGTCGTGCGCGCGCCGTGCCGTTCGAAGCCGAGTTCGAGACGGCCGCGCCACGACTTGGCGACGGCGGGGCGGGACAGCGGGGCGTGGGAATCGAGGGCGGACATCGGCGGGAAGCAGGGAACGGGCGCGGTGATCGAGGATGCTACCGCAACACTATACGCTTGGGTGTTCGGGTTGCCGAACGTGGCGTAGGGGAGCGGCGACGGCACCGGCCATCGCGTGACATGCGTCGACCGTCGGCGCAACGCGTCGGCGCAATCCTGCGCTGCGTGGCGCGCTACACCGCGATCAGCTCGCGCACGCCGTTCGTTTCCATGTCCCGCGCATCGCCGCCGGCGATGACCTCGCCGCGGCTCATCACCCAGTAATGGTCTGCGATCGAGCGCGCGAAGTCGTAATACTGCTCGACGAGCAGCACGGTCATCTTCGATTCGTCGACGAGCTGGCGCAGCGTGCGGCCGATGTCCTGGATGATCGACGGCTGGATGCCCTCGGTCGGCTCGTCGAGGATCAGCAACTGCGGCTCGCTCATCAGCGCGCGGCCGATCGCGAGCTGCTGCTGCTGGCCGCCCGACAGGTCGCCGCCGCGCCGGGCGCGCATGTCCTTCAGCACCGGGAACAGGTCGTAGATGCGGTCGGGCACTTTCGATGGCGTCTTGCGGCTTGCCGCGCCGACGAGCAGGTTCTCCTCGACGGTGAGCCGCGGAAAGATGTCGCGGCCCTGCGGCACGTACGCGAGACCGGCCGCGACGCGCGCATACGGCGGCAGTGCGCCGAGCGCGGTGCCGCGCCACGACACGCTGCCGCTCTTCGCGGCGACGACGCCCATCAGGCAGCGCAGCAGCGTGCTCTTGCCGACGCCGTTGCGGCCGAGCAGCACGGTGAGCTTGCCGTCGTCGGCGGCCAGCGTCACGTTGCGCAGGATGTGGCTGCCGCCGTAGTACTGGTTCAGTGCATCGATCTTCAGCATTGCGTCACCGTCCGAGGTAAGACTCGATCACCGCGTCGTCGCGCTTGACCTGGTCGAGCGTGCCTTGCGCGAGCACCGCGCCTTCGGCCATCACCGTCACGCGGCCCGTGTCGCCCGCGAGCGCCGCAACGAACTCCATGTCGTGCTCGACGACCATCATCGAGCAGGTGCCGCGCAGCGTGTTCAGCAGCTTCGCGAGTTCCATCGTCTCGTGGTCGGTCATCCCGGCCGCCGGCTCGTCGAGCAGCAGCAGGGCGGGGCGCTGCATCAGCAGCATGCCGATCTCGAGCCGCTGCTTCTGCCCGTGCGACAACTCGCCGGCCGCGCGATACGCGTCGCTTTCGAGGCCGATCAGCGCGAGCGTCTCCTCGATCTTCGCCTGCGCCGCGCGGTCGAGCCGCGCGCGCAGCGACGCGAGCCAGCCCTTGTCGGTCTGCATCGCGAGTTCGAGGTTTTCCCACACCGGATGCTGTTCGAACACGGTCGGCTTCTGGAATTTGCGGCCGATCCCCGCGCGCGCGATCGCGGGTTCGTTCATCCGCGCGAGGTCGATGGTCTGGCCGAGAAACACCTTGCCGGCATCGGGCCGCGTCTTGCCGGTGATCACGTCCATCATCGTCGTCTTGCCCGCGCCGTTCGGGCCGATCACGCAGCGCAGCTCGCCCGCGTCGATCGCGAGCGACAGCTTGTTCAGCGCGCGAAAGCCGTCGAAGCTCACCTCGATGTCCTCGAGGTAGAGGATCGTGCCATGCGACGTGTCGATGCCGGGCGGCGCCACGCGGCCCATCGATGCGCTGCCGCTGACGGCCAGCAGCTCGTCCTCGGGCGGTGGCGTGAACTGGTAGAGGGCGGTGCCGTTCATCCGCGTTTCCCCTTTGCGAGCAGCGTGTCGACGAGGCCCATGATGCCGCGCGGCAGCAGGAGCGGCACGAGCACGAAGATCAGGCCGAGAAAGAACAGCCAGTATTCGGCGAAGTACGCGGTAAAGAGGCTTTTCGCGCCGTTCACCGCGAATGCGCCGACGATCGGCCCGATCAGCGTGCCGCGCCCGCCCACCGCGACCCAGATCGCCATTTCGATCGAGTTGCCGGGCGACATCTCGCCGGGGTTGATGATGCCGACCTGCGGCACGTACAACGCGCCCGCGATCCCGCACAGCACGGCCGACAGCGTCCACACGAACAGCTTGTACGCGAGCGGGCTGTAGCCGAGGAACATCAGCCGCGTCTCGCCGTCGCGCACCGCGGTGACCACGCGCCCGAGCTTGCTGGTGACGATTGCGCGCGCGACGATGAACGCGAGCACGAGCGTCGCGAAGGTCAGCAGCAGCAGCACCGTGCGCGTGCCGGGCGACGTGATCGGAAACCCGGCGATGCGCTTGAAGTCGGTGAAGCCGTTGTTGCCGCCGAAGCCCGTCTCGTTGCGAAAGAACAGCAGCATCGCCGCGAACGTCAGCGCCTGCGTGATGATCGACAGGTACACGCCCTTCACGCGCGAGCGGAACGTGAAGAAGCCGAACACCCACGCGAGCACGGCCGGCACGAGCACGACCAGCGCGAGCGCCCACGCGAGATGCTGCGTGCCGCTCCAGTACCACGGCAGTTGATGCCAGTCGAGAAACACCATGAAGTCGGGCAGGTCGCTGCCGTACTTGCCGTCGCGGCCGATCTCGCGCATCAGGTACATGCCGATCGCATAACCGCCGAGCGCGAAGAAGAGGCCGTGGCCGAGGCTGAGAATGCCGCAGTAGCCCCACACGAGATCGAGCGCGAGCGCGGCGATCGCGTAGCACATCAGCTTGCCGGCGAGCGTCATCGCATACGCGGACAGATGGAACGCGCTCGACTCGGGCGCGACCAGCGCGGCGAGCGGCACGCCGATGCCGATCGCGACGCACAGCGCGACGAGCGCGAGCCATGCGCGACGCGACAGCAGCGCGGGGCGGGGCGGCAGGCCGAGCGCGAATTTTTCTTCCGCACGCGCGGCGGCAGCGGGCTTCGGCGCGTCGGCGATCGGCTTCGACAACGAATCGGTGATTGAAGTCATGTCAGGCCTCCGCGCTGCGTCCCTTCGGGGCGAACATGCCCTGCGGACGTTTCTGGATGAACAGCACGATCATCACGAGCACCGCGATCTTCGCGAGCACGGCGCCCCAGAACGGCTCGATCGCCTTGCTGACGAGGCCAAGCCCGAAGCCGCCGAGCACGGTGCCGGCGATCTGGCCGACCCCGCCGAGCACGACCGCCATGAACGAATCGATGATGTAGTTCTGCCCGAGGTCGGGGCCCACGTTGCCGATCTGCGACAGCGCGCAGCCGCCGAGGCCCGCGATGCCCGCGCCGAACGCGAACGCATACGCGTCGACGCGCGCGGTCTTCACGCCGACGCACGCGGCCATCCGCCGGTTCTGCGTGACCGCGCGCACGAACAGGCCGAGCCGCGTCTTCGTCAGCACGCCCCACGCGACGCACACGACCGCGAGCGCGAACGCGAGGATCGCGAGCCGGTTGTACGGCAGGATCAGGTTCTGCATCACGGTGACGCCGCCGCTCATCCACGACGGGTTCACGACCTGCACGTTCTGCGCGCCGAACAGCATGCGCGTCGCCTGGATCAGGATCAGGCTCACGCCGAAGGTCGCGAGCAGCGTCTCGAGCGGGCGGCCGTACAGGTGCCGCAGCACGAGCCGCTCCAGCACGACGCCGACCAGCGCGGCCGCCGCGAACGAGACGGGCACCGCGACGAGCGGATACCAGTCGAACGCGGCCGGCGCGTAGCGCTGGATCAGCATCTGCACGACATAGGTTGCGTACGCACCGATCATCAGGAATTCACCGTGCGCCATGTTGATCACGCCGATCAGCCCGTACGTGATCGCGAGGCCGAGCGCCGCGAGCAGCAGCACGCTGCCGAGCGACAGGCCCGCGAACACGGTGCCGGCGATTTCGCCGCGGCGCTGCAGCGCGTGCAATGCGTCGAGGCCTTGCTGCGCGGCGTCGCGCACGCGCGCGTCGGGTTCCGTGTAGCTGCCGTCGGCATTCTTCGCGACGAGCGGGCGCAACTGCTCGATCATGTCGAGGTCGCGGCGCGCGGCCACCACCTGCACGGCTTCGAGACGCTTCGCCGGATCGGCGTCGTGCAGCGCGGCGATGGCCCACAGTGCGTCGAGGCGGCGCTTCAGCGCGGGATCGGTTTCCTTCGCGCGCGCGCGATCGATCATCGGCTTGAGCGCCGGGTCGGGCGACTTCAGCAGCGCATCGATCGCGTCGCGGCGCGCGGCGACGTCGGGCGACGCGAGTGCGAGGCCCGACAGCGCGCCGGCGATCTTCGTGCGCAGCAGGTTGTTCAGCATCACGGGCTGCGCGTCGCCGGCCGGCGTCGCGGCTTGCGTGAGCGCGTCGCGCGCGGTGTCGCCGGTCTGGATCAGCAGGCGGCCGTCGCCGGTCGCGAGCGCGTCGCCGCTCGACAGCGCATTGAGCAACGCGACGGCGCGCGGGTCGGCATCGGCGGCGAGATGGTCGACCGCGGCCGTCTTCGCGTCGAAGTCGTCGCCGGCGAGCGCGGCGGTATCGGCGGCCGTCAGGGCGAACGCGGCGCGCGGCAGTGCGCCCGCCAGCGCGGCACAGGCGACGACCGCGACGGCGGCGCGGCGAAAGCGTGTAGGCATCGGGAGATCCTGTCGGGCGTGGGAAAGCGGGTTCGTGCGGCGGTGCGCGTGCGATGCGTTACGGTGAGTACCGGCATTCGCGCACCGGCCTGCAAGCGGAGCGCCACGCCGGTGCGCTGCGCCCCGCATCACATCAGGCCAGCGCCGCGCGCTGCCGGCGCAGGAACGCCGGGATCGAGCTGACGATGTCCGGCTTGCCCTGGTTGCCTGCGATGTACGGGCTCCACGGCTGCGCGCGCACCGCGGTCTTCGTCTTCCACACGACGTTGAATTGCCCGTCGCCGCGGATCTCGCCGATCATCACCGGCTTGTGCAGGTGATGGTTGCCGTCCATCGAGAGCGTGAAGCCCGAGGGGCCGGCAACGGTCTGGCCGATCATCGCGACGCGCACCTTGTCGACGTCGGTGCTCTTCGCCTTTTCGACGGCCTGCTTCCACATGTGGATGCCCACGTAGGTCGCCTCCATCGGATCGTTCGTCACGCGCTTCGCGCCGCCCGGCAGGTTGTTCGCCTTCACCCACGCGGCAAACTGGTCCTTGAACTTCGTGTTGGTCGGGTTCTTCACCGACATGAAGTAGTTCCACGCGGCGAGATGGCCGACGAGCGGCTTCGTGTCGATCCCGCGCAGCTCTTCCTCGCCGACCGAGAACGCGACCACCGGCACGTCGGTCGCCTTGATCCCCTGGTTGCCGAGTTCCTTGTAGAACGGCACGTTCGAATCGCCGTTGATCGTCGAGACCACGGTCGTCTTGCCGCCCTGGGCGAAGTTCTTGATGTTCGCGACGATCGTCTGGTAATCGCTGTGGCCGAACGGCGTGTAGACCTCCTGAATGTCGGCGTCCTTCACGCCCTTCGATTTCAGGAACGCGCGCAGGATCTTGTTGGTCGTGCGCGGATACACGTAGTCGGTGCCGAGCAGGAAGAAGCGCTTCGCGCCGCCGCCTTCCGCGCTCATCAGGTACTCGACGGCGGGGATCGCCTGCTGGTTCGGCGCGGCGCCCGTGTAGAACACGTTGCGCGACATTTCCTCGCCTTCGTATTGCACCGGGTAGTAGAGCAGGCCGTTCAGTTCCTCGAACACCGGCAGCACCGACTTGCGCGACACCGACGTCCAGCAGCCGAACACGCACGCGACCTTGTCCTGCGTGAGCAGCTGGCGCGCCTTCTCCGCGAACAGCGGCCAGTTCGATGCGGGATCGACGACCACCGGCTCGAGCTTGCGGCCCATCACGCCGCCGTTCTTGTTGATCTCGGCGATCGTCATCAGCGCCGTGTCCTTCAGCGACGTTTCGGAGATCGCCATCGTGCCCGACAGCGAATGCAGGATGCCGACCTTGATCGGGCCCGTGCCCGCATCGGCCGCGTGAGCGAACGGACTCTTGCCTGCCAGCGCGAGTGCACCGGCCATCGAACCGAACTTCAACAGACTGCGACGTTTCATCGGGATCCCCTTGTCATGTTGGATGTGCGTGCGCCGTGGCGGCGCCGGCATCGGAGTAACGCAAGGCATGTGCCAGTCGCGCCGATGCACGCCGGGCGTGCCTGTGCGGGGCGGCGCGGGGCGCCGGCGCGGTGCGCATGACGCGTCGTGCAGCATGCGCGATCCGTTGCGGTGCGCTCGTGCGGGCGCAAATGGTGCACGGCTGGGGCCCGGGTTCGAGCGCGTGCGTCACACGTCGAAGGGGGTGCGGCGCGGGATCGATGCGCACGCATCCGGCCGTGTCGTGTCGGCGTCGCGTGCACATGGCTTGGTCATGAAGTGCCAGGGGAAGGGCGAGGCGCTCCGCTCGACGGGTGCGTTGCCCGGGTTCTCGCCGCCTCGCGTCATCGAGCGGACGCGGATGGCCGGCGTGCGGGAACAAACGGAAGAGGATGGAACGGTGCAGCAGAAACGCAAACGGGCGCGCGATGCGCGCCCGTTCGGCGGGACTGGAGCGATCGGCTATTACTCGCCGGTCGCCGTGGCGGCGCGCGATGCGCCGCCGGGAAGGTCAGTAACGCGGTACGGACGGATCGACGTCACGCGACCACGCGTCGATGCCGCCCTGCAGGTTGTACAGCTTCGTGAAGCCGCGCGATTCGAGGAACATCGCGACTTGCGCGCTGCGCATCCCGTGATGGCACACGCAGACGATTTCCGCTTCGTCGTCGAGCTCCTCGCTGCGCGCGGGGATCTGCTGCATCGGGATCGACACGCTGCCGGCGATCTGCGCGGTCGAGATTTCCCACGGCTCGCGCACGTCGAGCACGACCGGCGCGGGGCGCGCCGGATCGCGAAGCCATTCCGCGAGCATCGCGGGCGTCAGGATCTGCATGGGGCCGCCGCTCAGAACTTGAAACGCGACGGTTCGATCGCGTTGACGAGGTGGTCGACGTAGGTTTCGAATACGTCGGCGACGCGGTACTGCTTCTCGTCGATGCGCGTGATGACCTGCGCCTTCATCACCGGACGGCCGCCGACGAACGCCGACAGGCGGCCGCCGATCTTCAGCTGTTCGAGCATCTGCTGCGGCACGACCGGCAGGCCGCCCGCGACGCAGATCACGTCGTACGGCGCCTTGTCGGGCCAGCCGAGCGAGCCGTCGCCGAGCGCGACTTCCGCGTTCGTCACGCCGTCGTTGCGCAGGTTGTCGGCCGCGAACTTCGCGATGGCCGGATCGATCTCGACGGCCGTCACGTGCTGCGCGCGATGCGCGAACAGCGCGGCCAGGTAGCCCGAACCCGCACCGATCACGAGCACGTTCTCGTGCTTCTTGACCGCCAGTTCCTGCAGCACGCGCGCTTCGACTCGCGGGAACAGCATCTTGCTGCGGCCGCCGGGCAGCGGCAACTCGAGGTCGGCGAACGCGAGATCGCGGTGTTCGGGCGACACGTAGTGTTCACGCTTGACGATCGACAGCAGGCCCAGGACGTCCAGATCCAGCACGTCCCACGGCCGGATCTGTTGTTCGATCATGTTGAAACGCGCGTTTTCGATATTCATGGTGTGGTCACGCAGCCAGGTCGGCCATCAGCGGGGATAGAGAAACTTCGTGATTGTACCAAACGGGGCGGCGGCGAAGCCTTCAGACGGCCTGCAACAGACCTTTACGCCTTGCTCTTCTTGATCTGCGCCTCGAACGCGAGGTCGAGCTTGCTCGCCTTGCGCGGCTTTTTGGGGCCGAATTCGTCGACGAACCTGACGAATTCGTCGAGCGGCAGCGGCTCGCTGCGTTTCTCGGCGGTGCCGCCGGAGCGGTCGACCAGGTAGAACAGGCCGCCCGCCATCGCGACGGCGGCGAACTGCGGGTTGCCGGAACGGGTCTTCAGGCGTTCGACCGCGTGGGTTGCTTTGGTGGTGCGCATCGTGCGGGTTCTTGCAGGGGCGTGGAGCCCCTTACTTTATCAAACCGGCCGCCCGCATGCGGCCGTGCGGTGTCAGACGGTGCGCGAGTAGCGCTGATGCGGCGTCTGGCCGAGGTACGCGTCGAACGCCATCGCGATGTTGCGCACGACCATCCGGCCGGCCGGATGGATCGTCAGGCGGTCGCCGGCGACGGTCAGCAGGCCGTCCTGCTCGAACCCGCGTAGCGCGTCGAGCTCGCGCGCGAAGTGATCGGCGAAGCGGATCCCGTGCGCCGCCTCGATATGCGAGAACGGCAGTTCGAGGTTGCACATCAGCTGCGTGATCACGTCGCGGCGCAGCCGGTCGTCGGGCGTGAGCCGCACGCCGCGCGCGATCGGCAGCCGGCCCGCGTCGAGCGCGGCGCCATAGGCCGGCAGGTCCTTCGCGTTCTGTGCGTAGACGTCGCCGACCTTGCCGATCGACGACACGCCGAAGCCGATCAGGTCGGTATCCGCGCGCGTGCTGTAGCCCTGGAAATTGCGTTGCAGCGTGCCGTTGCGCTGCGCGCGCACGAGTTCGTCGGAAGGCCGCGCGAAGTGGTCCATCCCGATGTACACGTAGCCGGCCTGCGTCAGCATGTCGATCGCGAGGCCGAGCAGTGCGATGCGCGTTGCGGGCGGCGGCAGCGTCGCGTCGTCGATCTGCCGCTGCATCTTGAACAGGTGCGGCATGTGCGCGTAGCCGAATACCGACAGGCGGTCCGGCGCGAGCTCGATGATCGTCTCGAGCGTGCGCGCGAACACGGCGACCGTCTGGTGCGGCAGCCCGTAGATCAGGTCGACGCTGACCGATTGGAAGCCCGTCGTGCGCGCGGCCGACAGCAGGTCGGCCGTCATCGCGAGCGGCTGGACCCGGTTGATCGCCTGCTGCACGACCGGATCGAAATCCTGCACGCCGAGGCTCAGCCGGTTGAAGCCGATGTTGCGCAGGTGGACGAGCGTCGCGGGCGTGACCGTGCGCGGGTCGATCTCGATCGAGAACTCGGCGCCGGCGTCCGGCGCGAGCGCGAAATGTTCGCGGGTGGCCGCCATCAGTTCGGCCGTTTCGTCGTCGGACAGGAAGGTCGGCGTGCCGCCGCCCCAGTGAAGCTGCGTGACCGGGCGCGCGGGATCGAACAGCGCGGCCTGCAGCGCCAGTTCGCGCTTCAGTTGCTCGAGATACGGGCGCGCGCGGCGGCGGTTGTTGGTCGCGATCTTGTTGCAGCCGCAATAGAAGCAGGCCGTATTGCAGAACGGGATGTGAAAGTACAGCGACAGGTCGCTCGCCGACGCGCCGGGATCGCCCGCGGCGCGCACGTAGTCGGCCGGGTCGAATTCGTCGCGGAACTGCAGCGCGGTGGGGTAGGACGTATAGCGCGGCCCGTTCGCACCGTACTTCGCGAGCAAATCGGGACGGAACAGTGTGTCGGCAGAACCGGAACTCATGATGGTCTCGCGCTTTTTGGATGCTTTGGAGTATATGAACGCGCGTTCCGGCTGCATTGTGTAATAACGTCGCAGCCGGCGGTGGCACAATGCGCGGTGGGCTGCCGCACGCTGCGTCCGGTTGCCGCACCGTTTTTTGTTGTTCGTGAGAGAGCCGAGTGTCCGTCGAAATGCCTGTCCGTCCGGCGCCCGCCGAGGTCCCGCCGCCGCACGCGTGCCGCGAGGGGTGCGGCGCATGCTGTATCGCGCCGTCGATTTCCTCGCCGATTCCGGGAATGCCCGACGGCAAGCCGGCCGGCGTGCGCTGCGTGCAGCTCGGCGACGACCTGCGCTGCCGGATCTTCGGCCGGCCCGAGCGGCCCGCGTGCTGTTCCGGGCTGCAGCCGTCCGCCGAGATGTGCGGTGCGTCGCGCGACGACGCGCTCGCGTGGCTGACGCGCCTCGAGATCGCGACGCAGCCGTCGCCCGGCGCGGCCCGCTGACGCGCTGCCCGCGCTGTCGTTTGCCGGCACGCGCATGGAACCGGCGACGCGCGTCGAAGCACTAACTTGGGTCCCCGGCGCCACATGGGGCGGAGCCGATAACCGGACTGCCGCTTCGCCCGATACAGGAGATTGTTCAGCATGACCGCATCTTGCACGCCTGGCCGGCGCCGCTTCCTCGCCGCTTGCGCCGGCGCCATTGGCGTGTCGGTATCGCTCGCCGCCTGCGCGTCGACGTTTCCGTTCATTCCCGATCACTACACGTTCTCGCGCGGCGACGTGCAGAAGGCCGTCGCGCGCAAGTTTCCGTACCAGAAGACGGTCGCGCAGGTCGTCGACGTGTCGCTGGCGAATCCGGCCGTCAACCTGCTGCCCGACCAGAACCGCGTCGCGGTGCAGCTCGATGCGCATTTCGCGAGTCCGTTCCTGAGCGAACCGGTGAGCGGCAAGTTCACCGTGTCGGGCCAGCTGGCCTACGACGCGCCGAGCCGCTCGGTCGTGCTGAAGGCGCCGGCCGTCGACAGCCTCGTGCTCGACGGCAACGCGCAGATGTACGCGCAACAGGTCGGCGCGGCCGCCGGCCTGCTCGCGACGCAGGTGCTGACCAACTATCCGATCTATACGTTCAAGCCCGAGCAACTGCAATTTGCCGGCGTGAACTACGAACCCGGTACAATTACGATTCTTACAAACGGCATACGCGTGGCGATCGTCGAAAAGTGACGGCGCACCGCGCGGCCGGGTGGGCCGCGGCGGTGACGCGGCCCTTTCTTTCGACTACTTCGGAGTTGGGCCACGGATGGACTGGATCCTGATCTGCAAGGCATTGATCCTCGGCGTCGTCGAGGGGCTGACGGAATTCCTCCCGGTGTCGAGCACCGGCCACCTGATCGTCGCGGGCAGTTTCCTGAATTTCAACGATGCGCACGCGAAGACCTTCGACGTCGTGATCCAGTTCGGCGCGATTCTCGCGGTCTGCTGGGAATACCGGCAGCGGATCGTGTCCATCGTGTCCGGGCTGCCGAGCCGGCCCGACGCGCAGCGCTTCACGCTGAACGTCGTGATCGCGACCATTCCCGCGATCGCGCTCGGCCTGCTGTTCGAGAAGAAGATCAAGGCCGTGCTGTTCTCGCCGGTGCCGGTCGCATTCGCGCTCGTCGTCGGCGGCGCGATCATCCTGTGGGCCGAGGCGCGGCAGCGCGAACGCAGCGAGCCGCCGCGCGTGCAGTCGGTCGATGCGCTCACGCCGCTCGATGCGCTGAAGGTCGGCCTCGCGCAATGCTTCGCGCTGGTGCCGGGCATGTCGCGCTCCGGCTCGACGATCATCGGCGGGATGCTGTTCGGCCTCGACCGGCGCGTCGCGACCGAATTCTCGTTCTTCCTCGCGATTCCGATCATCTTCGGCGCGACGCTCTATGAAACCGTCAAGGACTGGCAGGCATTCACGGTCGACTCGCTCGGCCTGTTCGCGCTCGGGCTGGTTGCCGCGTTCGTCAGCGCGTTCGTGTGCGTGCGCTGGCTGCTGCGCTTCGTCGCGACGCACGACTTCACCGTGTTCGCGTGGTACCGGATCGCGTTCGGCCTGTTCGTGCTGCTGGTGGGCTACAGCGGGTGGCTGAACTGGGCGTGATGCCGGTGCGGGGGCGCAGGTGCTCCCGACAGATGGATGAAGAACGGCCCGATCGGCAAGATGCCGGTCGGGCCGTTTTTCATGGCGCGGCGCGCAGCATGCGCCGTGCTGCCGCGAGTCGTGGTCAGCCGGCGCGCTTGCGGAACACCAGGTCCCACACGCCGTGGCCGAGCCGCAGCCCGCGCCGTTCGAACTTCGTGACGGGGCGGTAGTCGGGGCGCGGCGCGTAGTCGGCGGCCGTGTTTTCGAGCGTCGGTTCGGCGCCGAGTACTTCCAGCATCTGTTCCGCGTAGTTCTGCCAGTCGGTCGCGCAATGCAGGTACGCACCTGGTTTCAGGCGCGATGCGAGGTGCGCGACGAGCGGCGGCTGGATCAGCCGGCGCTTGTGGTGACGCGCCTTGTGCCACGGATCCGGGAAGAAGATGTGCACGCCGTCGAGGCTTTCCGGCGCGAGCATGTGCTCGAGCACTTCGACCGCGTCGTGCTGGATGATGCGGATGTTCGGCAGGTCCTGCTCGCCGATCAGCTTCAGCAGCGCGCCGACGCCCGGCTCGTGCACCTCGACGCCGAGGAAGTCGTCGCCCGGGCGATGCGCGGCGATTTCCGCGGTCGACGCGCCCATCCCGAAGCCGATTTCCAGGATGCGCGGCGCGCGGCGGCCGAACACGGCATCCCAGTCGGGGATTTCAGCGGCGTACGGCACGACGAATCGCGGGCCCAGATCGTCGAGCGCGCGGCGCTGGCCGGTCGACACGCGGCCGGCGCGCGTCACGAAGCTGCGGATGCGGCGTCGGTGCAGCGGATTGACTTCGTCGGCGCCGTCGGCGGCTTCGTCGGGAAGGGCGGCGTCGTCCGGCGGCAGGCCGGCTTCGTTCGGATCGTCGTGCATCATCGGTGACAGAGAAAGGCTTGGTTCGGGCGCGGGCCCGTTACGCCCGCTACGCGCAGCGGTGCTGCCGGATGGACAGGCAGATGGTACAAAAAAGCCGCCTTCGACGAGGCGGCTCTTGCGCAGGCTGCCGAGCAGCCGAAGGTGGAGCGGGCGATGGGAATCGAACCCACGTCATCAGCTTGGGAAGCTGAGGTAATGGCCATTATACGACGCCCGCAGAACGCGTAATTCTACAGGGTTTGGCGCGGATGTTGCAAGCGAGGCGTTTTGAGGCGTTTTGGCCGCCGGCCTTGAAACCGGCATGGCCCGGTGGCGGTGCGATCGATCGCCGGTAATGAGCGTCAAGGATCGGTCTGCAGCGGTCCGTCAACGCAAGGTCGTCCGGAAAATGCGCTGGCGGCGCGCCTGCATGCGGGCCCGTGTCGAAAATGGACGAGTCGGTGTCGGACGCATACAAGCTGCGGTGCAGCTTTCGAACTAACGTGACAGACCTCTTACCCGATCGTTAGTCTGGAGCTGACATGTCCGATTTCATCACCGTTCTGCGCAAAACCTGCCCGACCCCGGTCGTCGACGCGACCAAGTGGAAGCGCATCGGCGGCGATCCGCACACCGTGAACCTCAACGCCTACGTCTCCGAGGACGGCAGCAAGATCATGGGCACCTGGATCTGCACGCCGGGCAAGTTCGAGGTGAACTACGAGAAATGGGAGTACTGCCACTTCCTCGACGGCTACTGCATCATCACGCCGGAAGGCGAGGAGCCGGTGCACCTGAAGGCCGGCGACGTGTTCGTGATCGAACCCGGCATGAAAGGAACGTGGGAAGTGGTGGAGACGGTGCGCAAGTACTTCGTCTTCGCCTGAGCGTGTGGATCGGTTCGGGCTGCGCCAACGCGCCGGTCGCACCGACGCGTTGAGCCGCACCTTCAGCCGATACCGACGAACAGCGGATTCAGCCGGGGAT
Organism: Burkholderia sp. Bp8986; assembly: GCF_003854225.1. Taxonomy (NCBI): domain Bacteria; kingdom Pseudomonadati; phylum Pseudomonadota; class Betaproteobacteria; order Burkholderiales; family Burkholderiaceae; genus Burkholderia; species Burkholderia sp. Bp8986. Next base: position 136,912 of record NZ_QTQM01000012.1, on the reverse strand, counting down.
CGCCAGCAGCGAACCCCGGCCCAATAAAATAAAACGCGTTCCGGTTCGGAAACAGCTCGCCGAGCGTGGTCGCACGCTCGGCCGGTTCCACTATCGCGCCGATCGCGCCGGGTGACGCGCTGTTCACCCGCTGTTTCCCCCCGGTTCACCGGCAGCGACATGTTTCGCATGCGATGCCGATCGGCGCAGCGGTGCCGCGGTACAAGCGTAAATCGTGGGGGCGCCATTGGATCTCGGCGCGCGTTGCCGAGGCCGCGCATGGCCGACGCGCAAGTGCACGTGTCACGCGCCTCGCGCATGACGGAGCACGCGTTCGCACACCGATGCGGTACGGCGCGATTCGGATGCTGTCGCTCAAGCCGCATGACTTCACGGCATCGCGACGATCGCGAGCCTGCAGGGTATCGCGCAAGCGCCTATGATGCAGCGATCCGCCCGTCACGCCGGCTGCCGCGCGTGCATGGCCCGCGAACGCCGAACGTTTTCCCGGAACCCCGACCATGCGCATCACCGACATCCGTGAGCAGGCGATCCCGGTTTCCCGCTATGCCGATCCGGCGATTCCGTCGGGCGGCCTGACGACGAGCGTCGTCGCGATCGTCACCGATGTCGTGCGCGATGGCCGGCCGGTCACGGGCTATGGCTACGCGTCGGTCGGCCGCCATGCGCAGGGCGGGCTGATTCGCGAACGGTTCGCGCCGCGTCTGCTGGCCGCCGCGCACGCCATCGCCGACGACGCCGGCACGAACCTCGATCCGTTTCGCGCATGGCGCGCGATGATGGCGGGCGAGAAGCCCGGCGGGCACGGCGAACGCTGTGTCGCGGTCGGCGTGCTCGACATGGCGATCTGGGATGCCGCCGCGAAGATCGCGGGCCTGCCGCTCCATCGCTTCGTCGCCGACCGGCTCGCGCGCCACGCGGCGCCCCGCGTGCGCGTCTACGCGGGCGGCGGCTACCGCTATCCGCACGACGATCTCCCGCACCTGTCGGACGAGATGCGCCGCATCGCCGATCTCGGCTACACGCACGCGAAGATCAAGATCGGCGGCCCGGATATCGACCAGGACACACGCCGCGTCGAAACCGCCGCGGCCTGCCTTGCCGACAGCTCGCATCTCGCGGTCGACGCGATGAACGCGTACGACGCGACGAGCGGCCCCGCTGCCGCCGCGCGGCTGGCCCCGTTCGAACTCTGGTGGTTCGAGGATCTGTGCGACCCGCTCGACCTGCCGCTTCACGCGGACCTGACTGCGCAATACACGCCGCCGGTCGCGGCCGGCGAGGCGTTGTTCTCGCTCGCGGAAGCGAAGCTGCTCGAGCGCTACGGCGGCCTGCGCCCGGACCGCGACGTCCTCGTGTTCGATCCGGTGCATTGCTATGGCCTGCCGGGCTACCTGCAGATCGTCGACCATTTCGTGTCGAACGGCTGGCGGCGCGATGCGTTCTGGCCGCATGGCGGTCATCTGTTCTCGCTGCACGTCGTGTCGGCGCTCGGGCTCGGCGGCGCGGAAGTCAGCCCGTTCGCGTTCCATCCGTTCAGCGGGCTGGCGGACGGCGCAACGGTCGACGCCGGCTACACGCCCGTGCCGCAGGCGCCGGGCATCGGTTTCGAGCTGCATGCCGATGCCTGTCGCGCGTTTCGCTCGGTCGCGGGCCGCTGACCGGCGCCGCCGGTGTCAGCGCGCGTCGATCGCGAAGCGGGCCGTGCATGCTTTGGCGGGCCGGCTTGGCGCGGATGCCGCCGTCAGCCGATCGCGTGCACGCCGACCAGCAGCAACGCGCCGACGACGATCAGCAGCAACGCATGAATGCGCGTGCCCATCACGCACACGGTCGACCCGACCGCGATCGCCCGCGCGGCCCAGCCGCCGTCGAGCGCGCGCAGCAGCACCCAGACCGACGCGAGGATCATGCCGGCCGCGACCGGGCGCAGGCCGGCTTCGAGTGCGATCTGCCAGCGTGCGCCCTGGTGCCGCCGCCACAGATGCGCGACGCCGTAGATCAGGAACGCGGTCGGCCCGAACAGCGCGAGCGTCGCGATCACCGCGCCCCAGAAGCCCGCCACCTGCCAGCCGATCAGCGTCGCGAGCAGCGAGCCGGGGCCGGGTGCCATCCGCGCGATCGCGAAGTCGTTCACGAACTGCGTGGCCGTCATCCAGTGATGCACGTCGACGACCTGCCGCTGGATGTCGGCGATGATCGCCTGTCCGCCGCCGATCGTCGCGATCGACAGCGGCGCGAATACGCCGAACAGGGCGGCGTAGCGTGACGGGGCAGTCATCGTTCGGCGCTCCCGCCGGTGGCGGCGCCCGCACGGCGGTATTCGAGCGCGACGCTCAGCGTGCCGCCGATCAGCACGGTCCAGACGAGCGGCCAGTGCAGCACCGCCACCGACACGAACGTCAGCGTCGTCACCGCGAAGGGCAGCGCGCGGCGCGGCAGCCGGCGCACCGCGGTGATCGCCATCGAGATCGACAGCCCGATCGCCGCGGCGGCCGCGCCCGCGAGTGCGACATGCGTGAGTGGAAAGCGCGTGAGCGTCGAGAACGCGACGCCGAACAGCACGATCAGCACGGCCGGCGGTGCGATGATGCCGGTGAAGCCGGCCACCGCGCCGCGCCATCCGGCCAGCCGGTAGCCGATCCAGATTGCGAGGTTCTTCACGTTGACGCCCGGCAGCGCCTGCGACAGCGCGAGGCCGTTGAGGAACGCCTCTTCGTCGAGCCAGCGCCGCTCGTGCACGAAGTCGCGCATCATGCGCCCGCTCAGCCCGCCGCCGAAGCTGGTGAGGCCGATTTGCGCGAACGCGATGAACAGGGCGAGGACGCCGGGGGGCGGGGCAGCGCCGTCGGGCGGCGCGGGTGCGATCGGGGTGGCGGGCGAAGACATCGGACGGACAAGGCGCGGCGGGTGGGCAGTCGCCCATGGTAGCAAGCGGTGCCTGTCAGCACGCTGACATCGGGCCGGCGAGGATGCTTGCGCAACGACGTCGGCGCGCCCGCCGAAACCGGCGCGCGGCTAGGCCCGCACGACCGTCACGCCCGCGGCCTCGATCGGCTCGGTCAGCGCCGCATCGGTTTCCCGTTCGACCACGATGGCCTGTGCGAGCGCGAGCTCGCCGATCACGAACTGCGACGCCGCACGCAGCTTGGATTGCGACGCCAGCACGATCGTCTCGCCGGCTCGCGCGGCCAGCGCGCGCTTGATCGCCGCTTCCTCGAAGTCGCCGGTGCTGAGCCCCGCGACCGGATGAACGCCCGTGACGCCCATGAAATACAGGTCGGCGTGGATGCGCGCGATGCCTTCCATCGCCGCGGCGCCCACCGCGACGATCGAATGCTTGTACAACCGTCCGCCGATCAGGATCACGTCGATCGACGGATGCGCGGCCAGCGCGACGGCGACGCTCGGGCTGTGCGTGACGATCGTCGCGCGCAGGTCGGGCGGCAACTGGCTGACGAGCAAGGCCGAGGTCGTGCCGCCGTCGACGATCACGACCTGTCCGGGCGCGATCATCTGCGCGGCGCGGCGTGCGATACGCCGCTTTTCCGCCGTGTCGAGCGTCTCGCGCTGCGCGAACGGCGCGACGGCCGGCGACGCCGGCAGCGCGCCGCCGTGCACGCGTTGCAGCAGGCCTTCGGCCGCCAGCTCGCGCAGGTCGCGGCGCACGGTGTCCTCGGACACGCCGAATTGCGCGCTCAGTTCGACAGCCAGCACCTGGCCGTCGCGGGCGAGCGCGTCGAGGATCGCTTTCTTGCGTTGGGTCGTCAGCATCGTGTTTGCACGAAATTTCTTGAAATTGCACGAATATGCACGTTACCATGAGTGCCATCACTTGTCGAATGGGAGGCCGCCATGGCCGCAACGCGGGACCGCGTCCGCATCGTCGATACGACGGTGCTGTCCGATGACTGGTATGTGCTGAAGAAGGTCACGTTCGATTTCCTGCGCCGCGACGGCACGTGGCAGCGCCTGAGCCGCGAAACCTATGATCGCGGCAACGGCGCGACCATCCTGCTGCGCAACGCGGCGACGGGCGATGTGCTGCTCACGCGGCAGTTCCGGATGCCGGCGTTCGTCAACGGACACGACGGGATGCTGCTCGAAGCCGCCGCGGGCCTGCTCGACGACGCGACGCCCGACGCACGCATCCGTGCCGAGGCCGAAGAGGAAACCGGCTATCGCGTGCGCGGCGTGCGCAAGGTGTTCGAGGCGTTCATGAGCCCGGGCTCGGTGACGGAGAAGCTGCATTTCTTCGTCGGCGAATACGATGCGTCGCTGCGCACGGGCGACGGCGGCGGGATCGCGGAGGAGGGCGAGGATCTCGAGGTCGTCGAGATGCCGCTGCACGCGGCGCTGGATGCCGTCGAGCGCGGCGAGATCGTCGACGCGAAGACGATCATGCTGCTGCAGTACGTCGCGCTGCGTGAACCCGCGGGCGGGCGCGCAACGACGGGATGAGGCCGCGGCGCGGCACTCGAACGGGCGTATGATCGCGCGACGCCATTCGTACACCGTTCGACGCTACCGCTGCGCCATCATGCCGATTTCCGATTCGCCCGACTCCACCGGTTCCGCCGATTCCAACGCCGCTGCCGCGCCACTGCCGGCGCATCTGGTCGCGTCCGCCGTCGAGGCGCTCGCGCGGGCCGATGCGCTGCTCGTGACGGCCGGCGCCGGCATCGGCGTCGATTCGGGGCTGCCCGATTTCCGCGGCACGGACGGCTTCTGGCGCGCGTATCCGGCGCTGCGCCACGAGCGTTTCGAATTCCACGAGATCGCGTCGCCGCACGCGTTCCGCGCGCATCCGCAGCTCGCATGGGGCTTCTACGGGCACCGTCTCGAACTCTACCGTCGGACGGTGCCGCACGCGGGCTTCGCGATCCTGCGGCGCTGGATGGACGCGATGCCGAACGGCGGCTTCGTGCTGACGAGCAATGTCGACGGCCAGTTCCAGAAGGCCGGCTTCGATCCGGCGCGTGTCGTCGAGATTCACGGTTCGATTCATTCGATGCAATGCCTGCGACCCTGCTCGGACGACACGTGGGACGCCGCGCCGTTCACGCCCGACGTCGATGCGGCCGCGTGCCGGCTGGTCGGCGAGTTGCCGCGCTGCCCGCGGTGCGGCGGCCTCGCGCGGCCGAACATCCTGATGTTCGGCGACCACGGCTGGCTCGGCGAACGCTACGACGCGCAGGAGCGGGCGCTGCACGACTGGATCGCGCAGGCAGGACGGGTGAGCGTCGTCGAGATCGGCGCGGGCACCGCGATTCCGACCGTGCGGCTGCTGAGCGAACGGCTCGGCGCCGACGTGATCCGCATCAACGCGCGCGAAGCGCATGCGCGCCGCGCGGACGTGATCGGGCTGAAGGGCGGCGCGCTCGCGACGCTCGCCGCGCTCGACCGCGCGTGGCACGGCGGTTGAACGCCGCACCCCGGCACGGCCTGCGTTCGCCCGTTGCGGTTGGCCGACGAGCGCCTGCACGAGTGCCGGGGCTTGTCGCACGGCACGGCGGTTGAACGCCGCACCCCGGCACGGCCTGCGTTCACCCGTTACGGCTGGCCGACGAGCGCCTGCACGAGTGCCGGTGCTTGCGGCGAACCGAGGCCGGTCACGTAGTCGTAGCTGCCCGCGGCGTTGCAGATGCTGCCGCAGCCGCCGTTGGACCCGGTCGTGACGTCGTGATAGTCGCTGCCGTAGGCGTTTTTCCCGACCGTATAGAGCGTGTTGTAGGTACCGCTCAACGGGCTTTTGCCGGCCGCCGCGCGCAGCGAATTCGCGATCGCGACGAGTGCCGACCATTGCGGCGCGCCTGCGCTGGTGCCGCCGACCTGGAACCAGCCCGCCTGCCCCTGGTAGGTGACCGAGTCGTACACCGCGAAACCGCTGGACGGGTTCGCGTCGTAGCTGACGTCGGGCACGCCGCGCTTGCCGGCGACCGGCACCGGCCAGGAGGTCTGGCCGGCCGGTTCGCCCTCGACGGAACTCACGCCGCCGCCGCTGCCGCTCCACGCGGCCTCGCCGACGTAGGCGCCGGACGCGTCGGTGGACAACGTCGTGCCGCCCACCGCCACCACGTACGGCGACGCCGCCGGGTACTCGGTGCCGGTGCCGCTGTCGCCGGACGACGCGACGAACGTGACACCCGATACGTTGAAGTGGCTGTCGAAGCCGGTTTCGCTGTTGAACTCGTTGCCGCCGAAGCTCATCGACACGACCGACGCGCCGCGCTTGACCGCGACGTCGACCGCGGCCATCAGGTCGTTGAAGCTGGCCGACGCGGCCTCGACGAGCACGATTCTCGCCTTCGGCGCGATCGCATGCACCCATTCGACGTCGAGCGATATCTCGAGCGCCCAGCCCGAATCGGCCCTGGGCCGCGCGCCGCGTGCATATACCTTGGTGAAGCAGCCGTTCGCCGTGGTGCAGGCCGGCAACGAGAACGCGTTGCTGAACACGCCGAGATCGGACTCGATCCGCGGGTCGTCGTATGCGTCGACGATCGCAACGACCATCCCGTCGCCCTGGTTGGCGATCGTGTCGAATCCGTACGCGTGCCGGGTGAGCGCCGGCGTGAGGCCGGCCACCGTGGCCGTGCTTGAGCGCGGTTTCGTATGGAACGGCGGACGGGCGAATCCCTTGGGTGCACGGGCGCCCTCGACGTAGGGCGGCGGCCCGTTGTCCCCGGCGAGCGCGACGCTCGACGCGAGCAGCGACGCGCACAGCGCCGCTATCAACATGGAAGACAGGCGGATATTGTTCATTCTTCGAATCTCCATGTCGATGGAGTAGGGGGCGAAACAATTCTACGAAATCGGCTGCGTAAATTGCATCGGATATCGAACGAATACGGGAATATCTGATGAGGGTAAATACGTGAAATACCAATGGAATGCGGCGTTCAGGCGCTGGCGTGCCGCCCGATGAAGCTGATCTTTCCGGTATTAAAAATCTGATAAATAATCGACGCCGGTTTGATTTGTAATGTCCGGCGTAATCGATTGGAAAAAATCGATTGCGGCACGGATGCCGGAATAACGAAATGCGTGATGCCGGTGCGACGCGATCCGGGCCTCGTCCGCCGGCCCTCCGGAATTGCCGTCGCGGCGCGATTGCGCATACAGTTCGGCGTAGGCCGCATCCGCGATGCGGGCTCGTCAGCGAGGAGTTCCCTTGTTCTATTCGATGGTCGCGATCTTCGTCGGCGCCGGACTCGGCGCATTGCTGCGCTGGTTTCTGAGCCTTGCGCTCAACGCGTTCTTTCCCGCCGTGCCGCTCGGCACGCTCGCCGCGAACCTGATCGGCGGCTACGTGATCGGCGTTGCCGCCGTCGTTTTTACCACCCGCGTCGGGCTGCCGCCCGAGTGGCGGCTGTTCGTGATCACCGGCTTCCTCGGCGGCCTCACGACGTTCTCGACCTATTCGGTCGAAGTGATGACGCACGCGGTGCAGGGCGAATTCGGATGGGCGTTCGCGGTGGCTGCCCTACACTTGACTGGATCGTTCACGCTGACGGCGCTCGGCATGTGGACCGCGCGCGCGTGGTTCGCGGCGGCCTGAGCGCGCCGGCACCGGGAGGACGCGATGGACAGGGTCTTCTTGCGCTTCTACGTGCACGAGCAGCACCGGCTGCACTGGAAGCCGCTGTGGGAGTGGTTGCTGGAGGAGGGAAACCGGATGGGGGTCGCGGGCGGTTCGGCGTTTCGCGCGATGGCCGGCTTCGGCCGGCATCGGGTGCTGCACGAGGACCGCTTTTTCGAACTGCAGGGTTCGCTCGCGGTCGAGGTCGAGTTCATCGTCACCGAGGACGAGGCGAAGCGGCTGCTCGAGCGCGTGTCGCGCGAGAAAGTGCGCGTGTGCTACGCGATGATTCCGGCGAATTTCGGCGTGATCGACACGCTCGAGGCGCCGCCGGCGCAGGGGCCGGCAGCGTAGCGCGACACGTCGGATCAGATGCCGAAGATCGTCAGCGACACGGCGGCGCGCGTGACGATCATCAGCAGCACCTGCACGATCACGAACAGCAGGATCGGCGACAGGTCGATGCCGCCGAGGTTCGGGATCACACGGCGCAGCGGGTTCAGGAACGGTGCGGTGAGCTGGTAGAGGATCGGCATCGCCGGCGAGCGCGGATTGAGCCACGACAGCAGCGCCATCAGGATCGTCATCCAGATCACGAGATTGAGCGCCCACTTCACGACGGTGAGCAGCGCGACCACGACGAGCGTCGCGATCACCGAGGCCGGGTCGAAGCCGGCCATCACGACCATCAGCACCACATAGACGAGCGCGGTGAGCAGCGCTGCGACGACGCTTGCCCAGTCGATGCCGCGCACGCCCGCGATCACGCGGCGCAGCGGCAGCACGAGCCAGTTGGTCGCCTGCAGCACGGCCTGCGTGACGGGGTTGTACGGCGGCACGCGGACGGCCTGCATCCAGACGCGCAGGATCAGCGCGGCGCCGAACAGCGTGAAGACGGTATTGAGCAGAAAACGGGCGATCTCGCCGAACATCGTTGGCATCCTTTTTATACAGTCGAGTAGCGTGCGGCCGCCAACGCCGGATGGCGGCGCATCGGCCGACACCTTATCACGCCTCGTCCCGCGGCGGGGAGGGGTGCCCGGTCGTGCGCGCGAGCGACGTTTCGACGGCCTGCGTGAGCGCCGGCAGCGCGGCCGGCGGCGCGGCGCGCTTCGCCGCGAGCGCGACCGCGCGGCGGGTCATCAGCGCGTACAGCGTCGCGTGATCGCCGCCGCGCGCCTCGAGCAGCGCGAGCTGACGCTCGACGATGCCGGTGTCGCCGCGCGATACCGGGCCCGCGAGTGCGTTCGCGAGGCCCTTGTCGCGCGCGGTCTCGATCGTGCCGGCGAGCATCGGCAGCAGCGCGCGCAGTGCCGCTTCCTCGTCGAAGCCGAGGCCGCGCCACAGCTCGACCGCTTCCGACAGGCCGCACAGCGCGAAGCTCGCCGCGTAATGGGCGGCCGCGTGATAGAGCATCCGGCCGCCGGCCGGAATCGACAGCGGATGGCAGCCGAGTGCGTCAGCAAGCCGCAGCAGCGTCGCGTGCAGCGCGCCGTCGGCTTCGAGCGTGACCGAGCAGCCGTCGATGCGGGCGAGATCGGCGTCGGTGCCGCCGAACAGGTAGAGCGGATGGAAGCCGCCCGTGGCCACGCCTTGCCGCTTGGTCGGATCGAGCAGCTCGACCGCCGACGCGCCGCTGCAATGGACGAGCGCCTGGCTCGCCGCGCGCGCCGCGTCGAACCGCAGCGCCGCGGCGGTCGACGCGAGATGGTCGTCGGGCACGGTGAGGAAGATCAGGTCGACGGCGTCGACGACCTGCTGCGGCGTGTCGAGCGCGCGGCAGCCGTCGATGCGCGCGGCGAGTGCCGTGGCCGATTCCGCCGTGCGGCTCGCGATCGCGACGACCGGAAAGCCGGCCGCCGCGAAACGCAGGGCGAGACAGCGCGCCAGGCGGCCGGCGCCGATGAAGCCGAGGCGAGGAGTGTCGGGAAGGGACATGGCGGGTCACGAAGCGAAAACGGAGCAGCCGCCAGTATCGCAGGAATGACGGGGCGGCCGCGCAAGGGCAACGCCGGGCGAGGACGACCTGGACGGCGGCGTTCGATACGGGGTAGCGGTAAATTCGCGCGGCCGTTTTCGCCGCCCGCGACGATCGCGTGATTCGGCCCCGAATCACGCGGGGGCCACATCCCCGTTGAATTGTCGGCGTCTTGTCTCAAATTTGTAATCGTTCATTACGGAAGCGTGCCCGCCGTGCTTGCCGGATCCGGTAAGACTGACCGGACAATGTGTCGCGCTTTCACTGGTCGGACGGAATCACGCGACCGGCAAGCGATGTCAAGGATCCGCAAGGCCACGCCGCACGGTGTTTGCAGCCGGATGGAATTGCAATTTGCAACAAATGCGCGATACGCGCGCGGCGGGTTTTCGCTACATTGCTTGCATGCGACGTGCATGCCCGCCGTTGCCGACAGGAGCGCACAAATTACCGCTCCAGCAGGAGAATCGAAGTGAAAAAGCTCATTCCGTTCATCGCCGCCGCCGCGCTGGGCCTGGGTGCCGCGAGCGCCGCGCAGGCCCACGTGTCGATCGGGGTCGGCATCGGGGTTCCGATCGCACCTGCGTATCCCGTGTATGCGGCGCCGCCGCCCGTGTACTACGCACCGCCGCCCCCGCCCGTGTATTACGCGCCGGCGCCGGCCTACTATGCACCGCCCCCCGTGGTCGTCGGCGGCTACTACGGCCGTCCGTACTGGCGTCACGGTTACGGCGGCTGGGGCCACCACGGCTACTGGCGTCGTTGACGCATTCCGCGCGGCGGCCTGACCGCGCGCGGCAAAACGGCGCAACGTCCCGCGTGGGGCGTTGCGCCGTTTTTCATTGGGCGCGCGATCCGGTGCGCGCCGGTTACGACACGGCGTGCGCGATCAGGTCGCGATAGCCGCCGACGATCACGCTGTACGAGAAATACGCGAACAGCAGCGCCGACGCGACGTGGCATGCGCGCATCAGCCCCGCGCCCGCGCGCTTGCGGCCCTGGCTCGCGAGCGTGCACATGAACAGCGTCCACGCGAGGCCGCCGAGGAAGAAGCCGGACAGGAACACCGACGCCGTGGCCGGCGTGGTCGCGCCGGCTTTCGCGATCAGCGCGCCGCCGACCGCCGCGAACCACAGGATCGCGCTCGGCGACGACATCGCGAGCAGCATCCCGCGCATGAAGCTGCGCCGCGCACTGGCACGCGGCTGCGGCGTGTCGTCCGCATCGCCGTCGTCGGTGCCGCCGGCCGGCGCGAGCGCTTCACGCGCCATCTTCCACGTGAGGAACAGCAGCACCGCACCGCCGCCGATCCAGACGATCCAGCGCACGGTCTCGAACTGCAGCAGCACGGCCATGCCGGCGAGCGCGAGCGCCGCGTAGACGAGGTCGCCGACGCACGAGCCGACGCCGAGCCAGAAGCCGGGCCGGAAGCCGTGCGACAGCGTCAGCGACAGCATCGCGACGTTGACGAGGCCGATGTCGAGACATAGCGAAAGCGACAGGAAGAATCCGTCGGACAGCATCGAGGCGGGAGGAAAGCTCATCGTCGTTCTTGTCGGGTGCGTTCAGCGCGCGGACTTACAGTCCGATCTCCTGCCAGAGGCGGTCGACGCGCGCCTTCACGGCGGCGTCCATCTCGATCGGGCGGCCCCATTCGCGGTTCGTCTCGCCGGGCCACTTGTTGGTCGCGTCGAGCCCCATCTTCGAGCCGAGGCCCGCGACGGGCGACGCGAAATCCAGATAGTCGATTGGCGTGCTGTCGACCATCACGGTGTCGCGCACGGGGTCGACGCGCGTCGTGATCGCCCAGATCACCTCGTTCCAGTCGCGGATGTTCACGTCCTCGTCGACGACCACGATGAACTTCGTATACATGAACTGCCGCAGGAAGCTCCACACGCCGAACATCACGCGCTTCGCATGGCCGGCGTAGCTCTTCTTCATCTGGACGATCGCCATCCGGTAGCTGCAGCCTTCCGGCGGCAGGTAGAAGTCGGTGATCTCGGTGAACTGCTTCTGCAGCAGCGGCACGAACACCTCGTTGAGCGCGACGCCGAGCACGGCCGGCTCGTCGGGCGGCTTGCCCGTATAGGTCGAGTGATAGATCGCGTCGCGACGCATCGTGATGCGCTCGACGGTGAACACCGGGAACCACTCCTGTTCGTTGTAGTAGCCGGTGTGGTCGCCGTACGGGCCTTCGAGCGCGTGCTCATAAGCGGCCGACGCGTTGCCGGCCGGCCGCGGCGGTGCGCCGGCCGGGGCAGGGGCGGGCGCGCCTTCCTGCGGATAAATGAAACCTTCGAGCACGATCTCCGCGCGGGCGGGCACCTGCAGCGTGTCGACGCCGGGCGTCAGGCACTTCGCGAGCTCGGTGCGGCTGCCGCGCAGCAGGCCGGCGAACTGATACTCGGACAGCGAATCGGGCACCGGCGTCACCGCGCCGAGCGTCGTGGCCGGATCCGCGCCGAGCACGACCGCGACCGGATATGGCTTGCCGGGGTTCTTCAACGCGAATTCGCGGAAGTCGAGCGCGCCGCCGCGATGCGCGAGCCAGCGCATGATCAGCTTGTTGCGGCCGATCAGCTGCTGGCGATAGATGCCGAGGTTCTGGCGCGGCTTGTTCGGCCCGCGCGTGACCGTGAGGCCCCACGTGACGAGCGGCCCCGCGTCGCCGGGCCAGCAGGTCTGGATCGGCAGCTTGTGCAGGTCGACGTCGGCACCTTCCCAGACGATCTCCTGGCACGGCGGCGACGACACCGATTTCGGCGCCATGTCCCATACGGCCTTCGCGAGCGACAGCAGCTTGCCGGCGTCCTTCAGGCTCTTCGGCGGATCCGGCTCCTTCAGCGCGGACAGCAGCCGCCCGAGGTCGCGCAGCGAGCCGAGCGCGGCGTCGTCGCCGGCATCGACGCCCATCCCAAGCGCGACGCGGCGCGGTGTGCCGAACAGGTTGCCGAGTACCGGGAACGCATTGCCGGGCGGCGCGGCGAACAGCAGCGCCGGGCCGCCGGCGCGCAGCACGCGGTCGCACAGCTCGGTCATTTCGAGCACGGGCGACACGGGTTGCGTGACGCGCCGCAGTTCGCCGAGCGCCTCGAGGCGCTGGATGAAATCGCGTAAGTCTTTGTATTTCATGAACAAGGTCCGGGCCGCCCGCAAGGCGGGCAGCGATGGGCGGGCGCAGCGGCCGGCTGCGGCCCCGAATCGAGCGCAGATTTTACCCGGGCCGCCGCGCGCACGCCCGGGCGGAGAAAAAAGTGGACCGCGCGGAGAGCCCCTACGGCAGGGGGCTCGCGATCTGAAGGGCGGTTCAAAATTACTTTTTGTTATAATTTGAAGGTTTTATAGTGTTGACGATCTATAAAACCCTGCTAGAATCCGCTCACATTGGCTGCAGGGTAAAAGGCTTCGAGCCGCCAATCACCGATCTTTGACGCAGCGCGTCACCGTCCGCCGAAACCTGCACGGCGTATTCGACGGCCTTTGTCGTAGTCCCAGCCAGCGCCACCAGACGCTGGTTTTTTGCGTGGGTGCCACCGCGTATGCCCGCCTCGCCCAATGTGCGAAGGTGCCGGCCGTCTTATACCGTGGCCTCGAACGGTACTTATACCGTTTCCCCGATGCCTGCATGCCCCGACCAAGGCGTGCGGCGTCGTGATTCCGCGGCGCGTTTTCTGTCTCGCCATCGAGCCGAGCGAGCCGCACGAGTCATGTTCATGGGAGATGATCTGAATGAACGCTTGGTTATCGTGGCGTCCCAGTGAGCAGCATGCACAGATCGTGCGCAACATGCTGCGTCGCGGGACGCGAGTCAGTCACCATTTATTCAGCGTCGTCGGCTGTTTCGCCGTCGCGATCGCACTGGCCCTGTGGCTGCTGCCGACCGTGCGCGGGAACCTCGCCGCGAAGCTGATGCCGGTCGTATCCGCGGCCGTGCAGGCCGGTCCGGCCCGTCTGCTGACCGGCCATCCGCTGCCGAACTTCGCGCCCGCCGGCGCGCAGCCGCAGCAGGAAGAGGCTCCCGAGACGGATGCGCTCGCCGTCGGTCTCGACGTGGCACCGGAAACCGCCGCGCAGAGCGATGCGTCCGATCCGGCCCGCAACGGCCCGTCGCCTGTCGCGCTCGCGAAACTGATCCCGTCCCAGCGGGTCCCGGCCGATGCGCGCGACGACCGTGCGCTCGCGTCGAACCGCCAGCAGGCGCTCGTCGCCACCTACCTGTCGCGCCGTTACCGGGTCGCCCAGGAGCCGCTCGGCCAGCTCGTCAAGGCTGCGTTCCAGACCGGCCACGACGTCGGCCTCGATCCGCTGCTGCTGCTGTCCGTGATGGCGATCGAATCGGGCTTCAACCCGTACGCGGAAAGCGGCGTCGGCGCGCAAGGCCTGATGCAGGTCATGTCGAAGGTCCATTCCGACAAGTTCGAATATTTCGGCGGTACCGACACCGCGCTGCAGCCGCTCGCGAACCTGCAGGTCGGCGCGCTCGTGCTGAAGGACTGCATTGCCCGCGGCGGCTCGCTTGCGAACGGCCTGCGTCTGTACAACGGCTCGACCAACCCGGACGACACCGTGTACGGCTCGAAGGTCATGGCCGAGCGCGGCCGCCTGCGCGACGTCGCGCACGGCCGCAGCGTGCCGGTGAATGCGCCGCAGGCGCCGGCCCAGCCGTCGAAGCCGATCGTCACCGCGGCCGTGACGGCAGCGGCAGGCAACACGAAGCGCATGCACGCGACGCTCGACGCCGCGCAGCCGATCGCCGCGAAGGCCGCCGCGGCGCCGAAGGGCGCGCCGCAGCAGGACGACGCAAGCGTCGACACCGCGAAGCAGGCGCACGGCGATCATTCGGAGCTCGGCGCGTAAGTCACGCAACGCCCTGCGGTTCCGGCAGGACTCAAGCAAAAAGGCACCCGATTCGGGTGCCTTTTCGTTTTGGCGTGGACGGTAGCGCCCGGCACGCCGGCCGGGAGGGCCGCTCGGACGTCAGTGCTGGCCGAACAGCGTCGCGAGCCGCTCGACGGCCTCTTCGAGGCGCGAATAGGCGGTCGCATAGGACAGCCGGATATAGTCGCGCGGCGCATGCACGCCGAAATCCATGCCCGGCACCAGCACGACGCCCGCGTCGTGCAGCATCGCCTGCGTGAGCGCCGTGCTGTCGCCGGCCGCCGGATGGGCGACGCCGCCGCAGTGCGCATAGACGTAGAACGCGCCGTCCGGCATCACGGGCACCGTGAAGCCGAGCCGTTCGAGCGCCGGCGCGATGAAGTCGCGGCGACGCTTGAATTCGAGGCGGCGCGCCTCGTAGATGTCGAGCGCCGCCGGTTCGAAGCACGCGAGCGCAGCGTGCTGCGCGAGCGTGGACGGGCAGATGAACAGGTTCTGCGACAGCTTTTCGAACGTGCTCACGAGCGCGGGCGGTACGACCAGCCAGCCGAGCCGCCAGCCGGTCATGCTGAAGTACTTCGAGAAGCTGTTGACGGTGACGACATCATCGCCGTACGACAGCGCCGACACGGGCGCCGCGTCATAGCTGAGCCCCTGGTAGATCTCGTCGACGATCGTGAAGCCGCCGCGTGCGCGCACGGCTTCGACGATCCGCTTCAGTTCGTCCGGTTCGAGCGACGTGCCGGTCGGGTTCGACGGCGACGCGAGCAGCACGCCGCGCGTGCGGCTGCCCCAGCGCGTGCGGACGTCGTCCGCGGTGAGCTGGAAGCGCGCTTCCGGGCCGCTCGGCACGAGCACCGGGCGGCCTTCGGCAGCCGCGACGAAGTGCCGGTTGCACGGGTACGACGGGTCGGGCATCAGCACCTCGTCGTCGCGGCCCACGAGCGCGAGGCACGCGAGCAGCAGCGCGGCCGACGCGCCGGCCGTCACGACGATCCGCTCGGGGCTGATCGTGAGGCCGTACGCGCGCGCGTAGTGCGCGGCGATCGCTTCGCGCAGCGGCGCGATGCCGAGCGCGCTCGTGTACTGCGTGACGCCGCGGCGCAACGCGGCCGCCGCCGCCTCGACGACGGGCTCCGGTGCGGTGAAGTCCGGCTCGCCGATGCCCATGTGGATAACGTCGCGCCCGGAGGACTCGAGCCGCTGTGCCTCCTTCATCAGTTCCATCACGTAGAAGGGCTGGATCGCGTCGACGCGTGCGGCGAGCGTGACGAGCGAATCGGCGGTGGTATTCATCGGTCGGGCGGAGCGGGGAGGGGGAGGGAGAACGAAAAACGGGCGCTCGCGCGCCCGTCTACCTGCGGAATCAGCCGTTGCGGCGCGCCTGCGTTTCGGCGGGGCGCAGCTTCGCGGCGAGCTTGTCGAGCACGCCGTTGACGTACTTGTAGCCGTCGGAGCCGCCGAACGTCTTCGCGAGTTCCACTGCTTCGTTGATGATCACGCGGTACGGCGTTTCGACATGATGCGTGAGCTCGAACGTCGCGATCAGCAGCACGGCGCGTTCGACCGGCGACAGCTGGTCGACCGGACGGTCCAGCGACGGCGTGAGGGCTTCGACGAGCGTCGCATGCTCGCGAATCACGCCGTGCAGGATCGCGTCGAGCAGCTCCTTGTCGGCCTTGTCGTAACCGAGCGCGCCGCGCAGTTGCGCGTCGATCTCGCCGGGGGCCGCGTTCGACAGCAGCCACTGATACAGGCCCTGCGT
Source organism: Burkholderia sp. Bp8986 (assembly GCF_003854225.1). Lineage (NCBI taxonomy): Bacteria > Pseudomonadati > Pseudomonadota > Betaproteobacteria > Burkholderiales > Burkholderiaceae > Burkholderia > Burkholderia sp. Bp8986. The sequence goes on along the minus strand of NZ_QTQM01000012.1, from coordinate 120,706 downwards.
CGCCAGCTCGCGCGATTGTCGGCGGGCGCTCTTCTTCATGCGCGCTCCTCTTCGTCGTCTTCGTCTTCTTCGTCCTCGTCCTCATCGTCGCCGAGCTGGTCGAGTGCCATCGTCAGGTTGGCCATCTCGACCGCGACGCGCGCGGCGTCACGACCCTTTTCGGTCATGCGCGCGACGGCCTGCTCGTCGTTTTCGGTCGTCAGGACCGCGTTCGCGATCGGCAGGTTGAAGTCGAGGCCGATGCGGGTGATGCCCGCGCCGCTTTCGTTCGACACGAGTTCGAAATGGTACGTCTCGCCGCGGATCACCGCGCCGAGCGCGATCAGTGCGTCGAACTGGCCGCTTTCCGCGAGCTTCTGCAGCGCGAGCGGGATTTCCAGCGCGCCGGGCACCGACACGAGCAGCACGTCTTCACCGGAGACGCCGAGGCGCTCGAGTTCTTCGACGCACGCATCGGCGAGGCCGTTGCAGACGGGTTCGTTGAAGCGGGATTGCACGATGCCGATACGCAGGCCGTCGCCTTCGAGATTCGGTTGGTATTGTCCGATTTCCATGATCTGGTCCGTGGTGTGGATGAACGGTTATAGGGCGAAAGCGTCGTGGCGGGTTACGCGTGGGACGCCGGGCAGGACTTGGCTTCGCCGCCGGGCATCGGAATGAAGCCCGTGACTTCGAGGCCGTAGCCGGACATGCTGCCCAGCTTGCGCGGATTCGACAGCACCTGCATCCTGGCGACGCCGACATCGCGCAGGATCTGCGCGCCGATGCCGAACGTCTTGAAATCGACCGGCCGGCGCTTCAGCGCAGCGGCCTTTTCTTCCTCGTCGAACGCCTTGAAGACGTCGATCAGATGTTCCTTCGTGTCGCCGCAGTTGAGCAGCACGATCACGCCGAGGTCGCGTTCCGCGATGTCGCGCATCGCCGCGTCGAGCGTCCACGAGTGTGTCGAGACGCCCGTCTCGAGCAGGTCGAGGACCGACAGCGGCTCGTGCACGCGCACGGGCGTATCGACGTCGGGCGACGGCGTGCCGCGCACCAGCGCGATGTGCGGCGAGCCGCTCGGCTGGTCGCGGTACAGCACCGCGCGGAACGTGCCGTGCGCGGTCTGCATCGTGCGCTCGGCGATTCGCTCGATGATCGATTCGGTGCGGCTGCGGTACTGGATCAGGTCGGCGATCGTGCCGACCTTCAGGCCGTGTTCCTTCGCGAACTCGAGCAGGTCGGGCAGGCGCGCCATCGTGCCGTCGTCCTTGATGACCTCGCAGATCACCGCGGCCGGCGTGAGCCCGGCGAGCGCGGTGAAGTCGCAGCCGGCCTCGGTGTGGCCGGCGCGCACCAGCACGCCGCCCGGCTGCGCCATGATCGGGAACACGTGGCCCGGCTGCACGATGTGCTCGGGACGGACGTCGTGCGCGACCGCCGTGGCGATCGTATGCGCGCGGTCGGCGGCCGAGATGCCGGTCGTCACGCCTTCGGCCGCTTCGATGCTGACCGTGAACGCGGTGCCGTACTGGGTGCCGTTGCGGTAGGTCATCAGCGGCAGGTGCAACTGCTTGCAGCGTTCCTGCGTCAACGTCAGACAAATCAGGCCGCGGCCGTACTTGGCCATGAAGTTGATCGCTTCCGGCGTGACGAATTCGGCGGCGATCACGAGGTCGCCTTCGTTTTCGCGGTCTTCTTCGTCGACCAGGATCACCATCCGGCCGGCTTTCAACTCCGCGATGATGTCGAGCGTGGAGGCGAGCGTCATAAGGGGGCGAGAAAGAGGAAAGTGCGTATTTTACGCCAGCCGGGCCGCGTTTCGGCTGGCACCGGCTGCGCGCGGCCGGCGAGCGCGCCGAAACGCGGCGCGACCGGCCTGCGAGGCGGGCCTGCCCGGGCCGCCGCGGCCCGCCCGATGTCAGGCAGCCGCAGGCTGGCCGGGGCCCCGCCGTGCGTCACGCGTGGTCGTTGCGGCCGCCGAGGTAGTCGAGCTTGCCGAGTTCGACGCCGCTGTGACGCAGGATGTCGTACGCCGTCGTCACGTGGAAGAAGAAGTTGGGCAGCACGAAGTTCAGCAGGTACGACTGCCCGGTGAACTCGATCGGACCGACACGCATCTTGAGCACGACCTGGCGTTCTTCGCTGCCGTCGATCTGCGCGGCGTCGAAGCCTTTCAGGTAGTCGATCGTCTTCTGGATGCGCGCATGCAGTTCGTCGAACGTCTGCTCGACGTCGGGGAAGCTCGGGATGTCGACGCCGGCGAGCCGGGCGGCGCAACCCTTGGCCGTGTCGGTCGCGATGTACACCTGGCGGACGAGCGGCAGCATGTCCGGATAGAGGCGTGCGCCGATGAACACCGACGGGTCGATCTGCTTCTCGGCCGCATGCGCCTGCGCCTTGCCGAGGATGTGCTGCAGGTTGGTCAGGCCGCGGATCAGGACGGGCAGCGAAGCCTGGTACATCGAGATGGACATGGGGACGACTCCTGGAGGAAAAGGGGCAGCCGGTACGCGGCGCACCGTGCGTCGCGGCGCCGAAAACGCTGCCGTTGCATCTTAGCGCGACGGGATGGCGCGTGCGCGTCGTTGGCCATCAGGCCAGGTGCCGCGCCGAGCCGCCAGCCGCCAATCCCTGCCCAGGGGGCGGAACCGCCCGATCAGTCCTGATGCACGCCCTGCGATGCCGACATCATCCGCTCGACATACCGCGCGATCATGTCGATTTCGAGATTGACCTTGTCGCCGGCCGTCACGTGACGCAGCGTCGTGACCTCGACCGTATGCGGGATCAGGTTGATCGAGAATTCGCAGCCGTCGGCGCGATCGTCGACCGTGTTGACGGTCAGGCTCACGCCGTTGACCGTGATCGAGCCCTTGTACGCCAGATAGCGGCCGAGCTCGCGCGGTGCGACGATGCGCAGCTCGTGCGACTCGCCGACCGGCGCGAAGCGCGTCACGGTACCGAGGCCGTCGACGTGGCCCGACACGATGTGCCCGCCGAGGCGGTCGTGCGCGCGCAGCGCCTTCTCGAGGTTCACTTCGCCGGGTTGCGCGAGCCCGACCGTGCGGTTCAGGCTTTCGCGCGACACGTCGACGTCGAATCGGGTGCCGGTCTTGGCGATCACCGTCATGCACGCACCCTGGATCGCGATGCTGTCGCCGAGCGCGACATCGGCGAGGTCGAGCCCGCCGGCCTGTACGGTCAGCCGCACGCCCGCGTCGGGCGACGCGCCGAGCGGGGTGATCGATTCGATGCGGCCGACGGCCGCGACAATTCCGGTAAACATCGTGACGGCTCCGTTCAATGCGTGGCAGGGGGCGGCGCGACACGCGCCAGGATCCGCAGATCGTCGCCGATCCGCTCGACGCTGTGGAACGCGAGCCGCGTGCGGGCGTCGAGGCTCGCCGGTGCGGCGAGGTCGAACATGCCGGCCGCGTCGCTGCCGAGCAGGCTCGGCGCGAGATAGACCAGCAGCTCGTCGACGCACTGCTCGCGCAGCAGCGAGCCGTTCAGCTTGTGGCCGGCCTCGACGTGCAGCTCGTTGACGCCGCGCGCGCCGAGCGCCGCCAGCATCGCGGGCAGGTCGACCTTGCCGTGCGCATTCGCGAGCGGCACGATTTCCGCGCCGCGCGACTTCAGCACGTTCGCGCGCACTTCGCCGGCGGCATCGAGCCGGCCGCAGAAGATCAGCAGCGGCGCGCCTTCGAGCAGGCGCGCATCGAGCGGCAGGTCGAGGCGGCTGTCGACCAGCACGCGCTGCGGCTGGCGCGGCGTGTCGATGCCGCGCACGGTCAGGAGCGGGTTGTCCTCGCGTACGGTGCCGATCCCGGTGAGGATCGCGCACGCGCGCGCGCGCCAGGCGTGGCCGTCGAGGCGCGCGGCCTCGCCGGTGATCCACTGGCTTTCGCCGGACGGCAGCGCGGTGCGTGCATCGAGCGACGCGGCCGTCTTCATCCGCACCCACGGGCGGCCGCGCGTCATCCGCGACACGAAGCCGATGTTCAGTTCGCCCGCTTCATGCGCGAGCAGCCCGCAGCGCACGTCGATGCCCGCGTCGCGCAGCATTCCGAGGCCGCGCCCGGACACCTGAGGATTCGGGTCTTCCATCGCCGCGACGACCTTCGCGACGCGCGCGTCGATCAGCGCGTTCGCGCACGGCGGCGTGCGGCCGAAGTGGCTGCACGGCTCGAGCGTCACGTACACGGTGGCGCCGGCGACGTCGTGGCCGCGCGCGCGCGCGTCCTTCAGCGCCTGCACTTCCGCGTGGTCCTGGCCGGCCGGCTGCGTAAAGCCTTCGCTGATCACGTCGCCGTCCTTGACGATCACGCAGCCGACGCGCGGGTTCGGCGCGGTCGTATACATGCCGCGCGCCGCGAGCGTCAGCGCGCGCTGCATGTGGGCGAAATCGGTATCCGAGAACATGCGTGCGGACCCGGGTCAGGCGGCCAGCGCCGCGAACGCGCGGCGCGCGGCCGCGAGCGTCGCGTCGATCACCGCGTCGTCGTGCGTGCTCGACACGAAGCCGGCCTCGTACGCGGACGGCGCGAAGTACACGCCTTCGTCCAGCATCAGGTGGAAGAAGCGGTTGAAGCGCTCGGTGTCGCTCTTCGTGACTTCCGCGAAGCTGGTCGGCACGCGCTCGGCGAAGTACAGGCCGAACATCGCGCCGATCGAGTCGGCCGCGAACGGCACGCCGGCCGCGCGCGCTTCGGCCGCGAGGCCGTCGGCGAGGCGCTTCGTCTGCGCGGTGAGCGCGTCGTAGAAGCCGGGCGCCTGGATCAGCTGCAGCGTCTTCAGGCCCGCGGCGACCGCGATCGGGTTGCCCGACAGCGTGCCGGCCTGGTACACGCCGCCGAGCGGCGCGAGGTGGGCCATGATGTCGCGGCGGCCGCCGAACGCGGCAGCCGGCATCCCGCCGCCGATCACCTTGCCGAGGCAGGTGAGGTCGGCCGCGATCCCGTAGTACGCCTGCGCGCCGCCGAGCGCGACGCGGAACCCGCACATCACCTCGTCGAAGATCAGCACGGCGCCGTGCTTCGTGCACAGCGCGCGCAGCGCGTTCAGGAACTCGGGCGTGCCGCGCACGAGGTTCATGTTGCCCGCGACGGGCTCGACGATCACCGCGGCGATCTCGTCGCCGAACGCGCCGAACGCTTCTTCCAGCGCGGCGACGTTGTTGTATTCGAGGACGGTCGTGTGCTTCGCGATGTCGGCCGGCACGCCGGCCGACGTCGGGTTGCCGAACGTCAGCAGGCCCGAGCCGGCCTTGACCAGCAGGCTGTCCGCGTGGCCGTGGTAGCAGCCCTCGAACTTGACGATGCGGCTGCGGCCCGTGAAGCCGCGCGCGAGACGCAGCGCGCTCATCGTGGCCTCGGTGCCGCTCGACACCATCCGCACCTGCTCGATCGACGGCACCAGCTTGCAGATTTCCTCGGCGATCTCGATTTCCGCTTCGGTCGGCGCGCCGAACGAGAAGCCGTCGGCGAGCACGTTCTGCACGGCCGACAGCACTTCCGGATGGACGTGGCCGACGATCATCGGGCCCCACGAGCCGATGTAGTCGATGTACTGCTTGCCGTCGGCATCCCAGAAGTACGGGCCTTGCGCGCGCGACACGAAGCGCGGCGTGCCGCCGACCGAACGGAAGGCGCGCACCGGCGAGTTGACGCCGCCCGGGATGGTCTTCTGGGCGCGTTCGAAGAGGATCTGATTGTTGGACATGTGCGAAACCTGCGAGAGAAGGGCGCGGGGGCCTGTGCACGGGCCGCGGCGCCTGAGCGGAACGATCGTCTGATTGTACCGGAGACGCGCCCGGCGGGCCCGCGGCCGGGTCTGCGGCCTTTGCGCGCGTGGGGGATTGGCCGGCGCGAACGGCGCGCGGCCGATCCGGCCCGCTTATCGTGGCGACCGGCGCTTGCCGGTCAGCTCGGCCCAGCGCTTCTCGAGCGGGCCTTCGACCATCGGCTTGATCGACGTGCCGGAGGATTGAGCGTCCCAGGTCTGCACCGAGTACGGATGCGCGCGCAGCGCGTCGCGCGGGATCACGACGTCCTGGTGGGCGTCGACCAGCCAGTCGTAGACGAAATCGATGCACAGCCGGTAGCCGCGCTTCGTCGCCGGGTCGGGCACCTCGTAGGGCGCGCGCGTCACGTAGCCCGAGCCGAACACGCCCTTCGGCTCCTGCGCGACGCGGTGCAGGAACACACGGTCGCCCGGCAGGATGCCGCGCGCGAAGCCGCAGCCCCACACGTCGTGCACGGCATCGCCGGCCTTCACGCGCGCGGCGACGTCGGGCAGCTCGGGCCACGGCCATTTCTTGGGGCTCCAGATCAGCAGGAAGGCGGTCATCGGGTCGGTCGTGCGTCGGATTGATCAGACAAGAGAGGCGGGGAGCAGCAAGCTTAATCGAATCCGCGCGCGGTCTGCCGCGACGCCGGTCATGCGCGCGTGTTCCAGCCTGGCGCGGCAGACCGCGCGCGGCACGCGAAAAAGTTGCGCGTACAATCATGTGCTTGAACGCGCCGCTTGCGGCGTAGCCTCCCGTCTTCACCGCCACGCGTGCCCCGATGCGCGCGGGCCTCCATTGCGGATACCCATGTCCCACGTCGTCCGGCGCCGGCCCGATGCCCGGCTGATCCTGTTGCTCGGCGCGCTCGCGGCTTGCGGGCCGATCGCCACCGACATGTACCTGCCGAGCCTGCCGTCGATCGCCGACGGTTTCTCGGTGAGCCCCGGCGCCGCGCAGCGCACGCTGACGAGCTTCATGGCCGGCTTCTCGATCGGCATGCTGCTGTACGGCCCCTTGTCCGACACATGGGGCCGCCGGCCCGTGCTGCTCGGCGGCATCGCGCTGTTCACGCTCGCGAGCGTCGGCTGCTTCGTGTCGGGCTCGATCGACATGCTGATCCTCGTGCGCTTCCTGCAGGCGCTCGGCGCGGGCGCCGCGTCGGTGCTCGCCCGTGCGATCGCGCGCGACGCGCACGAGCCGACCGATGCGGCGAAGGTGCTGTCGATGGTCGCGATCGTCACCGCGGTCGGGCCGCTGCTCGCGCCGCTGATCGGCGGCCAGATCCTGCGCTTCGCCGGCTGGCGCGGCGTGTTCGTCGTGCTGGCCGCGTTCGGCGCGCTGTGCGCGGCGACCGCGTACCTGCGCGTGCCCGAAACCTGGCCGAAGGAGCGGCGCAAGAGCACGGCCGTGCTCGCGTCGTTCGCGTCGTACGGGCGCATCCTGTCCGATCCGGTCGCGTGGGGGCACATGCTGTGCGGCGGGATGGCGTTCGCGTCGATGTTCTCGTACATCACCGCGACGCCGTTCGTGTACATCGAGTATTTCCACGTGTCGCCGCAGCATTACGGGCTGCTGTTCGGCCTGAACGTCGTCGGGATCATGATCGGCAACTTCGCGAACACGCGGCTCGTCGGCCGCGTCGGCTCGCTGCGCCTCATCGCGACCGCGTCGCTCGTGAGCTGCGTCGCGTCGCTCGCGGTCGCATTCGTCGCGCTGACGGGACTGGGCGGGCTGTGGTCGATCGTCGTGTGCCTGTTCTTCGTCGTCGGCGTGGTCGGGATCCTGTCCGCGAACTGCACGACCGACCTGATGCACCGCTATCCGCACAACGCGGGTGCGTCGGCGGCCGTGTTCGGCGCGATGCAGCTCGCGCTCGGCGCGCTCGCGAGCATCGCGATCGGCGCACTGGCGGACGGCACGCCGTTCGCGATGGGTGTGACGATCGGCGTCTGCGGCGTGCTGTGTTTCGTCGGGCGTTACCTCGTGCTGCGCTGGCATGGCCGGCCGGTGAAAGCGGGGGCTTGAGCGGTGCGGGAGGATCGGCCTCACCTGGAGCGGTCTGACGAGCGATTATCGAGTCGATAGCTGCGCTTCGGGTTGATGACGAACCGTTTGACCTGAGCGTCGAGTTCCTTGCTGTGGTACAGGTCCAGGCATTTCAAAAAATCGAACCCGACGCCTTTGATTTCGGACTCGACGATCGGATTGCGATAGTCGCGTGCAAGAAAACGATTGACTAGCGATTTGCCCGCGTCGGGATTCCGTTCAAGATCGAAGTACGTCCAGTCCATCAGCGCACTCGCGCTGCATCCCGCGTCCATCGCAGCGGACGGTTCATTCCGATACGCGGTCGCGACACACTCGGCGAGCACCATGTCCTTGTAATTCTGGGCGTAGGTTCGGGCGCTGGCTTGTGGCGACGATGTCGTATCTGTTGCATGGCCCGATTGTGCCGCCAACGTCAGTGCCAAAAATATCACACGCTGGAACAGCGGATTTTGTCTCATGGCAGGCTCCAGACGCGTGCACAGATCCAACACATCGCCTAAAAAATAAACCGGTCTATTTGGCGAGGTACGATCAGCGCGGCAGACTTTCCAAGCGCTGATTGTTCCACTCTCCATCCAAAATAGCCTGATAGAGCATGCCTAGAGTCAGTGGCACTTTGTCATATTTTTCTCGGCGTTTTCTGGAGAAAGCCATCCGCGCCACTTCAATCAAGCTGAAGCCCTCTCCTGAGAAGTAGCGATTGAACTCAAAATCTCCAACTTGCACCGGAAACTTATCGAAGAAGCTCTCCATAAACTCGATCGCATCGTCGCCAGTGATATCCAAATCACCCTCGACGGCATGACCTTTTGTGAGAATTTTTTGGGGACTAACACCGGCCTCCCTTCTCACAAAATCCTCAAACTCGTTCCATGTAAATTGGCTCATCAGAACACCTTGTCCTCAGGCTTAACAAGCGCGTTATAGCGCGACACGGAACGAATGCTGATCATCGTGACATCGTTGGCAGCAATGACCCAGCCAACGACAGGAACCGCGCGCCCAACGAAAACCCCGATGTTTCTCACCAGAATGAACCTCAAGCGCTTAACGCTGGCGTTGGTCAGCGTTGGGAGGATCTTCTTCTTCAAATCGTAGTCCAGATACTTGCGACTCAATATCGACGCAACAGAAGTACCCGGCGTGGTACCAAAAGGCTTTGCTCGTGTTGGCATCCAATTTTGACCGGCCACAATGGCAACCACCGCTGCTACATCGTCAACACCAAGCTCCTTGCATGTCTCATCGACAAAGACAAGGAAAAACAGCTCCATCGGCGTGAGATCTCGATGTGTACCAAAGGCATAGGTATTGTTCATTATAGTATTCCTCTCTCAGGCTATCGACGAGGCTGAAACCTCGAAGAGAACGATCCCCTGCCTATCGTCTCGGGTGCTGCCTCCCAGCGAAGGCGGGGGATTTGATCACTTCTGCTTTGCCCGATCGCTGGATATTGGTGGCCACGTTGCCCCCAATCGTTCGCGCAACTTTCTCCGTGGAATTTATCGGCGCATAAATGCGCATTGCTGCTGCCCATGCGGCTGAAAAGCGTGGTCTAGGCATATCCCTCTCCGCAAACTGGATGAACGTGATGCTGTCGATGCCAATCGGGGTTCTGCGAGAAACGCGTCATTTCTCGCGTCGAACCGGGATGGCCGCATCACGCGGAGCGAAGGAAGTTACCGAGCCTGGGCAACTGCTGACAATTGGACTTGTTCGAAAATAGGGGCGTGTACGAACGTATGAGTCACGCGCAGCCCTCGGCAGACGGCATCGTCGATGCCTGCCGGGCCGCTGTGGTGCGGGGCGGTGCCGCACATGTGAAACACCCCGAACGCCGGGCTTGAATCCAGCATTCGGGGTGTCGTGTATCGACGGCGTTTCGCCGAAGCGTCAATCCCGCGCGACGTCCTTCGCCGCCGGTGACGCGCCGTGGCTCAGCCAGTCGAGCACGTCGGCCGTTTCGTCGTCGCTCGCCCGTGCGCGCGCCTGCGCGACGGCCTCCGGCAGCTCGCCGTTGGTCGACGCGCGACGGATCGCGACGCCGACCGCGAGGATGTCGATCATCAGCAGATGCAGGATTCGCGAGATCATCGACAGCTGAGATTCGCGCATCTCGATGTGATCGGTCTCGAGCGCGACGGTCGCGCGCTTCGCGAGCGGCGTGTTGCTCGACGTGATCGCGATCACCTTCGCGCCGGCCTGCATCGCGACCTCCAGCACACGCAGCAGCTCCGGCGCGCGTCCCGACTTCGACACCGCGACGATCACGTCGCCCTTGCCGAGCAGCGCGGCCGATGCGGCCTGCATGTACAGGTCGCCGTACGCAATCGTCGGGATTCCGAAGCGGAAGAACTTGTAGTGCGCGTCCTGCGCGACGATGTTCGAGTTGCCGAGCCCATAGAACTCGATGCGGCGCGCGCCGTTCAGGATCTCGATCGCGTTCTCGACGTGCTCGAAGTTCAGGTGTTCGCGCAGCTGCAGGATCGCGGACACCGTGTTGTCGAGCACCTTCGCGCCGAAGTCGGTGGCCGTGTCGCCGAGATGGACCTGGCTGTGGCTCATCGGAATCGTGCCGGTGAGGCCGGTCGCGAGCTTCAGCTTGAAGTCCGACAGCCCCTGGCAGCCGAGCGAGCGGCAGAAGCGGATCACCGTCGGCTGGCTCACGTCCGCCTTGCGCGCGATGTCGACGATCGGGTCGTTGATGATCGAGCGCGGATGGTTCAGCGCGAGATCGGCGACGCGGCGCTCGGCCGGCGTCAGCGCGTCGCGCATCTGGCGGATCCGCTCGAACACGGCCGACGACGCGCCGCCCGAACGGTTCGACAGCTGCTCCGCGAGGATCGCCGATACCCCGAGGAACGCCGGATATTCGGCGGTGATCAGGTAGGTCGGGATGTTCTGGAGATAGTGCGTGAAGCGGCCCTTCGCCTCGAAGCGTGCGCGGAACGACGAGCGCGTGAACAGTTCGCCGAGCTTCAGCGCGACGCCACCGCCGATGTACACGCCGCCGAGCGCGCCGAGCGTCAGCGCGACGCTGCCCGCGAACGCGCCGAGGATCCCGCAGAAGCATTCGACCGTCTCGAGCGCGAGTGCGTCGCCCGCATGCGCACGCTCGACGATCTCGGCCGTGTCGACGGTCGCGGCGACGCGTTTCTTGTCGCGCGCGGCGAGCGCACGATAGATGATCTCGATGCCGGGCCCCGCGCACACGCGCTCGAACGACACGTGCGGAAACTTCTTGCGCGCGTACTGCAGCACGAGATCCTCGCGCTCGTCCTGCGGCGCGAACGACGCGTGACCACCTTCGCTGCCGAGCGCGATCCAGCGGTCGTCCGCCGGAATCAGGCCGGACACGCCGAGCCCGGTGCCGGGCCCGAGCAGCCCGATCACGCTGTTCTGGCGGCGCGCGCCGCCGCCGATCTGCACGCGCTGCGCATCGGTCAGGCCCGGCAGCGCCATCGCGAGCGCGGTGAAGTCGTTGACGACGAGCAGCGTGTCGAAGCCGAGCGCGCGGCGCGTCGCCTCGATCGAGAAGCTCCAGTCGTGATTGGTCATCGTCACCTGGTCGCCGTCGACCGGGTTCGCGATCGCGATCGCCGCGTGGTTCACGCGGCTGATTTTCACGTCCTTCAGATACTTGCGGATCGCGTCGGTGAGCGTCGGGTAGTCGGCGCCGGGATAGACGCGGATCTGCGTGATCTCGCCGGGGCCGGTTTCCAGCGCGAATCGCGCGTTGGTGCCACCGACGTCCGCGAGCAGGCGCGGGCCGTCGGCATGCTGGCCGGCGACGACAGCCTTACTTTGCGCACCAGTAGACATCGAGCTGGGTCCCCTTGTCGTTGGCCAGTTGGGAAATCGCGTTCTTCTGCAGCGTCGCGGCCGCGGCGTCGAGGACGTCGCGCTTGGCGGGGCCCGCGATCAACAGGAACAGCCGGTCGACGCGCTTCAGCGCATCGAGCGAAAAGCTCACGCGTGCATGCGGCGCGGCGCCGGGATGCACGGCGACGAAGCGCTCGGTCGTCGTGATCGCATGGTCCCATTCGGGCGCGTCCGCGAAGATCGACGCCGTGTGGCCGTCCTCGCCCATGCCGAGCACCGCGACGTTCGGCACGCGGTAGTCGGCGTTGGCATTGAGCGCGGCGACGTGCGCATCGAGCGATGCGCGCGTGTCGACGAGCGGCAGGAAGCGGGCAGGGGCCGCCGCGTGCTGCAGCAGCGTGTCGCGCACGAGGTGCGCGTTGCTGGCCGCATCGTTCTCCGGCACCCAGCGGTCGTCGACCAGCGTGACGTCGACGCCGGCCCAGTCGAGCGCTGCGTGCGACAGCGTGTGCAGGAACGGGCGCGGGCTCGTGCCGCCGGACACCGCGAGCGTCGGGCGCGCGGGGCCGCCGAGCGCGGCGCGCAGCGCATCGCCGACGGCGCGCGCGAGCGCTTCGCTTTGCGCTTCCTGGGTGTCGAAAGCGTGGATCTCGATCACATCTCCTCCGGACTGCTTTGTCTGTTCAATTCGTGCGAATCGTGGGGCACGTTGCCGCGCGCTGGCGCGCACGGCAACGGTTTGCATCAGTTTTCTTCTTCGAGCCAGCAGGTGCCGTGCTGCGCGAGCATCGCGCTCGCCGCGGCCGGCCCCCACGTGCCTGCCGCGTACGGCTTCGGCGGTTTCAGCGAGCGTGCCCATTCGTTCAGGATCGGCTCGACCCAGCGCCACGCGGCTTCCTGCTCGTCACGACGCACGAAGAGGGCGAGGCGGCCGTTGATCACGTCGAGCAGCAGGCGCTGGTACGCCTCCATCTGCCCTTCCTTGAAGAACTGGTCGAACGCGAGGTCGAGGTGCACGCTCGCGAGGTTCATCCCTTCGCCGGGCTGCTTCGCGAGGCAGTACAGGCGAATCGTCTCGTTCGGCTGCAGCCGGATCACGAGGCGGTTCGAACCGGGGCGCAGCGCGGTCGGGCCCAGCGCCGAGTGCGGCACCGGCCGGAAGTTCACGACGATCTCCGCGACGCGGTCGGCCAGACGCTTGCCGGTGCGCAGGAAGAACGGCACGCCGGCCCAGCGCCAGTTCTCGATCTCGACCTTCAGCGCGACGAAGGTTTCGGTCGGGCTGTCGGGTTTCACGCCGGGCTCGGTGGCATAGGCCGGCACCTGTGCGCCCTTGATCACGCCTGCATGATACTGGCCGCGCACCGCGACCTTGCCGATGTCGCGCGGATCGATGGGCTTCAGCGCACGCAGCACGCGCAGCTTTTCGTCGCGCACCGCGTCGGAATCCATCGAGTGCGGCGGCTCCATCGCGACGATCGACAGCAGCTGCAGCAGGTGGTTCTGCACCATGTCGCGCAGTGCGCCCGTATTGTCGTAGAAATCGCCGCGCGCCTCGACGCCGAGCTCCTCGGCGATCGTGATCTGGATGCTCTCGACCCATTCGCGGCGCCACAGCGGCTCGAACAGCGCATTGCCGAAGCGCAGCGCGAGCAGGTTCTGTACCGGCTCCTTCCCGAGATAGTGGTCGATCCGGTAGATCTGGTCTTCCGCGAAGATCTCGCCGACCGCGTCGTTGATCGCGTTCGACGATTTCAGGTCGTAGCCGAGCGGCTTCTCGAGCACGATGCGCGCGCCCTCGTTCAGGCCGACCGACGCGAGCGCCTTGCAGATCGGCACGAACAGCGACGGCCCTGTGGCGAGATAGAACACGCGGATGCCGGACAGCTGCGCGACCGCATCGCGCAGCACGACGTAGTCCTCCGCACGGCCGAGGTCGAGCTTCACGTATTCGATGCGCTCGAGGAAGGATTTCCACACGCTTTCGTCGAACGCCTTGCCGGCCGCCTTCGCCGCATGCGGCTTCACATGCGTGTCGACCCACTCGAGATAGCCGGCCCGATCCGATTCGTGCCGCGCGACGGCAACGATCCGGCCGCTTTCCGCAAGCATGTTGCCGCGGTGCGCTTCGAACAGCGCGGGCAGGATCTTGCGCATCGACAGGTCGCCGGTGCCGCCGAAAAGTACGAAGGTAAAGCTGGAATCGGTATGCATGTGTCTCCGCCGATTGGGGGTGCTGGGAAGCGATCCGTAGTGTGATAAAAATATTTTTGACACTGAATTGTAGTTTAACTACAATCCGCCGCAAGGGGTAGCACCTGGGCGAAGAAAAAAAGAAGCGCGGTCGACGAACTGCGCGAGCTTCGCCTTCGGGAGCGCCTTGTGCCGAATGTTATCGGACATTGACGGTGCGCATCGTCCGCGCATCGTCGCCCCCGGGCTCGCGCCGCGGCATCGCGGCGGGCCAGAAACACAAAGAGGAGACACGCCGTTGAATCTCGATTCACGCTTTCTGTAAGAGCCCGGCCGGTCATCGGCCCCGTACGCTGCAATGCGTCCCGCGGCTCGATTTCCCCGTCGTTTATCAAGAAGCCGGTTCCCCGTCAGGGAACCTCACGAGTTGATTCAGTCTGGAGGAGATAAGTAATGAAAGTTCGCTCGATCATGGGCGCGCTCTGCGCCGCGGGTCTGATGGCTGGCGCCGTGGCGGCGCAGGCGGCCGAGAACGTAACCGTGCTGCACTGGTGGACCTCGGGCGGCGAGTCGAAGGCCGTCGGCGTGCTGAAGGACGACGTGCAGAAGCAGGGTTACGTGTGGAAGGACTTCGCGGTCGCGGGCGGCGCCGGCGCCGCGGCGATGACCGCGCTGAAGACCAAGGTGATCAGCGGCGACGCACCGTCGGCCGCGCAGATCAAGGGCCCGCTGATCCAGGACTGGGCCGACCAGGGCGTGCTCGTCAACATCGATTCCGCCGCCGGCGACTGGAAGCAGAACCTGCCGCCGGAAATCGACAAGATCATCAAGTACAAGGGCCACACCGTCGCCGCGCCGTTCTCGGTGCACCGCGTGAACTGGCTCTATATCAACAAGGCCGCGCTCGACAAGGTCGGCGCGAAGGTGCCGACCACCTGGCCCGAATTCTTCGCGGTGGCCGACAAGCTGAAGGCTGCCGGCATCCAGCCGGTCGCGATGGGCGGCCAGCCGTGGCAGGACCTGACGCTGTGGGAAGACGTCGTGCTGTCGCAGGGTCCGGCGTTCTACAAGAAGGCGCTCGTCGATCTCGACCAGGCCACGCTGACGTCGCCGCAGATGCTGTCGGTGTTCGACACGGTGCGCAAGATCCAGGGCTATTTCGACACGGGCCGCAACGGCCGCGACTGGAACCTCGCGACCGCGATGGTGATCAACGGCAAGGCCGGCATGCAGTTCATGGGCGACTGGGCGAAGGGCGAGTTCGAGAACGCCGGCAAGAAGGCGGGCAAGGACTACATCTGCGCGGCGGTGCCGGGCACCGCGAATTCGTACACGTTCAACGTCGACTCGTTCGTGTTCTTCCAGCAGAAGGGGCAGAAGGACGCGACGCCGGGCCAGGTCGCACTCGCGAAGACGATCATGACGCCGGACTTCCAGGAGCAGTTCAGCCTGCTGAAGGGCTCGGTGCCGGTGCGCCTCGGCGTGAAGATGGACAAGTTCGACGACTGCGCGAAGAAGTCGTATGCCGACGAGCAGACCGCGATCAAGTCGGGCGGCTTCGTGCCGTCGCTCGCGCACGGGATGGCGCAGGGCGATGCAACGGCCGGCGCGATCACCGACGTCGTGACGAAGTTCATGAACTCGCAGCAGGATTCGAAGAGCGCGGTCGCCGCGCTCGCGAAGGCCGCGAAGGTGAAGTAAAGCGCGACAGGCGCCCGGCCGGAAACGCAGGATCGGCCGGGCGTTCCTGCATGTGCAGCAAACGGGCTCGCTCGCGGGCCCGTGTCGTACCCGGCGCCGGCCCGGCCTGCGTCACCCTCGTTCCAGGAGTCGAATCAAGTGGCTGCCCCTCTTAGCGGAAACGGATCCGGCGCTGCCGCCGCACGGCGCACGTCGCCGATGTCGGCCTTCGCCGATCGCTGGATTCCGAAGCTCGTGCTCGCGCCGAGCCTCGCGATCGCCGTGGTGTTCATCTACGGCTTCATCCTGATTACCGGCTATCTGTCGCTGACCAATTCACGGCTGTTGCCGAACTACGAATTCGACGGCTTCGGCCGTTATTCGGATCTGTTCCAGAACGACGTGTGGTGGACCTCCGCCGCGAACCTCGGCTGGTTCGGGATTCCGTTCATCGCGATCTGCGTCGCGCTCGGGCTGTTCCTCGCGATCCTGCTCGACCAGCGGATCCGCAACGAAGGCGCGCTGCGCGCGATCTTCCTGTATCCGATGGCGCTGTCGTTCATCGTCACGGGCACCGCATGGCAGTGGATCCTGAACCCGGGCCTCGGCCTGGAGAAGGTGATGCACGACTGGGGCTGGACGAGCTTCTCGTTCGGCTGGCTCGACGATCCGGACAAGGCGATCTTCTGTATCGTGATCGCCGCCGTGTGGCAGTCGACCGGCTTCGTGATGGCGCTGTTTCTCGCCGGGTTGCGCGGCGTCGACGCGGAGATCTTCAAGGCCGCGCAGGTCGACGGCGCGACGCTGCCGACCATCTACCGCAAGATCGTGATCCCGAGCATGCGCCCGGTGTTCTTCTCGGTGCTGCTGATCCTCTGCCACATCACGATCAAGACCTTCGACCTGGTCGTCGCGCTGACGGCGGGCGGCCCCGGCACGTCGTCGTCGCTGCCGGCCATGTTCATGTACACGTTTTCGTTCAACCGCGGCCAGCTCGGGCTCGGCGCGGCGTCGTCGGTGATGATGCTCGCGACCGTGGTCGCGGTGCTGGTGCCGCTGATGTATATGGAATCGAGGAGCACCCGCAATGCAGCCTAAAGTGACGATCAGCCGGGCAGTGATCTATGCGGCGCTGATCCTGTTCGCGCTGTATTTCCTGTTCCCGATCTACGTGATGCTGTCGACGTCCTTCAAGGACCTCGACCAGCTGCGTACCGGCAACCTGTTGACGCCGCCGACGCACTGGACCTTCGATCCGTGGGTGAAGGCGTGGAGCGGCGCGTGTACCGGCGTGCGCTGCGACGGCATGAAGCCGTTCTTCCTGAACTCGCTGCAGATGGTGATTCCGGCCGTGCTGATCTCGTCGCTGATCGGCGCGTTCAACGGCTACGTGCTCACGCACTGGCGCTTTCGCGGCGCGGATGCGCTGTTCACGATGATGCTGGTCGGCTGCTTCATCCCGTTCCAGGTGATCCTGCTGCCGATGGCGCGCCTGCAGGGGATGCTCGGCCTCGCCAACACGATTCCGGGCCTGGTGTTCGTGCACGTCGTGTACGGCATCGCGTTCACGACGATGTTCTTCCGCAACTTCTACGTGAGCGTGCCGGCCGAGCTCGTGAAGGCCGCGCGCATCGACGGCGCGGGTTTCTTCACGATCTTCACGAAGATCCTGCTGCCGGTGTCGCTGCCGATCTTCATGGTGTGCCTGATCTGGCAATTCACGCAGATCTGGAACGACTTCCTGTTCGGGATCGTGTTCTCCGGCGTCGACTCGATGCCGATCACGGTTGCGCTGAACAACCTCGTCAACACGTCGACGGGCGTGAAGGAATACAACGTCGACATGGCCGGCGCGATCATCGCCGCGCTGCCGACGCTGCTCGTCTACGTGGTCGCCGGCCGCTACTTCGTGCGCGGGCTGACGGCGGGCGCGGTGAAGGGGTAAGCGCGGCTTCATCCGATACGACGAACCGGCCGCGCACGACGCGCGGCGCATCGAAACGAACCCGACGCGGTGCCGTGGCGCCGCGCGAGACGAGACAGAGGATTCACAGCATGGCAAGCCTTTCCATCCGTGACGTGTACAAGACCTACCCGAACGGGGTGCCGGTCCTGAAGGGTGTCGACATCGAGATCGAGGACGGACAGTTCTTGATCCTGGTCGGCGGCTCGGGCTGCGGGAAGTCGACGCTGCTCAACATGATCGCCGGTCTCGAGACCGTGACGAGCGGCGAGATCTGCATCGACGGCAAGGTCGTCAACGACCTGTCGCCGAAGGATCGCGACATCGCGATGGTGTTCCAGTCGTACGCGCTGTACCCGTCGATGACGGTGCGCGAGAACATCTCGTTCGGCCTGAACATCCGCAAGGTGCCGAAGAGCGAGCAGCAGCAGATCGTCGAGCGCGTGTCGGCGATGCTGCAGATCCAGCATCTGCTCGACCGCAAGCCGGGCCAGCTGTCGGGCGGCCAGCGCCAGCGCGTCGCGATGGGCCGCGCACTGGCGCGCGATCCGTCGCTGTTCCTGTTCGACGAGCCGCTGTCGAACCTCGACGCGAAGCTGCGCATCGAGATGCGCGCGGAAATCAAGCTGCTGCACCAGCGCCTCGGCACGACGATCGTCTACGTGACGCACGACCAGATCGAGGCAATGACGCTCGGCGACCGGATCGCGGTCATGAAGGACGGCGTGGTCCAGCAGTTCGGCGCGCCGCAGGAAATCTACGATTCGCCGTCGAACCTGTTCGTCGCGGGCTTCATCGGCGCGCCGCCGATGAACTTCATCAACGGCCGCCTGGTGGAGCAGGGCAGCGGGGTCGCGCTCGAGATCGATACGGGCCTCGCGCGCAGCGCGCTGAACCTGCCGTTCGACGCGAAGCGGATGAACGGCCACGTGGGCCGCGAGGTGATCCTCGGCCTGCGTCCGGAGCGCATCACCGACGCGCGCAATGCGCACCACGGCGAGGCGTCGAAGCTGCAGCCGATCGACGTGCGCGTCGACGTGACCGAGCCGACCGGGCCGGACACGCACGTGTTCGCGCAGGTCAACGGCAAGCGGATCGTGAGCCGCGTGCACCCGGCCGCGAACCCGCAGCCGGGGCAGACGCAGTCGCTGCTGTTCGACGTGTCGAAGGCGGTGCTGTTCGATCCGGCATCGGAAGAGCGGATCGCGTGAGGCCGCGGTTGCGCTGAATGAAGAAGGGGCCGTCTCGAAGGAGCGGCCCCTTTTGTTTCTGGCGGTGCGTCTGGTGTTGCGGCGGCGATCAGTGCGGCAACCGCACGTCGAACTTGAAGGTCGCGAGCCGCGCGACGAGGATGAAGCCGGTCGCGAGCAGCACGCTGTACACCGAGTCGAACTGCAGCCACGCGAGCAGCAGGTAGAACCAGCAGCCGACGAACGCGCAGGTCGCGTACGGCCGCGAATCGCGCAGGATCAGCGGGATGTCGTTGCACAGCACGTCGCGGATGATCCCGCCGACCACGCCGGTGATCACGCCCATCATCACCGCGATGAAGCGCGGCATCTCGGCATCGAGCGCGATCGCGGTCCCCGAGATGCTGAAGATGCCGAGCCCGATCGCGTCGGCCACCAGCAGCAGCCGCTCGGCCGACAGCCGCGACAGCATCCGCAACACGAACGGCGCGAACAGCGCGAGCACGAAGATCGCGATCACGTAGTCGTCGTGCACGACCCAGTAGAACGGCCGGCGTTCGAGCAGGATGTCGCGCAGCGTGCCGCCGCCGAATGCGGTGGCGAGCGCGACGACGAACGTGCCGACCGAGTCGAGACGGTTCTTGCGCGCCTCGATGAAGCCCGAGATCGCGAACGCCAGCGTCGCGATCGCCTCCAGTACCGCGATCGCGAGCGTCAGCCTAGGATGCGGCACGCGGCCCCCGATCGGCGGGCGCCGCGAGCGGCTGCAGCAGCACGAGCACCGCGCCCGCGCCGCCGTCGTGGCTGCGCGCCTCGCAGAACGCGATCACTTCTTCCTTCTGCACGAGCCACGCGCGCACCTTGCCTTTCAGCACGGGTTCCTTGCCGATCGAGCCGAGCCCCTTGCCATGGATCACGCGCAGGCAGCGTAGCCCCTTCTTGCCGGCTTCGCGGATGAATTCGGCGAGCGCATCGCGCGCCTCGTCGCGCCGCATCCCGTGCAGGTCGATCTGCGCCTGCACGATCCACGCGCCGCTCCTCAGCTTGCGCACGACGTCGCGACTGATGGCGGGGCGGTGGTAGTACAGCGATTCGTCGCTGTCGAGCAGCGTCTCGGGATCGAATTCGTCGGACAGCGTCGCGTTCAGCACGGCTTCCTCGTCGCGCTGCGTCTGCTTCGGCACCGGGTCGGGCGGCGTACGGCCGGATTTCGCGCGCGGCGGCGCGTTCAGCGGCTGGATCGCGCCGATTTCGTTGCGGAACAGGTTCGCGTCGGCTTCGGCCTTGCGTTCGGCCTTCGCGGTTTCGATGCGCTCGCGGTCGCGGCGATCGGCTTCGCCTTGCAGCGACTTGCGCAACGCGCCGAGGCCGGCCAGGCCCTGGCCGCGCAATGCGGCGGCGTCGGGCGCGGGCGGCGGCGCCGCGGGCGCCGGGTTTGCGGGACGGGCGGCGATCTTCCGCTTCGCGGGATCGCTCGGATGGGGCTGGTTCTTCGCCATGATTCGGTAACCGGGCAGGCGCGTTCGGGCGCGCGGGCACAAAAAAAGCCGCTGCGCGACGGCAGCGGCTTTCCGGTCAAGCCTGCTTCGCGGCAGCGGACGCCATTGTAGCGCCCGGCGCGCGAAGGCTCGACGCTTACTTCTTGTCGTGCAGGCTTTCGAGGTAGCGCTGCGCGTCGAGCGCGGCCATGCAGCCCGTGCCGGCGCTCGTGATCGCCTGGCGGTACACGTTGTCCTGCACGTCGCCGGCGGCGAACACGCCCGGCACGCTGGTCGACGTCGCGTTGCCCTGCAGGCCGCTCTTCGTCAGGATGTAACCGTCCTTCATCTCGAGCTGGCCCTGGAACAGGTCGGTATTCGGCTTGTGGCCGATCGCGACGAACACGCCCTGCACGGTGAGGTCCTGCTTCTCGCCGGTCTTCACGTTCTTGATGCGCAGGCCCGTGACGCCCGAATCCTCGCCCGTCACTTCGTCGAGCACGTGATCCCACTTGATGTCGACGACGCCTTCCTTTTCCTTCTCCAGCAGGCGGTCGATCAGGATCGGCTCGGCGCGGAACTTGTCGCGGCGGTGGATCACCGTGACCTTCTTCGCGATGCCCGTCAGGTAGAGCGCTTCCTCGACCGCCGTGTTGCCGCCGCCGATCACCGCGACTTCCTGGTTGCGGTAGAAGAAGCCGTCGCAGGTCGCGCAGGCCGACACGCCCTTGCCCATGAACAATCCTTCGGACGGCAGGCCGAGATACTGTGCGGATGCGCCGGTCGCGATGATCAGCGAGTCGCACGTGTATTCACCCGAATCGCCGATCAGCCGGATCGGCTTTTCGTGCAGTTTCGCGGTGTGGATGTGGTCGAAGACGATTTCGGTGTTGAAACGCTCGGCGTGCTCGAGGAAGCGCGCCATCAGTTCCGGGCCTTGCACACCCTTCGCGTCCGCCGGCCAGTTTTCGACGTCGGTCGTGGTCATCAGCTGGCCGCCCTGCGCGATGCCGGTGATCAGCACCGGGGACAGGTTGGCGCGAGCCGCGTAGACGGCAGCCGTGTAGCCGGCGGGGCCGGAACCGAGAATCAGGACTTTGGCGTGTTTGGGCGTGGACATGTGCGAATCCGTAAAGGGCGGCCGCGGCGGGCGGGGTAAGGCTCGCCGGACGGTCTGGGTTGACCGGGATGCCGTCGTAGATGGGTATCAGACGCGCATTATAAAGGCCCCGTTGCTGCGCTGCCGAACGAGAGTTTCAATCGTGGCGATAGCGTTCGTCGGCGGATCGCCAGCAGTGGCGGGGCAGGTTGGGCGGGTCGGGTCGGGTTGGGGGCGGGCGGCTGCGGCCCGTGGCGGCGCATTGCCGCGGCCGGGCGTCACGGGCCGACCGGCGGCCGGATCGCATGCGCGGGTATCGGCTTCGGCCGCCCCGACCCTCTTATGTAACCGTCATTTACACTTGGCGCCCCGGTGCAGCGTTTACAATAAGCGCGATCGAACGACAGGCGGGCGCGCGGCCCGTCCTCTTTATACGGATTCATGGCAAAAGCTCCTTATTCCGCCCAGGCACAGGCGTTGCCGCACCGGATGTCGAAGCTCCTCACGGAGATCCGCTGGATTCTCCAGGTCGCGCTCTGCGCTTTTCTGGTGATGGCCCTGTTGAGCTACAGCCGGCGCGATCCGAGCTGGACGCACGCCGCGCAGGTCGACCACATCTCGAACTGGGCCGGCCGCGTCGGCGCGTGGACGGCCGACATCATCCTGCTGCTGTTTGGCCTGTCGGCCTACTGGCTGATCGTGCCGCTCGGGCGGCGCATCGCGGTCAACTACCGGCGCATCACGCGCCACGAGGCGGTCGCCGACGAACCCGAGCGGCCGATCGGCTGGCTCACCGAGATCCTGGCGTTCGTGCTCGTCGTGCTCGCGTGCGACGGCATCGAGGCGCTGCGCATGTGGTCGCTGAAGGTGCAGCTGCCGCGCGCACCGGGCGGCGTGATCGGCGAGGCCGTGGCGGGTGCGATGTCGCACGCGTTCGGCTTCACCGGCGGCACGCTGCTGCTGCTGATCCTGCTCGCGATCGGCCTGTCGCTGTATTTCCGCTTCTCGTGGCTGTCGGTCGCCGAGCGCGTGGGCGGGGCGATCCTGTCCGCCGTCAACGTCGCTAAGCTGCGCCGCGAGGCCGAGCGCGACCGCAAGCTCGGCGAGGCTGCGGCCGTGCGCCGCGAAGGCAAGGTCGAAGAGGAGCGTGTGCGCATCGAGGATCACGAACCCGTGACGATCGTGCCGCCGGTCGTCACGCCGGCGAAGTCCGAGCGCGTCGAGCGCGAGCGCCAGGTGCCGCTCTTCACCGACCTGCCGGGCGATTCGACGCTGCCGCCGGTGTCGCTGCTCGATCCCGCGCCGAAGACGCAGGAAGCGATTTCCGCCGATACGCTCGAATTCACGTCGCGCCTGATCGAGAAGAAGCTGAAGGACTTCGGTGTCGAGGCGAGCGTCGTCGCCGCGTATCCGGGCCCGGTCGTCACGCGCTACGAGATCGAGCCGGCCACCGGCGTGAAGGGCAGCCAGATCGTCAACCTCGCGAAGGATCTCGCGCGTTCGCTGTCGCTCGTGTCGATCCGCGTGGTCGAGACGATCCCCGGCAAGAACTACATGGCGCTCGAGCTGCCGAACCAGCGCCGCCAGACGGTCCACCTGTCCGAGATCATCGGCTCGGAAGTCTATGCGGCCGCGTCGTCGGCGCTGACGCTGAGCCTCGGCAAGGACATCGGCGGCAAGCCGGTATGCGCGGACCTCGCGAAGATGCCGCACCTGCTGGTCGCCGGCACGACCGGTTCGGGCAAGTCGGTCGGGATCAACGCGATGATCCTGTCGCTGCTGTACAAGGCCACCGCCGAGCAGGTGCGGCTGATCCTGATCGATCCGAAGATGCTCGAAATGAGCGTCTACGAAGGCATTCCGCACCTGCTGTGCCCGGTCGTCACCGACATGCGCCAGGCCGGCCATGCGCTGAACTGGACGGTCGCGGAGATGGAGCGCCGCTACAAGCTGATGAGCAAGCTCGGCGTGCGCAACCTGGCGGGCTACAACAACAAGATCGACGAAGCGGCGAAGCGCGAGGAAAAGATTCCGAATCCGTTCAGCCTGACGCCGGACGATCCTGAACCGCTCGGCCGCCTGCCGAACATCGTCGTCGTGATCGACGAGCTGGCCGACCTGATGATGGTCGTCGGCAAGAAGGTCGAGGAACTGATCGCGCGGATCGCGCAGAAGGCGCGCGCGGCCGGCATCCACCTGATCCTCGCGACGCAGCGTCCGTCCGTCGACGTGATTACCGGCCTGATCAAGGCGAACGTGCCGACGCGGATCGCGTTCCAGGTATCGTCGAAGATCGACTCGCGCACGATTCTCGACCAGATGGGTGCCGAATCGCTGCTCGGGATGGGCGACATGCTGTACCTGCCGCCGGGCACCGGGCTGCCGGTGCGCGTGCACGGCGCATTCGTCGCCGACGACGAAGTGCATCGCGTCGTCGAGAAGCTCAAGGAGCAGGGCGAGCCGAACTACGTCGAAGGGCTGCTCGAAGGCGGCACGGCCGACGGCGACGAGGGCTCGGCCGGCGCGGGAACCGGCGAAGGCGGCGAGGAGTCTGATCCGCTGTACGACCAGGCGGTCGAGATCGTCATCAAGAACCGCCGCGCGTCGATTTCGCTCGTGCAGCGCCATCTGCGGATCGGCTACAACCGCGCGGCGCGGCTGCTCGAACAGATGGAGCAGTCGGGGCTCGTGTCGGCGATGTCGTCGAGCGGCAACCGCGAAATTCTTGTGCCGGCGCGCGACGCGGAATGAGTCCGCGGCGCCCGCAGCGCCGGCCACCCAGGGAGAAAACCGCAATATGCAGCAACATTCGTTCGCAGTGTCCCTTCGTTCGACGCGGCGCTGGCTCGGCGCGGCGCTCGCCGGCGCATCGCTGATGCTCGCGGCGACGCACGCGTTCGCGGGCGGCACCGAGCAGCTGAAGGCCTTCGTGTCGCAGGTGCGCTCGGCGAAAGGCGATTTCACGCAGCAGATCGTCAAGGCGCCGGCCAAGGGCGCGAGCGCCGTGCAGGCCGCGCCGAAGCCGAACGACAATTCGAGCGGCACGTTCGTGTTCTCGCGTCCGGGCAAGTTCATCTGGACGTACCAGAAGCCGTACCAGCAGGTGCTGCAGGCCGACGGCGACAAGCTCTACGTGTACGACCGCGACCTGAACCAGGTCACCGAACGCAAGCTGAACGGCGCGCTGGGCGCGAGCCCGGCCGCGATCCTGTTCGGCAGCAACGATCTCGACAAGAACTACACGCTGCGCGATGCAGGCGAGAAGGGCGGCATCGAGTGGCTCGAGATGCTGCCGAAGGCGCAGGACACGCAATTCCAGCGGATCGGCATCGGCTTCCGCAACGGCACGCTCGCCGCGATGGAATTGCACGACGTATTCGGCAACGTCACGCTGCTCACGTTCACGAACATCCAGACGAACCCGCCGCTGAAGAGCGATACGTTCAAGTTCGTCGTGCCGAAGGGCGCGGACGTGATCAACGGCTGACCGGCACCACGCCGTTTTCCCGACACGGGCCTGCCGGCGACGGCAGGCCCGTGTTGTTTTTTGGGGCGCGGGCATCGGGCGCGGGCATCGGGCGTCGGGATCGGGCGCAAGCACCAGGCGCGGCGGTGCAGTCGCGCGGCTGTCATAATGTCGGGTCCGGCGGCCCGTTCGGCCGCCATCGTTTGATCTGGAGCGAGGGTTCATGTCCGACCTGTTTCAAGTCGAGCCGCGCCGGCCGCTCGCCGAGGCGCTGCGGCCGAAGACGCTCGCCGAGGTGATCGGCCAGACGCATCTGCTGGGCGAAGGCAAGCCGCTGCGGCTCGCGTTCGAATCCGGCAAGCCGCATTCGATGATCCTGTGGGGGCCGCCCGGCGTCGGCAAGACGACGCTCGCGCGCCTCACCGCGCTCGCGTTCGACTGCGAGTTCATCGCGCTGTCCGCGGTGCTCGGCGGCGTGAAGGACATCCGCGAGTCGATGGAGCAGGCGAAGGACACGCTGAATCGCACCGGCCGCCACACGATCCTGTTCGTCGACGAAATCCACCGCTTCAACAAGGGGCAGCAGGATGCGCTGCTGCCGTTCGTCGAGTCGGGGCTCGTGACCTTCATCGGCGCGACGACCGAGAACCCGAGCTTCGAAGTCAACTCGGCGCTGCTGTCGCGGGCGCAGGTGTACGTGCTGCAGTCGCTGAACGACGACGAGATGCGTCAGCTGCTCAAGCGTGCGCAGGAAATCGCGCTCGACGGGCTCGCGTTCGACGACAAGGCGATCGATACGCTCATCGGTTATGCGGACGGCGACGCGCGGCGCTTCCTGAACCTGCTCGAGCAGGCGCAGACGGCCGCAGCCTCGGCCAAGGTCACGACCATCGATGCCGAGTTCGTCAGCAGCGCGATGACGCTGAACGCGCGGCGCTTCGACAAGGGCGGCGACAACTTCTACGACCAGATCTCGGCGCTGCACAAGTCGGTGCGCGGTTCGAGCCCGGACGGTGCGCTGTACTGGTTCTGCCGGATGATCGACGGCGGCGCGGATCCGAAATATCTCGCGCGGCGCATCGTGCGGATGGCGTGGGAAGACATCGGCCTCGCCGATCCGCGCGCGCTGCAGGTGGCGAACGACGCGGCCGAGACCTACGAGCGGCTCGGCTCGCCCGAAGGCGAGCTGGCGCTCGGGCAGGCGGTGATCTATCTCGCGTGCGCGGCGAAGAGCAATGCGGGCTACAACGCGTTCAACCAGGCGATGGCGTTCGTGAAGCAGGACAAGTCGCGCGAGGTGCCCGTGCATCTGCGCAATGCGCCGACCAAGCTGATGAAGGAACTCGGCTACGGTCACGCGTATCGCTACGCGCATGACGAGCCGAATGCCTATGCGGCCGGCGAGTCGTATCTTCCGGAAGGGATGCGCGAACCGCGCTGGTACAAGCCGGTGCCGCGCGGGCTCGAATCGAAGATCGCCGACAAGCTCGCGTGGCTGCGCGAGCTCGACCGCGAGGCCGGCAAGAAGGACTGACCGGCCGAGCGCGGCGCGACGGCCGGCGCTGCCTGGGGCGTGTCAGCGCCGGCGGCCCGGCTGCTTCTTCCAGTACTCGAACGGCTCCTCGTGGCAGTCGATGTCGAGCTCGGCGACCCGTGCGTGCAGGCGCTCCTGTGCATCGGCGATCGCGAGGTTGTAGATTGCCGGCGCGATTTCCTCGACGAAGAAATGCAGCAGCGCACCGGCCTGGATGTTGCCGATCGGCTCGTCCATGTTTTCTGTGAAATACCGTTGCAGCGACGCGATCGCGCGGTCGCGAACATCCTTGTCCAGTTCGATGGCCATCGGGTTCCCTCGGGTGATGGTGATGCGAAGACGGGTGCGTTGCCCGCCGCGTTGCGCCCGGCCGGGGCGGCTGTCGCGCGCTGCGCCGCGGCGTCGCGCAACGCGCTTCGCCGGCTGCGGGCGCGCAGGCCGGCAATGCGATACTGCCACGCCCGTCGCGCGTTTGCGGCACTGTCCATCCGGCCAATGCCGTGGCGGCCCCGCGGTGCGTTAGAATTCCCGTCTTACACAACGATTTTCCAAGTCCTCCCATGCTCGACATCCAGTTGCTGCGCAAAGACCTCGACGGCGTCGCGAAGCGCCTCGCCGATCGCGGCTACACCCTCGACGTCGCCGCGTTCTCCGCCCTCGAAGCGGAACGCCGTGCGATCCAGACCCGTACCGAAGAGCTTCAGGCGCGCCGCAACAGCCTGTCGAAGCAGATCGGCGCGATGAAGGGGAAGGGCGAGGACACGTCGGCCGTCATGGCCGAAGTCGGCGGGATCGGCGACGAAATGAAGGCGTCGGAGGCCAAGCTCGGCGAGATCCAGACGCGCCTGTCCGACCTGATGCTGGGCATGCCGAACATCGCGCACGAAAGCGTGCCGGTCGGCAAGGACGAAGCCGACAACGTCGAAGTGCGCCGCTGGGGCACGCCGCGCCAGTTCGACTTCGAGGTGAAGGATCACGTCGACGTCGGCACGCCGCTCGGCCTCGATTTCGAAACCGGCGCGAAGCTCGCCGGCGCACGCTTCACGATGCTGCGCGGCTCGATCGCACGCCTGCACCGCGCGCTCGCGCAGTTCATGATCGACACGCACACGCTGCAGCACGGCTACAGCGAGACGTACACGCCGTACATCGTGAATCCCGAGATCCTGTACGGCACGGGCCAGCTGCCGAAGTTCGCGGACGACATGTTCCGCGTCGAGAAGGGCGGCGCCGAAAACACGATCACGCAGTACCTGATCTCCACGTCCGAGATTTCGCTGACGAACACCGTGCGCGAGTCGATCGTCGAAGGCTCCGCGCTGCCGATCAAGCTGACCGCGCATTCGCCGTGCTTCCGCTCGGAAGCCGGTTCGTACGGCCGCGACACGCGCGGGATGATCCGCCAGCACCAGTTCGACAAGGTCGAGATGGTGCAGGTCGTCGCGCCGGACGCGTCGTATGCGGCACTCGACGAGATGGTCGGCCACGCGGAGGCGATCCTGCAGAAGCTCGGCCTGCCGTACCGCGTGATCACGCTGTGCACGGGCGACATGGGCTTCTCGGCCGCGAAGACGTTCGACCTCGAAGTGTGGCTGCCCGCGCAGAACACCTATCGCGAGATCTCGAGCTGCTCGAACACCGAGGCGTTCCAGGCGCGCCGGATGCAGGCGCGTTTCCGCAACGCGCAGGGCAAGCCGGAACTCGTGCATACGCTGAACGGCTCCGGCCTCGCGGTCGGCCGCACGCTCGTCGCGGTGCTGGAGAACTACCAGAATGCCGACGGTTCGGTCACGGTGCCCGAGGCGCTGCGTCCGTACATGGGCGGCATGGAGCGAATCGAAGCGCCTGCGCAGGCGTCGTGAGATCGCTGCGCGATCGGTGTTCGACGGGCTCGCAAAAAATTTTGCAAAAAACGCTTGTGAGTTTCGAAGAGATCGTTCTATAATCTTTTCTTTCCCGGACACGACCAACCGGGAAATGAAGCAGCAAGGAAGGAGAGGTGGCAGAGTGGTCGAATGTACCTGACTCGAAATCAGGCGTACGGTTTCCCCGTACCGTGGGTTCGAATCCCACCCTCTCCGCCAAAATACGAAGCCCCGTGATCCGGAAGGATCACGGGGTTTTTCGTTTTGGTCGCCCGGTGGCGAGCGTGGATGCGATGTGCGGTACGCGCGCGCGTACCGATCGGCCGGCACCCCACCCGCTTGGGCGTTGTTGCCTCGGTTCCCGCCGCCCACGGATCGCCACGGGCTTCGTGCTCGACCCGCACGGTTCCCGCCGCCGCTTGCCCGCTTCAGCCTTGATCTCGCGCGCCGTTAACAGAGCGGTCGGCGGCTCGCGCTTTTTGCGCGGTCGCCGTTCTCCGACGATCCAAGGTCCCATGAAGCTGAGCTACAAGATTCCCCTCGCATTCGCCATTGCGCTGCTGCTGATGTTCTGCGGCGCGCTATACGGCATCCGCATTCTCAATCGCTCGATCGACACGTTCGCGAACGACGTGCAGACGCACGTTGCCGACGAGCGGCTCGTATCGGCCACGCTCGTGCAGTTCAAGCTGCAGGTGCAGGAATGGAAGGACACGCTGCTGCGCGGCAAGCAGCCCGACAAGCTCGACAAGTACTGGCAGGCATTCCAGACGCGCGAGCGCACGGTAGACACGCTCGCCGCGCAGCTCGTCGGCGAGCTGCCGCCCGGCGAGAGCCGGACGCTCGTCGAGCAGTTCATGCGCGCGCATGCGGCGATGGGCGACGGCTACCGGCGCGGGTTCGACGCGTTCAAGGCCGCGGGCTTCGAGCCGACGGCCGGGGACGCGGCCGTGGCGGGCGTCGACCGGGCGCCCGCCGCGCTGCTCGAGCGCGCGGCGAAGGCGATCGCCGACGAGAGTGCTGCCGTATCGTCGCAAGCGAGCCGCGATGCGCGCCACGCGACCGCGGCGAGCGTCGTGCTCATGCTGATCGTGCTCGGCATCGCGATGATCGGTGCGTTCCTGTTCAGCCGCGCGATCCTGCGGCCGCTCGATCGCGCCGTGGCCTGTGCACAGGCGGTGGCCGGCGGCGACCTGACGCGCGACGTCGACGCGGCCGGCCGCGACGAGATCGCCGATCTGCTGCGCGCATTGAAGACGATGCAGGCGAGCCTGTCTGGTGTCGTGCTCGAGGTGCGTACGCATGCCGAAGCCGTCGCGACCGCGAGTGCGCAGATCGCGGCGGGCAATCACGACCTGTCGTCGCGCACCGAGGCGCAGGCTGCCTCGCTCGAGGAAACCGCGGCCAGCATGACCGAACTGACGGGCATCGTGCGCCAGTCGGCCGAGCACGCGCAGCATGCGGCGCAGCTCGCACGCGACGCATCGGACATCGCGTCCGCGGGCGGTGGCGTGATGACGGACGCGGTCGGCACGATGAGCGGGATTGCCG
Source organism: Burkholderia sp. Bp8986 (assembly GCF_003854225.1). NCBI lineage: Bacteria > Pseudomonadati > Pseudomonadota > Betaproteobacteria > Burkholderiales > Burkholderiaceae > Burkholderia > Burkholderia sp. Bp8986. The sequence continues at coordinate 91,046 of NZ_QTQM01000012.1, read as the reverse complement.
CCAGCGCGGCGAAGGTCGGCGAGATCATCGCGGTCATCGACGGCATCGCATTCCAGACCAACATCCTCGCGCTGAACGCGGCCGTCGAGGCGGCGCGCGCGGGCGAGCAGGGGCGCGGCTTCGCGGTCGTCGCGTCGGAGGTGCGCACGCTCGCGCAGCGCAGCGCGGCCGCCGCCAAGGAGATCAAAACGCTGATCGAGCAATCGACGCGGCGGGTCGACGAGGGCGCCGTGCTGATCGCGCGCGCGGGCGAATCGATCCACGAGATCGTCGGCGCGGTGCAGCGGGTCACGTCGATCGTCGGCGAGATCTCGTCCGCTTCGCAGGAGCAAAGCGGCGGCATCCAGCAGGTGAACGTCGCGGTCACGCAGATGGATGAAGCGACGCAGCGCAATGCGGCGCTGGTCGAACAGGCGTCGGCGGCGACGCAGGCGCTGGCCGAGCAGGCGAGCGCGCTGCGGCACGCGGTCGCCGTGTTCAGGCTGCCGCAGGCCGCGTGACGATATTGCCGACCGCGACCGCGACCGCGACCGCGACCGCGACCGCGACCGCGACCGCGACCGCGCCGTCCTGCGTCACCCCGCGGCCGAATACTGCGCGAGCACGCGAGCGCGGATCGATGGCTTGATGTTCGATTGCGCCATGTTGCCGCCATAGTGCGCGACGACACGCGGATTCATTACGCGATACCAGAGCGGCGGCACATAGGCGAACAGGATCATCGTCGCGTAGCCGGCCGGCAGTTGCGGCGAGTCGTCGAAGTGTCGCAGCGCCTGGTACGAGCGCGTCGGGTTCGCGTGATGGTCGGCGTGCCGCTGCAACTGGTACAGGAACAGGTTGGTGACGACGTGATTGCTGTTCCACGAATGCTGCGGCGTGCAGCGCTCGTAGCGGCCGCTCGGCAGCTTGCGGCGGCCGAGCCCGTAGTGCTCGACGTAGTTGACGACTTCGAGCAGCGACGCGCCGTACACGGCCTGGATCACGAGGAACGGGATCACGATCTTGCCGGCCATCGCGAGCGCGATGCCCCACACGACGACGGTCATCGCCCACGCGTGCAGCACCTCGTTGCGCCAGGTCCACGGCGATTGCCCGAGCCGCTCGAGGCGTGCCTTCTCGAGGCGCCACGCCGAGCGGATGCTGCCCGTCACAGTGCGCGGCAGGAAGGCCCAGAACGATTCGCCGTAGCGAGCGCTCGCCGGATCCTCGGCCGTCGCGACGCGCACGTGATGGCCGCGGTTGTGCTCGACGAAGAAGTGCCCGTACGCCACCGGCGCGAGCGTGACTTTCGCGAGCCAGCGCTCGAAGCGGCTGGTCTTGTGCCCGAGTTCGTGCGCGGTGTTGATCGAGATGCCCGTTGCGGCGCCGAGCGACAGCGCGAAGCCGACGTAGTCGTACCACGCGAGCGCATGCGTGCCGACGATCCGCACGCACATGAAGAACGCGATGTATTCGACCAGCGTCGCGAGATAGACGATGTAGCGGTAGTAGCGCTCGCGTTCGAGATGCGGGACGACGGCTTCGGGCGGATTGTCGCGATCGTCGCCGATCAGCGTGTCCAGGACCGGGATCACGCCGAACGCGAACAGCGGGCCGAACCACCAGAACACGTGGAGGCCCGTCGACAGCGCGAGCTGGGCCGAGAGGATCGGCAGCGTGATCGTCACCGCGCCGAGCAGCCACAGATAACGTTTGCCATCCGACCAGCCCGAGGCCGATGCGTCGGTCATTGCCATTGTCTCCCTCCTTTTCGGGGCCGGCTCCCGCGTGTGCGGGTGCGGCGGCCGAGTGACGCGCTTGTCGTCGTTCGAATCGTCGTGGGTCCGCGGCACGGCGCGCGGCACCGGATCGGTGGTCCGGTTGTGCCAGTTATACGACCGTCGCGCGCGCTTTCCAAACCCCGCCGCTAGGCGGGCGACTTCAAACGGCGGCCCGTGCAGGACGCGGGCCGGGAGGGGCCTGCGCCACGGTGATTGAAACAGGCCGGAGCGGGTCCGATCCGCTCGTGCGGCCGGCATTCTCGTCGGATGAATACGTGAGGCCACACGCGCGAGTATCCGGCGGCTGGGTCCGCAACGGATGTTGCAATGCAATAAATGCGACGCGACATCGCGTGGCGGCGCGGCTTTTTGGGATACATATATTACGGATCATTACGGCGCCGCTGCGGGGTAACGTCGGACCCTGACCACATGAATGCCATGCATGACAAGGCGAGCGGGGCGACGCGTCCGACTTCGCCGTTCGGACTGCCATGCGTCGCGGCCCGTCGACGCGTCGATGCTGCACCCGCACACCCGCGCGTGCGCGACGCGTGCTGCCTTTCGATCCGCGCTGTCATTTGAAAATTACGATTTGACTCATGCCCCGCTTTCGGTTGAAGCTAGTAACTTGCTGTCCGAAGGGGGCTGTGCCTGCATGAGTTCGACCTTGACCGTTCGTCGTATCGCTGCCGATCAGGGCGGCGTGTATCGCGAACTCCGCGCCGCATCGCTGCGTGAGCCCTACGCGCCCGGTGAAGCGCCGGAGGCCGAATTGCTGAACGTCGATTCCGACGCGGCGGCGGCCATCGCCGCGCTGCGTGCCGCGTCCGACGAGTCGACGACTTTCCTGCTGTACACCGAAGGCCATCCGGCCGGCATGATCGGCGCGTATTTCGACACGACGCCCGAGCGGCGCGCGTTCGTCAGCGAGCTGTGGGTCGCGCACGCGGTCCGCCACCTGCGCGGCGGCGTGCTGTTGCTGGAAACGGCTACCGCGTGGCTGGCCGAACGCGGGGCGCGGGACGTCTACGCATGGATCGCCGATGCGAACCGCAACGCGATCCGTTTCTACGAACGGGCGGGCTTCGGCAACACGGGCGAGCATGCGCCGATCGCGCGGATGCCCGGCGCGATGAAGTCGTTGTTCGTGTCGCACTTCAACACACCCTGACGCATGAATGCGCGGGCCGCACGGCGTGATGAAGGCCCGGCCGCCCGCCCGACTGCCCGCCTGCCGGTTGCGCGCTCGCCGCGACCGTCGCCCCCCGGTTCCCCAAAAATAATGGCCGCACGCGTGGACGCCTGTAAAATACGCAAAAATTTTTTGCAGAGTGTCCATGTCGCTTAAAAAATCGCCATTCTTCGAGCTGCGCAGCGGATCGGTCGATACGTTGCTGTTCACCGTGAAGACGACCGATCTCGATGCGTTGCGTACCGAACTGGTCAAGCGCTTCGAAGCGACTCCCGAGTTTTTCGCCGATGATGTCGTCGCGATCGACGTCCGCCGCCTCGCGGACGGCGAACGCGTCGCGCTCGCCGACATCCGCCAGATGCTGAACGACGTGCGGATGCGCCCGGTGGGCGTCGTCGCGCTGGCGACGCAGGGCTGGGCGGGGGAAGCCGGCCTGCCGTTGCTCGAGGCGCGCGATCGCCGCGTGTCGGCCGCGAAGCCGGCCGACGAAGCGGAGGCGGCGCCCGTCGCGGCGCCGGCCGCTGCCGCGGCAGCCGAACCGGCGCCGGAACCTGCGCCGACGCCGGTTGCGGCGGGCGGCCAGACGCTGGTGATCGACCGGCCGCTGCGTTCGGGGCAGCAGATTTACGCGAAAGGAGACCTCGTGGTGCTGGCGCCGGTCAGTCACGGTGCCGAGATCATCGCGGAAGGCAACATCCACATCTACGCGCCGTTGCGCGGCCGCGCACTCGCGGGCGTGCACGGCAATCACGACGCGCGCATTTTCTGCACGTGTCTGGAGCCGGAACTGATTTCGATCGCGGGTATCTATCGAACGACCGAGAACCCGTTGCCCGCGGACATACTGGGCAAATCGGTGCAGATCCGGCTCGAAGAGGAAAAACTGATGATCGAACCGCTGCGCCTGACGTGATTCACGCGGCACGCTCCGGGTCGATCGGCTCTCATTGACGAACACAGGGTATTGGGTAAATGGCAAAAATCATCGTGGTGACTTCGGGCAAGGGCGGCGTGGGCAAGACGACGACCAGCGCGAGCTTCGCGTCCGGCCTCGCGCTGCGCGGCCACAAGACGGCCGTGATCGACTTCGACGTCGGCCTGCGCAACCTCGATCTCATCATGGGCTGCGAGCGTCGCGTGGTGTATGACCTCGTCAACGTGATCCAGGGCGAAGCGAACCTGAACCAGGCGCTGATCAAGGACAAGAAGTGCGAGAACCTGTTCATCCTGCCGGCATCGCAGACGCGCGACAAGGATGCGCTCACGCGTGACGGTGTCGAGAAGGTGCTGAACGACCTGGTCGCGATGGACTTCGAATACATCGTCTGCGACTCGCCGGCCGGTATCGAGGCGGGCGCGCTGCACGCGATGTACTTCGCGGACGAAGCGCTGATCGTCACGAACCCGGAAGTGTCGTCGGTGCGCGACTCGGACCGCATTCTCGGCATCCTGTCGTCGAAGACGAAGCGCGCGGCCGAAGGCAAGGATCCGATCAAGGAACACCTGCTGATCACGCGCTACAGCCCGAAGCGCGTGAGCGAAGGCGAAATGCTGTCGCTCGAGGACATCAGCGAGATCCTGCGCATCAAGCTGATCGGCGTGGTGCCGGAATCGGAAGCCGTGCTGCACGCCTCGAACCAGGGCCTGCCGGCCGTGCACATCGACGGCACCGACGTTGCGGAAGCGTACAAGGACGTCGTCGCGCGCTTCCTCGGCGAGGACAAGCCGCTGCGCTTCACCGATTATCAGAAGCCGGGCCTGCTGCAGCGCCTCTTCGGCAGCAAGTAACGGAGGCCGCCCATGTCCATCCTTTCGTTTCTCCTCGGCGAGAAGAAGAAGTCCGCATCGGTCGCGAAGGAGCGCCTGCAGCTCATCATCGCGCACGAGCGGGTCGGCGGCCGGCCGCCGGCCGATTACCTGCCGGCGCTGCAGAAGGAGCTGGTCGCGGTCATCTCGAAGTACGTCCATATTTCGAACGATGACATCCGCGTGAGCCTCGAGCGCCAGGACGATCTCGAAGTCCTCGAAGTGAAGATCGAGATTCCGCAAGCCTGACCGCTGTCTGTCCCCCCGCACGGTGGCGCCTGCCGCCGTGCGCGTCTTACGCCCTGTTGCACTTTCGGTCGCGCCGTAACACGGCGTCTGTCGGCCGTTGGTCGATCTCCCGCATTGAACGAATACGCTCGCGTCATTTGTCAATCAGGAGGTTGTGATGGCTGTCTCTACCGTTCAACGCCGTATCGTTTCGCTCGTACTGTTCGCCGTGGGCCTGTCAGCCGTCGCCGCGCCGCTCGCCGCATGCGCCGACGAAATCCTCGTCGGTACGCCCGTGATGGTGCAGTCGGGCCGGGTGGTCGTCGCCGAACCGGTGGCCGCGCCCGCCGAGGAAATCGTCGTCGTCGCGCCGAACGCGCCGCCGCCGGTGCGCTACGAGGTCGTGCCCGACGCACGCGTCGGCTATGTGTGGGAGCGCGGTCACTGGCACTGGGATCATGGCCGCTACGTCTGGATCGGCGGCCGCTGGGAAACCGAGCGTATCGGCATGCACTGGGTGCCGGGCCACTGGGATCAGCGCGGCCCGAACTGGTTCTGGACGCGCGGCCATTGGGCCTGACGGAGGCGCGCGATGAAAAGAACCGCCCTTGCCATTGCGCTCGTCGCGATCACGCTCGCCGGCTGTATCGTCGTGCCGGCGCGGCCCGTCTACTATCGGCCCGCGCCGGTGGTGATCTACTGAGGGGTACGCGGGCCCGTCTGCGCCGGGCCGCTCGTGCCGGAAGGAGTCGTGCCGGAAGCGGTCGTGCCGGAAGCGGACGGTCCGTCGTCGTGCGACGTCGCGGGCGTGTGCGTGGCGGCGTTGCCGGCCGCCGGGGCCTCCGGCTCGCCACCGTCCCGTTCGCGCAGCGTGTCGAGCGGATCGGCGGGCGCGGCGGCCGCGTCCTGCGGCTCGACGACGCCGGCCGCAACCGCCGGCGCCGCGGCGGGTTCAGCGGCGGCCGCGGGCGGCGCGAGATAGCGCTGCGCGAGTGTTTCGTAGAGCGGCGGCGCGAAGAAGCGCGCCATCCGGCTCGACACCAGCGCGGTCGCCATCAGCGAAATCACGAGCGCGTGACCGTTGATCATCTCCATCACGATCACGAACGACGTGATCGGCGACTGCGTGACCGCCGCGAGGTAGCCGACCATCGCGAGCGCGATCAGCATCGGCAGGCTCATGTCGCCGAACACGAGGTGCAGCAGGTTGCCGAACCCGGCGCCGATCGACAGCGACGGCGCGAAGATCCCGCCCGGAATGCCCGGCAGGTACGACGCGACCATCGATACCATCTTCAGGAACGGATAGAGCACCGACAGCCGTTCATGGCCGTCGAGCAGGCCGCGCGCCTCGGCATAGCCGCTGCCGAACGTCGTTCCGCCCGACACGAGGCCGACGACGGCGATCACGAAACCGCACAGCGCCGCGAACGCGATCGGGCGCTCGCGATACAGGCCGAGCAGGCGCGCGGGCAGCCAGCGCCCGGTATTGAGCAGCAGCCAGCTGAAGAGGCCGCCCGCGACGCCGGTCACGAGCGCGGTGACGAGCACGGCGACGGCGAGCATCTTCGGGAAATGCTGGCCGGCGTCGATCGTGCCGAAGTACGTGTAGTTGCCGTTCAGGCCCAGCGCGACGACACCGGCGAGGATGATCGCGGTGATCAGCACGCCGCTTGCGCGGGCGGAGAAGCTGCGGGTCAGCTCCTCGATCGCGAACACGATCCCGGCGAGCGGCGTATTGAACGCGGCCGACAGGCCGGCCGCCGCGCCGGCGAGTACGAGCTGTCGTTCGATCTGCGCGTTCGAGCGCGGGTAGAAGCGCCGCAGGTTGAACATCAGCGACGCGCCGACCTGCACGGTCGGGCCTTCGCGTCCGATCGTGAAGCCGCCGAGGATGCCCATGAACGAGATCAGGACCTTGCCGAACAGGATGCGCAGGGTCAGCAGCCGCGCGCCGAACGCGCCCGGGCTCGCATGCAGCGTCGCAATGACCTGCGGGATCCCGCTGCCCTCGGCGCCGCGGAAGAAGCGGCGCGTGAGCCATGCCGACGCGGCGGCGATCGACGGCGTCAGCAGCAGCGGCAGCCACGCGGCGTGGTCGCGCATCGTGCGGAACGTGTCGTAGCCCCAGTCGATCAGCCGCGCGTACAGCACGGCCGCGAGGCCCACGGCGATCGCGCCGAGCCAGAACACGCCGTACTGGCGCCAGATCCGCAGCGAGCGGCGGGTGAGGGCGGGAAACAACCCGGAAAGCAGGGCAGGAAGGGCGGGGCGTTGCATCGGCGGAAGCCGGGAGGGCAAAGAGCGCATTATAAAAAGAACCTGATGCAGCCGGGGCTCGACAAATCCTCACAAAAGCGTCGCACTTTGTTGCAAATGTAATGTCGGCGTAATGTATCAACGCGGCAACCGTCGTTAGCATCACCAAATGGCCGGCCCACCCCATTCATCATAAGAAAAGTGAAACGCATCCTCATCGTGAAAGTGACGTCGCTCGGCGACGTCGTCCAGACGCTGCCTGTCGTCGCGGACCTCCACCGTGCCTTTCCGGGCGTAACGGTCGACTGGGCCGTCGACGAATCGTGCGCCGAGGTCGTGCGCTGGCATCCTGGTGTGAGCAAGGTGCTTTGCGCGCCGTTGCGGCGGTTCAAGAAGCTCCGGAACGGCGGCGACCTGAAGGCGATCTCGGCGTCGATCGGCGCGCTGCGCGCGCACCGCTACGATGCGGTCATCGACCTGCACGGCGTCTACAAGAGCGCGATCATCTCGGCACTCGCGCGTGCCGCGCGCCGCGTCGGCTATCAGACGCAGGATCTCGGCGAGGCGGGTGCCCGCTTCGCCTACTCGCATCGCTTCGGCCCGCGGCCGGACTGCGACGCGTGGCACGGGATGCGCGTGAGCGCCGGCGAGGCGCTGGGCTATGTCCCCGAGGGCAGCGCCGCTTACGGGATCGTCCCGCCGCAGGATGCGAGCCTGCCGCCCGCCGTGACCGACGGCGCGCCGTTCATGCTGCTGTTTCACGCCACGTCCAATCCGGACAAGCAATGGCCCGCCGACCACTGGGCCGCGCTGGCTACGCAGATGATGGCGCGCGGCGTGCGCGTGCTCGTGCCGTGGGGATCGGCAGCCGAACACGACGCTGCGCAGGACATTGCCGCGCGTGCGTCGGGCGCGATCGTGCTGCCGGCGATGTCGGTGCGCGAACTGGGTGCGGCCATCGGCCGGGCCGCCCTCGTGGTGGGAGTCGATACCGGGTTCGTGCATATGGCGCACGCGCTGCAGCGGCCGACCGTGATGATTTTCGTCGCGACGTCGCGTCACCATTGCGGCATCGGCGGCGCGCCGAACGCGCTGTCGATCGGCGAACCGGGCGCGCCGCCGTCGGTTGCGCAGGCACTCGATGCGATCGATGCGGTCGGGCCGGCCTATGGCGCGCTGCGTGACCGGCTGACGGCCTAGGGCCAGCGCGAGCCCGCTATCGGCATGAACCGGCCCGGGGGAAGCGGGCCGCGCGTTCAGGCGAGCAGCGCTGCGACCGTCATCACCGCGGCGACGGCGGCCAGGTTGGCGAGAAGCGCCTCGAACAGGACGCCGCGCCAGGTTTTCGGCCGGAAGCGCGCCGCGAGCAGCAGGGCGCCACCCGGCGCGAGCGCCAGGCTCAGGACGAGGCCAGCGTTGTCGAGGCGGAGGTTCATTGCGGCGGCTCCTTCAGCGGAGGGAGCCCGGGGTGCGTGACGGCGCCCCCGGATCGAGCATAGGCGGCGACCCCGCCGCACAACCCGGGGCGCCTCGAGGGCTCAGACGAGCGATGCGTCGCGGGTTTCGCGCATCAGCAGCACGCCGACCAAGCTGATTGCCGCCGCAACCGACACGTAGCCGCCGACCCACGACAGGCCGCCGCGCGCGGCGAGCAGCTGCGCGATGTATGGCGCGATCGACGCGCCGAGGATCCCGCCGAGGTTGTACGCGACCCCCGCGCCCGTATAGCGGACGTTGGTCGGGAACAATTCGGGCAGCAGCGCGCCCATCGGCGCGAACGTCACGCCCATCAGGAACAGCTCGATGGTCAGGAACAGCGCGACGAGCGGCATCGAGCCGCTGCCGAGCAGCGGCTCCATCGCGAAGCCGGACGACAGCGCGGCGATCGCGCCGACGACCAGCACCGGCCTGCGGCCGAAGCGGTCCGAGGCCCACGCCGACAGCGGCGTCGCGAGCCCCATGAACACGACCGCGAAGCACAGCAGGCCGAGAAAGCTCTGGCGCGGAATATGCAGCGTCGACACGCCGTACGACAGCGAGAACACCGTCGAGATATAGAACAGCGTGTAGCAGACCACCATCGCGAGCGCGCCGAGCAGCGTCGGCTTCCAGTGTTGCGAGACGAGCGTCGCGACCGGCACGCGCACGCGCTCGTTGCGGTCGAGTGCGGCCTGGAACGCCGGCGTCTCGGTGATTTTCAGCCGCACGTACAGGCCGAGCGCGACGAGCACCGCGCTGACGAGGAACGGGATGCGCCAGCCCCAGCTGCGGAATTGTTCGTCGGACAGCGACAGCGCGAGCGCGAAGAACAACCCGTTCGACATCAGGAAGCCCACCGACGGGCCCAGCTGCGGGAACATCCCGAACCAGCCGCGCTTGCCTTGCGGCGCGTGCTCGGTCGCGAGCAGCGCCGCACCGCCCCATTCGCCGCCGAGGCCGATCCCCTGGCCGAAGCGCAGCACGCACAGCAGCACCGGTGCGAGCGCACCGATCGTGTCGTAGCCGGGCACGAAGCCGATCGCGGTGGTGGACACGCCCATCACGAGCAGCGACGCGACGAGCGTCGATTTGCGGCCGATGCGGTCGCCGAAGTGGCCGAACAGGAACGAGCCGATCGGCCGCGCGATGAACGCGATGCCGAACGTGACGAATGCGGACAGCGCCTGGGCGGTCGCGGAGCCGTGCGGAAAGAACACGGGGCCGATGACGAGTGCCGCGGCGGTCGCGTACACGTAGAAGTCGTAGAACTCGATCGCGGTGCCGATGAAGCTCGCGAACACGATGCGCCGGTGGCTGACGGCGCCGGCCGAACCGGTTGCGTGTGCAACGGCCGGGGGAGATGCGGACATGGATGTCTCCGTTTTGTCGTTGGGCGGTCGGCCGGGTGAGCGCTCGGGCAAGCGGACGCCTGCCGGGAGCGGCCGAGCGGATGAGGCGGCGGCGTGGACGCGCGGCGTGGCGCGGACGTCACCCGCCGGTCGACGATGGAGACGGATAGGTCGCCGCCGCCCGGTGCCGGCGTGGTCGGCTCGCATGCCGGGTGCGGCGCGCGAACGCGCGCGGGAGGGTGGCCGCGCGATTGCGGAAAATTATAGCCAGCGCCGCGACATGGCGGCAAACGCGGGCGGGCGCGGGCTCAGTCGATCGATTGCGCCTGCGCGGATGCGGTGCTTTGCAACTGGAAGTGGCCGTCGTCGTTGAACAGCCAGCCTTCCATCATCTCGAGCCGGCCATTGCCGTCCAGCAGTTTCGACGGCGGTGGCGGCAGTGGCGCCGAGCGGCGCAGCGACGCGAGCGCGAGCGCTTCCGCTTCACTGTCGCCGTTGCTGCGATAGACGGATGCGTTGACGAGCTGGCCACTGCGATCGACGGTGAACGCGACGACGACGAGCGAGCGCAGCATCGCCTGCGGCACCCCGTGCGACACGGCGGACGGATTGTGCTCGGCGACGCACTGCGCGACTTCCACGCGGTACTGGTCGCGATTCGCGCTGCGGATGACCGACGGAATCGTCAGGATCGAGCGCAGCGACGGGGGCGGCGTGATCGTGCAGGCGGCAAGCATGACGGCGGAGACCAGCGCGGCAATGCGCAGCCGGTCGACGCCCGGGCAGGGAAGAGAAGGCATGGGGGAGTGCCGGAGGGTGACGATAAAAAAATGATAGGCGTCTGCGCGCGGCGCGTTATCGGGACAAACGCATAGCACGCGAAGCGCGATGTGCCGATTCGCGGATGATGGCGATTCGGCGGGGCTTCCGGCGCGCATCGCGACGCGATGTGACATGACACGTGACCATGCGGGCACGACGATTGCGCACGCGCGGCGCGTCCCTGACGCAACGGCAGCGGCGTACTCGACCGGCTCAGTAGCCGTGTGTCACGAGCGATAGAACGGACAGGTCCGGATGCGTGCCGTCGATGATGGTCTTGCCGATGTGCACGGCTTCATGCACCGCTTCCTCGACGCTCGCGAAGCTTTCTTCGCCGTCCGCATGGAACGGCACGGCATGATCCGGCAGCGCGGGGTTCACGCCCGGATGGCAGACATAGCCTGTGTAGGTGTAGCGCGCATCGCTGCCGGGGACGAGGCCCGGCACCACATGGATCTCGAAGCCTTCGTAATCGACGTGATCGGGCGCTGTCGACAGTTCGGTCATGGCGGTCTCCGTGTGCCGCACGCACGGATGGTGCGGGCGGCATCGAATTGCGGCGGCGGTCGTGTCGCCGTGCTGATCGAATTCTAGGCGATGGCGGCCCGGCCCGTGAGGGCTGCGCGCGTCGCCAGCGGCAACGTCGAGCGTGCCGCAGGCGGTGCGTGTTACCGCGTGCAGCGCGCGTCCTTGCGCTGCACCACGAGGATCACCGGATACTTCTGGCCGTGCTCGAGTTCCACCGGCGCGACGACCGTCAGCGTCGCCGGGTCGGAATCGTCGTACACGCTGACCTGCTCGTTGCGGATGTAGGTCACGCCGGTGCAGTTCGACGCGCGCCCGTCATCCGACACCTTGCACTGGAGCTCGTTTTCCTTCAGGTAGTTGTACGGCGTCGGGCTCGCGAGATATTCGCGCAGGCCGCGCGGCGAGCCGCCGACGCCCTTCACGTACGCGATCGCGCACGACGGTGTTTGCGCGTCGGTGCCGGAGGCGGAATCGGCGGCCGCTGCGTGCGTGCCGACGGCGGCCAGCAGGGCGACGAGCGACGAGGCGATGAAGGGCTTCATGACGTGGATTTCCCGTTTCGCGAATCGGAGCGCCGGATTGTAACGGCATCGGGCGAGATGCGTCGGCAGGCAGAGGGGGCAGCGTGCGCGGCGCGCCGCGGACAAACAAAAACCCCGTCATTCGATGAATGGACGGGGTTGGGCGAACTTCCTGGCGGAAGCGGTGAGATTCGAACTCACGGACAGTTTCCCGTCGCCGGTTTTCAAGACCGGTGCCTTAAACCGCTCGGCCACGCTTCCACACGAGGCGGCATTGTAACCGAAATGCCGCCTCGTTCCGCTTCAATCGTCACGCAGGAACAATTCCTGCAGGTCGTTGAGGAAACGCTGGCCGAGCGGCGTCGGCGCGATCTGCGCGAAATCGCGCGTGATCAGCCCGCGCCGTTCCGCTTCCTTCAGTGCCGGCTCGATCGTGCTGATCGGCAAACCCGTGCGTTCGACGAAGCCGTGCACCGGGAAGCCCTCGACGAGCCGCAGCGTGTTCAGCATGAACTCGAACGGCAGGTCGCGCGCCCCGACTTCACGCTCTTCCTGCACCGGCGTGCCGGCCGTCGCCTGTTCGATGAAGGTGGCCGGATGCTTGTAGCGCGCCTGCCGCAGGATCCGGTTCGGGAACGACAGCTTCGTGTGCGCGCCCGCGCCGATCCCGAGATAGTCGCCGAAGCGCCAGTAGTTCAGGTTGTGCTTGCACTGATGATTCGGCTTCGCGTACGCCGACACTTCGTAGCGGTCGTAGCCGGCCTCGGCCGTGCGCGCGTGGATCCATTCCTGCATGTCGGCCGACGCGTCGTCGTCGGGCACCGCGGGCGGAAACTTCGCGAACAGCGTGTTCGGCTCGAGCGTCAGGTGATACAGCGACAGATGCGGTGGCGCGTACGACAGCGCGGTCTCGATGTCGGCCCGGCATTCGTCGAGCGTCTGGTTCGGCAGCGCGAACATCAGGTCGAGGTTGAAGTTGTCGAACGTCTTCGCGGCGATCTCGACGGCCGCGCGCGCCTGCGCGGTGTCGTGAATACGGCCGAGCGCTTTCAGATGGCCTTCGTTGAAACTCTGGATGCCGACCGACAGGCGGTTCACGCCGCTCGCGCGGAATTGCGCGAACTTCGCGGCCTCGAACGTGCCCGGGTTCGCCTCGAGCGTGATCTCGGCGTCGGCATCGAGCGGCAGCAGCGCGCGCACGTCGGACAGCAGCCGGTCGAGGCCGGCCGCGGACAGCAGGCTCGGCGTGCCGCCGCCGATGAACACCGTATGCACCTGCCGGCCCCAGACGAGCGGCAGCGCCTGTTCGAGATCGGCGCGCAGCGCATCGAGGTACTCGGTTTCCGGAAACCGCTCGCCTTTCCACTCGTGCGAGTTGAAATCGCAGTACGGGCACTTGCGCACGCACCACGGAAAATGCACGTACAGCGCGAGCGGCGGCAGCGACGTGAGCCGTACCTGCCCGGGCGACGTGAAGGTCGCGACGACGCGCGCGCCGGTTTCCGCCGCCTGGCTCATGCGGCCTCCGGTTGCGAATGCGTGACGAGGACGATCATGCCGGTTCCTCCGCGAGCCGCGCGAGCAGCGCCTTCAGCGCGAGCGCGCGATGGCTGTGCGTGTTCTTCACGGCCGGCTCGAGTTCGGCCGCCGTCGCGCCGAGCGACGGCAGGAGGAAATACGGGTCGTAGCCGAATCCGTGCTCGCCGCGCGGCGTGTCGACGATCTCGCCCACCCAGCGACCTTCGGCGAACAGCGGTTCGGGATCGTCCGCGTGGCGCACCAGCGCGAGCACGCAGCAATAGTATGCGCGTCGGTCTGCGACGCCGCGCAGCTGCTCGACGAGGTACGCATTGTTGGCCGCGTCGCCCTTGGCGCCGCCCGCGCGCTGCGCATAGCGCGCCGAATAGACGCCCGGTGCGCCGCGCAGCGCGCGCACGCACAGCCCCGAATCGTCGGCGATCGCCGGCAGGCCGGTGAGCCGCGACGCGTGCCGCGCTTTCGTCAGCGCATTCTCGATGAACGTGCCGAACGGTTCTTCCGCCTCGGGCACGGCCAGGTCGCCCTGCGGCACGATCTCGATGCCGACCGTCGAGAACAGCGCGGTGAATTCGCGCAGCTTGCCGGCGTTGTTCGACGCGAGCACGATGCGCGACAGCGGCGCGAGGGTGCGATCATCAGACATGGCGGGCGCCCAGCACGTCCTTCTGCAGCTGCACGAGCTGGCCGATCCCGTTTTGCGCGAGGTCGAGCAGCGCGTTCATCTCGGCGCGCGAGAACGGCACGCCTTCGGCGGTGCCCTGGACTTCGACGAAGCCGCCGGCGCCCGTCATCACGACGTTCATGTCGGTATCGCACTGCGAATCTTCGGCGTAGTCGAGATCGAGCACGGGCGCGCCTTCGTACACGCCGACCGAGATCGCGGCGACGTGGTCGGTGATCGGCGAGCGCGCGAGCTTGCCGGCCGCGATCAGCTTCGACACGGCGTCGTGCGCGGCGACGAAGGCGCCGGTGATGCTGGCCGTGCGCGTGCCGCCGTCGGCCTGGATCACGTCGCAGTCGATGTGGATCGTGCGCGGGCCGAGCGCCTCCAGATCGAACACCGCGCGCAGCGCACGGCCGATCAGGCGCTGAATTTCCTGCGTGCGGCCCGTCTGCTTGCCGCGCGCCGCTTCACGGTCGCTGCGCGTGTGCGTCGCGCGCGGCAGCATCCCGTATTCGGCCGTCAGCCAGCCCTGGCCGCGATCGCGCAGGAATTCGGGCACGCGCTCGGCGACGCTCGCGGTGCAGATCACCTTGGTATCGCCGAATTCGACGAGTACCGAGCCTTCGGCGTGTTTCGTGTAGTGGCGCGTGAGGGCGACCTTGCGCAGTTCGTCGGCGCGGCGGCCGCTCGGGCGGGACAGGGAAGACGTCATGGGGGAATCGTGGACGGAAGAGGAAACCCCGATTTTAGCGCCGAACGGCAGGCGTGCCCGGCGGGGTGGGGCGCAAAAATGGGATAATGCGCGCTTCCCGCCCCGCGCCTTGCAATGCGCCGGGCGCCTCGACATATTCCCGCCCGTGAAGGGCACCCAGACGGCGAGACGAACCATGATCTACAGCATGACGGGCTATGCGAGCGCGACGCGCGAACTCGCGACGGCCACCGGCAACGGCGGCACCAGCGTGTCGGTCGAACTGCGCACCGTGAACTCGCGCTTCCTCGACCTGAATTTCCGCATGCCGGACGACGTGCGCGCGTGCGAACCCGCGCTGCGCGAAATGCTGATGAACAAGCTGTCGCGCGGCAAGGTCGACGTGCGCATCAACCTGCAGCGCGGCGAGCAGAGCATCGGTGCGGGCGCGCTGAACCAGACGGCGCTCGGCCAGCTCGCCGAGCTCGAGCGTTCGGTGCTCGATTCGTTCCCGGGCGTCGGCCGCCTGCGCGCGGGCGAGATCCTGCGCTGGCCGGGCGTGCTCGCCGAGAGCGGCGTGTCGGCGGACGCGATCCGCGACGCGGTGCTCGCGTGCGGCAAGGAAGCGATCGGCGAGCTCGTCGTCGTGCGTTCGCGCGAAGGCGCGCAGCTGGCGACGATGCTGCTGTCGAACGTCACCGAAATGGAAGCGATCGTCGCGCGCATCACGCCGCTCGTGCCTGAGCTGATCGCGAAGCATCAGCAGAAGATCGTCGAGCGGCTGCAGGAAGCGCTCGGCATCGCGGCGCCCGAAGGCAGCGCGCCGATCGTCACGCGCGAGGAAGCCGCGGAACGCATTCGTCAGGAAGTGACGATGTACGGCATCCGGATCGACATCGCGGAAGAGCTGTCGCGACTCACCGCGCACCTGAACGAAACGCGTCACGTGATCGAGAAGGGCGGCCGCGTCGGCAAGCGTCTCGACTTCATGATGCAGGAACTGAATCGCGAAGCAAACACGCTCGGCTCGAAGGCGGCGGCGAAGGAACTCGCCGACGCATCGATGGCGCTCAAGCTGTTGATCGAGCAGATGCGTGAGCAAGTGCAAAACCTGGAGTAAAGCAACATGACCGACCTCAACCGCGACGGCCACGCGTCGCATGCGCTGCACGGCGGCGTCTATCCCGGCAACCTGTTCATGGTCGTCGCGCCGTCGGGTGCCGGCAAGTCGACGCTCGTGAACGCGTTGCTGTCGAAGGACAGCGACATCTGCCTGTCGATCTCGTACACGACGCGCAAGCCGCGCCCGGGCGAGCAGGACGGCCAGCACTACCACTTCACGACCGTCGAGGATTTCCGCGCGCGCCACGCCGCGCACGAATTCCTCGAGAGCGCGGAAGTGCACGGCAACTATTACGGCACGTCGCGCGTCTGGATCGAAGAGCAGATGATGAACGGCCACGACGTGCTGCTCGAGATCGACTGGCAGGGCGCACTGCAGGTGAAGAAGCAGTTCCGCAACGCGGTCGGCATCTTCATCCTGCCGCCGTCGCTCGACGCGCTCGAGGAACGTCTGAAGAAGCGCGGCCAGGACGAACCGAACGTGATCACGCGGCGCCTGCTGGCTGCCGGCAGCGAGATCGCGCACGCGTCGGAAGCGGAATACGTCGTGATCAACGAGAATTTCGATCGTGCGCTCGCCGAACTCGAATGCATCGTCGCGGCCACGCGCCTGCGCTTTGCTTCGCAGTACGCGCGACACGCGGAGCTGTTCATCGAGCTCGGCATCCATCTGCCTCACGCGGAATGACGCGAGGGTAGAGGGACATAAGGTAGAATAACGACTATATTCAGAAGGAATTTCCAACATGGCTCGCATTACCGTCGAAGACTGCCTGAAGCAAATCCCCAACCGCTTCGAACTGGCGCTCGCCGCCACCTACCGCGCGCGGCAGCTCGCGCAAGGCCATACGCCGAAGATCGAGAGCCGCGACAAGCCGACCGTCGTCGCGCTGCGCGAGATCGCCTCCGGCCAGGTCGGCGTCGAGATGCTGAAGAAGGTGCCGGTGTAACGCGCATCCGGCCCGTTCCAGCCATGTAGTCCACGCGCGCAACGACTCGACCTGGAGGCGAATATGAGCACCACCCCATCGTCCGCCTCCGCGGATTCGACCACCGAAGCCACGGCCCAGTCGCCTGCGCGCCAGTACATCGACGCGGTCCTCGAACAGTCCTTTCGGCACCTGTTCGGGCCGACCGCCACGCCGGAGCAGCCGCGCAAGCACGGCGTCGTTTCGATCGCGAAACTGACGGGCGTGCTTGCCGAGTATCTCCCTCCGGAAGAAATCAAAGAGGTCAAGGCGGCGTTCCACTTCAGCGACGAAGCCCACCTCGGTCAATATCGCCAGAGCGGCGAACCCTACATCACCCATCCCGTCGCCGTCGCGGAAATCTGCGCCGGCTGGAAGCTCGACGCGCAAGCCGTCATGGCGGCGCTGCTGCACGACGTGATGGAAGACCAGGGCGTGACCAAGAGCGAGCTGGCCGAACGGTTCGGCCCGAAGGTTGCCGAACTGGTCGACGGCCTGTCGAAGCTCGACAAGATGGAGTTCCGCAGCCGCGAGGAAGCGCAGGCGGAAAACTTCCGCAAGATGCTGCTCGCGATGGCGCGCGACGTGCGCGTCATCCTCGTCAAGCTCGCCGACCGTCTGCACAACATGCGCACGCTCGGCGCGGTGCCGATGGAAAAGCGCCGCCGCGTCGCCCGCGAAACGCTCGACATCTATGCGCCGATCGCGCACCGCCTCGGGTTGAACAACACGTATCGCGAGCTGCAGGACATGAGCTTCGCGAACTTCAACCCGCATCGCTACGCGACGCTCGAGAAGGCCGTGAAGGCCGCGCGCGGCAACCGCCGCGAAGTGATCAGCAAGATCCTAGAGGCCGCCCAGCGCGCGATGGGCGATGCGAAGCTCGACGCCGAGATTACCGGCCGCGAAAAGACGATCTACAGCATCTATCGCAAGATGCGCGACAAGCAGCTGTCGTTCTCGCAGGTGCTCGACGTGTACGGCTTTCGCGTCGTCGTCGAGAGCCCGCTCGACTGCTACACGTGCATCGGCGCGCTGCACGCGCTGTACAAGCCCGTGCCCGGCAAGTTCAAGGACTACATCGCGATCCCGAAGATCAACGGCTACCAGTCGCTGCACACGACGCTCGTCGGCCCGTTCGGCGCGCCGATCGAGTTCCAGGTGCGCACGCGCAAGATGCACGAGATCGCCGAGGCCGGTGTGGCCGCGCACTGGCTGTACAAGAACGGCGGCGCGGACCTGAACGACGTGCAGAAGCGCGCGCACCAGTGGCTGAAGTCGCTGCTCGACATCCAGAGCGAAGCCGGCGATTCGAGCGAGTTCCTCGAACACGTGAAGATCGACCTGTTCCCGGATGCGGTCTACGTGTTCACGCCGAAGTCGAAGATCATGGCGCTGCCGCGCGGCGCGACGGCGCTCGATTTCGCGTATTCGATCCACAGCGATCTCGGCAACCAGTGCGTGGCCGTGAAGATCAACAACGAGTTGCTGCCGCTGCGTACCGAGCTGAAGAGCGGCGACATCGTCGAGGTGATCACCGCGCCGTATTCGAAGCCGAACCCCGCATGGCTCGGCTTCGTGCGCACCGGCAAGGCGCGTTCGGCGATTCGTCACTACCTGAAGACGATGCGCCTGAACGAGTCGGTGCAGCTCGGCGAGCGGCTCGTCGACCAGAGCCTGAAGGGTTACGGGCTCGCGCTGGCCGATGTGGGGCCGGAAGTGTGGGAGAAGCTCGTCCAGTGGACGGGCAACAAGAGCCGCCAGGAAATCTTCGCGGACATCGGCCTCGGCCGCCGCGTCGCCGCGGTGATGGCCAAGCGCATCGAGGTGCTGATGAGCGGCCGCGATGCGGACGACGATCTGCCGAAGTCCGAGCGGCACCCCGCGCATAATGCGCCGCCGGTCGTGATTACCGGCACCGAAGGGATGTCCGTGCAGCTGTCGGCGTGCTGCCGGCCGATTCCGGGCGACGCAATCATGGGCTATATCGGCATCGGTCTCGGGATGGCGATTCATACGACGGATTGCCGCGTCGCGCAGCGCATCCATCGCCGCGATCCGGGCCGCTGGATCGACGTCGAATGGGCGCCGCAGCCGGGTCGTCTGTTCGACGTCGCGGTGAAGGCGCTCGTGAAGAACACGAAGGGCATCTTCGCGCGCGTCGCGGCGGATATCACGTCGGCGGACGCGAACATCGTTCACATCGCGATGGACGAGGATCTGACGCACGAATCGACGGTGCTGCGCTTCGTGATCCAGGTGAGTGACCGCGTGCATCTCGCGAACGTGATGCGGCGCGTGCGGACCAATCCGGACGTGATGCGGATCATGCGCGAGCGCTCGACCGACGACAGCGTGCACGCGCGTCATGACGGCGGCATGCGCATCGAGCGCGAGCGGCAGGATTACTGACGCCGCGCATTGCGATGCAGCGGAATGAGACGGCGGCCACGGGCCGCCGTTTTCGTTTGTGATGTGGGCTTGGCGTTGTGTGGCGGCAGCTCCCGCACGATTCGGGCGCGATCGGTGTTGCCGGGAAGAGGAGGAGAGGCGAAGAGGGTAAGCGGAAAAGAAAAAAGGGCCTTCCCGGAGGAAGGCCCTTCTGAGGTGGCGCGGCTGGCAGGATTCGAACCCACGACCCCTTGGTTCGTAGCCAAGTACTCTATCCAACTGAGCTACAGCCGCACGCAAAGCGGTACTACTTCAACTGTCGGAACCTTCTACGGTGGGAAGGTTCCCAAAAAGGTGGCGCGGCTGGCAGGATTCGAACCCACGACCCCTTGGTTCGTAGCCAAGTACTCTATCCAACTGAGCTACAGCCGCACGCAAAGCGGTACTACTTCAACTGTCGGAACCTTCTACGGTGGGAAGGTTCCCAAAAAGGTGGCGCGGCTGGCAGGATTCGAACCCACGACCCCTTGGTTCGTAGCCAAGTACTCTATCCAACTGAGCTACAGCCGCACGCAGAAGCGGAAGTATAGCAGGGTTGTATAAAAAGGGAAGCCTTATTCGCAAAAAATGTCACCCGATCTTGGGAAGGCCGCCTTCGTGTACCCTTGAAGCATCAGTCATCCATGCGTTGAATCTGCATCATGAACAAGGCGTTTGTCAAAGAGTCGGACGGCGACGACGACGATCTCGACCCGGGTCAGCCCGCGATTCCGGCGGGCACGAAGAATTACATCACCCCGGCCGGCCACAAGCGGCTCAGGGACGAGCTCCTGAACCTGATCGACGTCGAGCGTCCCGAGGTCGTGCGGCTGGTGTCGTGGGCCGCGTCGAACGGCGACCGGTCGGAGAACGGCGACTACATCTACGGCAAGCGGCGGTTGCGCGAGATCGACCGCCGGATCCGCTTCCTGACGAAGCGGCTCGATCTCGCCGAAGTCGTCGACGCGAGCCGCCAGGAGAACGTCGACCAGGTGTTTTTCGGCGCGACCGTCGATTACGCGACGCCGGACGGCGAGGATCATACCGTTACCATCGTCGGGATCGACGAGGTCGATCTCGATCGCGGTTGCGTCAGCTGGATCTCGCCGGTCGCGCGGGCGCTCATCAAGGCGAAGATCGGCGATACCGTCACGCTGATGACGCCGGCCGGTCCCCAGCCGATCGACGTGCTCGACGTTCGCTATCCGGCGTCGGGCAGCGCGTGAGCATGGCGCGGCGCATGCGTGGGGTGCAGCGCTGAAACGAACGAGCGCCCCGGGTGGGGCGCTTCGTCATGACGGTCCTGGCCGAACGACCGGGCTCACACGCATCGCTCAGAAGCGATGGCGCATGCCGGCCGTGACGGCGATCTGCTTGTTGGTGGACGACGCGGTGCCGAGCCCGTTGATGTTCGCGCCGATCGCCAGGCCGTCCGCATTGACCCGCTGGTATTCGCCCTGCAGGTACAGGTCGGTGCGCTTCGACAGCGCATAGTCGGCCTGCAGGTTGAACTGGTGCCAGCTCGGCGTCTGGCCGTCGAGGCGGCTGTCGGTGTACGTGTACGAGCCGGCGAGCGAGAACGCCGGCGTCAGCGCGTAGCGGCCGTTCACTTCGTAATTGTTGAAGCGCGTGCCGCCGATGAGCGGGATGCCGCCCGACACGCCGGACTGCCCGGCGCTGATCCTGGCCGAATCGGTCAGGCGTGTCTGCGTGAACACGAAGCCGGCCGTCGCGGGCCCGAACGCGTAGTTGAGGCCCGCGCCCCAGGTGCGCTGACGGCTGGCGCCGAACGTCCAGTCGCCGGCTACCGCGCCCGGGTCGCTGGCCGCGAGCGCCAGCGCGTTGACGTTGTTGTTCAGCTGCATGTACGCGGCCGCGACGTTGAAGCCCATGTAGCTGTACGACGCGCCGACGCTGTACGCGCGGTTGTTCGAGAAATTGCTGGAATTCGAGAAGCCGTACAGCGCGCCGAATTTCAGGCCGCCGTAGTTCGCGCTCTGGTACTTGACCGCGTTGTTGATCCGGAACGAGTTGTTCAGGTTGTCGTTGTCGAACGGGTGCGCGAACTGCGTGCCGCCGTACTGGGTGCCGGTCAGCGACAGCGGGCCGAGGAAATCGACGACGCTGTCGTACTGGCGGCCGAGCGTGAGCGAGCCGTAGCTCTCGTGCGCGAGCCCGACGAACGCCTGGCGGCCGAATTCGCGGCCGTTCTGCTTGAGTGAACCGTTATTGATGCCGAAGCCGTTTTCCAGCGTGAAGATCGCCTTCAGGCCGCCGCCGAGATCCTCGGTGCCGCGCAGGCCCCAGCGGCTGCCGTTGATCGAGCCGCTCGTCTCCTGCCACGCGCTGTGACCACCCTGGTTGTTCGTGTAGGTGATGCCGGCGTCGATCAGGCCGTACAGCGTGACGGCGCTTTGCGCATGGGCGCCGGTGGCGTACGCGCCCGCCAATGTCGCGACGATCAGGGTCTTTTTCATGATCTGTCTCCAAACAGGATGATGTCGATCGAACCTGCTGCGGGCATCGGCGGCGTCGCAGGTTGGCGACGCCGTGCGCATTGGGCGCGGCACCCTCGTCGGATATCCATTTGCAGTGTACGGATCGGTCCGGGCGTAGAAGAAAATTGCTTCCCGCAATACTGTATTTTGAATCCGGCAAGAATCAGCATATGCGCCGAGAGGCCCGGCCATCAAGACTTTGCGGCAATGCAGCACGCGAAAAAAGCAATCAGGACTGCGTATCGGGTGTCGCGGGCGTTGCGCGATCGCGACAGGCGGTCAATGACGGGCGAGAGCACGCCTAGCGCGATTATTGACACATCGGCAATAGAGGTTTGTGCGGGGCATGGATAATGAAAGGATGTTCTCTCGCTATACTGCGATCTCTGCTTTCCGAAGCAGACTTTTTCGTTGACGGAAAAGATCTCCAAACCTTTGTCGGCGCGACTTCCCAGTCGCGCTTTTTTTTGCCCTGTCGTTCCGATCCCTACTGCGCGTACGAGCGCCGCTTGCGCTTGCGCTTGCCGGTCGGCTGCGTGTCGTCGGCTTCGGCCTGCGGCGGTGTGTACGTCCAGTCTTCCATTACGTAGTGACGGGCGTCCAGCGGTGACGCCAGCAGGTTCTGCCAATGATCGCCGTGCCAGGTCGGGTCGAACTCGGTGTCGCACGGCGCTTCACGGGTCTCGGCCAGCGCGCGGGACTTGCGGCGTACGCGTGCAAGCCGGCTCGCGAAGCGCTTGAATCCGTCCAGCCACATGGCCTTCTCCTTCCCATTGCCTTTGCACCAGCATCGCAACGTCCCCCGTTTTCCGCAACCCGGAAAAAACCCGAGGAATTTACCGAAACGATTCGTCCCCGGTATGTTTTTCACGATTTCGATTATTGGCGATCCGATCCCGGTAATATTGACAGGTTCTTGATGCGAATCAATTAATAAAAGGCGATCGTGTACCGATTCCAGTGGCATTAGCGTTTTTTTGATAAAGAAAGCCCTAAAAATTCCCTTGACGCACCCGGATTGTCCAATTTATAAAGTCAGCACTCCGTCCCCGGGCGGAGCGCTGGGGGGAGTGTCGGCGCGCCGTTGCGGGATTTCGGGAAGCGGCTATAACAGTAGCTTTTTTGATCTAAACGAGTGGGGAACGAAGGTATGGATACCGGTATCGTAAAATGGTTTAACGATGCTAAAGGTTTCGGCTTTATTACGTCCGACAATGGCGGCGAAGATTTGTTTGCGCACTTTTCCGAAATCCGGATGGACGGCTTCAAAACGCTGAAGGAAAACCAGCGCGTTTCCTTTGACGTGAAAGTCGGGCCGAAAGGCAAGCAGGCAGCGAATATCCAGGCGGTCTGACGCGCCACGCTTCGCCGATCACGTCCGGCCCCCGCATCGCGGGGGCTTTTTGCTTTCCGGGGCACGAAAATCGGCGGCCGGCGAATCGATTCGGGTTCGGACTGGTCGCGAACGCATCTGCCGGTGCATACTCACGAAAGCATCGTTTCCCCCGTCTTTTCATGTCCGATTCCCGTCCGTCCGATCCCGCCTGCGACCAGCCGCTCGTCTTCGTCGACCTCGAAACCACCGGCGGCTCCTCCGCCGAGCACCGCATCACTGAAATCGGCGTGGTCGAACTCGGTCCGCTCGGCGTATCGACATGGACGACGCTGGTCAAT
Source organism: Burkholderia sp. Bp8986 (assembly GCF_003854225.1). Taxonomy (NCBI): domain Bacteria; kingdom Pseudomonadati; phylum Pseudomonadota; class Betaproteobacteria; order Burkholderiales; family Burkholderiaceae; genus Burkholderia; species Burkholderia sp. Bp8986. Next base: position 67,513 of record NZ_QTQM01000012.1, on the reverse strand, counting down.
CCGGGACAGTCGATTCCGCCGTTCATCCAGCAGCTGACGGGCATTTCCGACGAGATGGTGCGCGACGCGCCTTCGTTTGCGTCGCTCGCGCCCGCGCTGTTCGAGCGGCTCGACGGCAAGCTGTTCGTCGCGCACAACGCGAGCTTCGACCGTGGCTTCCTGCGCGCCGAATTCGAGCGCGCCGGCATCGCGTTCAATCCGGACGTGCTGTGCACGGTGCGCCTGTCGCGCGCGCTGTTTCCGCGCGAGGCGCGGCACGGACTCGATGCGCTGATCGAGCGGCATGGCCTCGTTCCATCCGCCCGCCACCGGGCACTCGCGGATGCCGATCTGCTTTGGCAGTTCTGGCGGCAATTGCACGAGATCGTGCCGCTCGAGCGTCTGCGCGACCAGATTGCGCGTACGACGCGCCACTTCCGTCTCGCGGGCGGCATGACCGAAGCGTGGCTCGATACCGCGCCGGCCGGCTGCGGCGCGTACGCGCTGTTCGGGGAGGACGACGAAGCGCTGTATGTCGGCCGCAGCGTGCGCGTGCGGCAGCGCTTGCGCGCGCTGCTGACCGGCGAGCGGCGCTCGTCGAAGGAAATGCGGATTGCGCAGCAGGTACGGCGGGTCGAGTGGCGGGAGACCGGCAACGAACTGGGCGCGATGCTCGCCGAAGCGCAGTGGATCGCCCGCCTGCGTCCGTCATACAACCGGCGTCCCGCAGCCGATCACGCCCGTGCGGGCAATGCGCCCTGGCCGTTCGACGGTGCGGTCGCTTTCGAAGCGAGCGGCGAGCGCCGCCTGTTTCACGTGATCGACGGCTGGCGCTACCTCGGTACGGCCGAATCGCTCGACGCGGCCATGCGGCTCGTGGCCGACGGCGCGGACGGCGCGTTCGAACCCCATACCCATCGTCTTCTGCAGACGCATCTCGCACGCGGCCTGCAACTCATTCCGCTCGCGGCACTGACGCCTGCCGACTGAGCGGCGCGGGCCGCGGCGCGCGACGCCGCCGTCAGCCGATCGCGCTGGCGCCGCCTGCGGCGCAAACGTGCGACAGCGCGGTGCCGAGCGCCTGCGTCTGGGTGGAGTCGTAGCGGGTGAGCGTCTTCCAGTTCGCGATGCTGCGTGCGAGCCGCGCCTGGCAGTCGGGTGCGTCGCGCAGCGGTGCGACTTGCGCGAGGCCCGTCAGCATCTTTTGCGTGAGCTGGTCGAGCGCCGGCCGCGTGCTGGTTGCGAGGTCGGGCGGCGTGCCTTCCGGCGGCTGCGTCGCGCGCCACTTTGCAAAGAGCGCGTTCTGCACGTCCTTGCTGGCTGCGATCTGATCCTCGAAAAACGTGCGCGCGAACGCCGGATCCACGCCGGACTGTGCGGCGCGCTTCTCCACCGATGCGAGCAGTGCCGCTTCGCGCGGCCGATCCTCGATCGCCTGGTGGTTCGCCCATTTCCATCGCGCGACGGGTTCGGCCAGCGCGAGCCGCTGCGATGCGAGCGCGACGAGATTGGTGAGCGCCGTGTCGTCGCCGTCCGCGCGCGCGATATGCGGTGACGAAAAAAGGGCGACGCCGAGCGCGGCGACAGCGACGCTGGCACGAATGGCTTGTTTCATCGGAACGATCGGGAGAGGGGAGAGCCGGACAGGCCGGAGGTGGAAAACCAGAAGGATAGACGAAGACAGTCGCGCGGCGGAACGACGCGACAGAAGAATCAGCGGACGCGCTGATCCGGCACCGTCAGGCCGTTGCAGCCGGGGTGCGAAGCGATCTGCGCCGAAAACGCAGCGATGAACCGCACGATATCGATCGACACGTGGCGGTTACAGGACGGAACGTAGGTTCACTTCGGCGAGTACAGCTTGTGCTGCTCGTCGAAGAATGCCCGGACGTGCTCGGGCAATTCGGCGAGGAATTCCACGCCGACGGGTTCCGGATCCGGGCTCATCACTTGCTCGGGCGGGGGCATGCGGGTTGGTCTTTCGTCCATGTTCGTTTCTCCAGCGGGTTCAATGATTATCAACCTCGCGCTTGGATTTATGCCAGTGGCGAATCGTTAGATTTTGTCTCTGTTGTATTAACGGCACATGCGCTGCTGCGCGCCGAGCAATGCCGACTATCACACCCTGCACAATCGGCAACAATTGGGCCGCTTGCTATACTTGCGCGCACTTTTTCCTGGACCGCGATGAAACGAACGACGCGATGGATCGGCCTCGTATGGCTGGCGCTGGTACTGAACGTACTGTCGCCCGTCGTCGGCTACGCGCGTCTCGCATCGAGCGGTTCCGGCGGGCTCACGCTCGAGTTGTGCAGTGCGGCAGGCGCTCGCGAGGTCGTCCTCGCGGAGTCCGGCGACGACCGCGGCGCGGCGTCGTTCGATCATGCCGGCGTGCCGCACTGCGTGTACTGTCCCGGCTTCGCGGCGAACGTCGCGCTCGGCACGAGCCTGCCCGCGTTGCCGGGTTTCGTACGCGCGTTCGCGTACCGGGCGGCCGCCCCGGCCGTTCCCGATGTTCCCCGCACGGGCATCCGTCTCGCGCAGCCGCGCGGTCCGCCTGAAAACGTCCCGATCTGATTGATATCGTTCGCGCGCCCCGGTGGCGCGCGTGCCGCCCGCGGCCCGGTCCGCGCGCCGTGCCGTCTGTGCGCGGCGCGTTGGCTTGCGTGCGGCGGCGTCCGGTCACGTTTTCAGGAATTCATCCATGTCGTTCACCTTCGCCGCGCGGCCCTCGCGCGGCCGGCTCGCGCTTGCCTGCGCGGCCGCTTTTGCCTGGCCGGCCGCGCAGGCGGCCTCGATCGATGGCGCATCCGCCGCGCCGGTGCCCGCCGGCGCCGGCGACCCGGCCGGCCGTGCCGCACCGGTCGCCGCGCTCGCCTCTGCGGGCGACACGCTGACCGCCGTCAGCGTCACCGCGAGCCGGCAACCCGTCGATCCGGATACGCCGGCCGTCGTCGAGTCGATCACGCGCGAGCAGATCGACGCGCATACCAACGTCACCACCGAGGACGCGCTGAAGTACGCGCCCAACCTGATGGTTCGCAGGCGCTACATCGGCGACCGCAACAGCGTGTTCGCCGGCCGCGACTTCAACGAACTGCAGAGTGCGCGCGGGCTCGTGTACGCCGACGGCCTGCTGCTGTCGAACCTGCTCGGCTCGAGCTATGCGTATCCGCCGCGCTGGTCGCTGATCGCGCCCGACGATATCGCGCGCGTCGACGTGCTGTATGGCCCCTTTTCCGCGCTGTATCCCGGCAATGCGATCGGCTCGACCGTGCTGCTGACGACGCGGCGTCCCGACAAGCTCGAGGCGTCCCTGTCGACGCAGTTCTTCACGCAGCGCTATCACGACGGCTACGGGTTCGCGGACAGCTTCGGCGGCAATCACCAGGCCGCTCGGATCGCGAACCGCGTCGGCAAGTTCTGGTTCTCGCTGTCGCTCGACCGGCTGGAGAACGACGGCCAGCCGATGCAATATGCGAGCCCCAACGCCGCCTACAACCCGCAGCTGGGGGCCGCGGTGCCCGTGACGGGCGCGGCCACCGACATCGGCCCCAACGGCAAGCCGCGCACGATCGTCGGTGCGCAGAACATCGAGCGGACCGAGCAGCTCAACGAGACGGTCCGGATGGGCTATGCGTTCACGGACCGCGTCGACGCGACGCTGACGCTCGGGCACTGGGAGAACCATTTCCGGCAGCACGGCGAAACCTTCCTGCGCGACGCGGCCGGCAATCCCGTGTACGGCGGCAACGTGTCGCTCGGCGGCCGGAACGTGACCGTCGCGCCGAGCGCGTTCGCGCCGCAGCGCGGCGACCAGGAGAACTGGCTGTACGCGCTCGGGCTGAACGGCCGGCTCGATTCGGGCTGGCGGCTGTCGGGCGTGGTTTCCGCCTACGACGTGTCGCGCGACGTGCTGCGCGCGGCATCGACCGTGCAGGGCGGGGCGGGCACGCTGTTCCAGGGCGACGGCACGGGCTGGCGCACGCTCGACCTGAAGGCCGAGGCGCCGGAAGTGGAGGGGCACACGCTCACGTTCGGCTATCACTACGACAACTACTTCCTGCGCAACGTCACGTACAACACGGCCGACTGGCTGGCCGGGCCGACCACGTCGCTCGCGAGCGTCTACCGGGGCGACACGCGCACGCAGGCGCTGTTCGCGCAGGACGCGTGGCGTTTCGCGCCCGGCTGGCTCGCGACCCTCGGCCTGCGCTACGAGCGCTGGGATGCGTACGGCGGCGCGCTCGGCAACGCGAACGGCACGCTCGGCTACGCGGACCGCGGCGCGAATGCGCTGTCGCCGAAAGTCGCGCTGCAATGGGACGCGACGGACGTCTGGCGTTTCCGGCTGTCGTTCGCGACCGGCACCCGCTTCCCGACGGTCGGCGAGCTGTTCCAGGGCACGATCTCGAACAACGCGATCGTCAACAACAACCCGAACCTGCGGCCGGAAAAGGCGATCGACTGGGACTTCACGGCCGAGCGCGACGTGGGCGTCGGCGTCGTGCGCGCGAGCGTGTTCCAGAGCGACCTGCGCGATTCGATCTACAGCCAGACGACGGTGTCGGGCGCGTCGACCGTCACCAACATCTCGAACGTCGATCGCGTGCGCGTGCGCGGCGTCGAGCTCGCGTTCAGCGGCCAGAACGTCGGGCTGCGCGGGCTCGACATCGACGCGAACGTGTCGGCGAGCAACGCGCAGACCCTGGCCGACACCGCGAATCCCGCGTACGTCGGCTCGCGCTTTCCGCGCATCCCGCGCATGCGCGCGAACCTGCTCGCGTCGTACCGCTTCGACGAGCACTGGCTCGCGAGCGTCGGCGTCCGCTACTCGGGCCGCCAGTTCAACACGCTCGACAACAGCGACGTGAATCCGGACGTGTACGGCGGCACGAGCATCTTCACGGTCGTCGACCTGAAGGCGCGTTACCGGTTCGATCGTCACTGGACTGCGTCGGTCGGCATCGACAACCTGACGGACCGCCGCTACTACGTGTTCCATCCGTATCCGGGCCGCACTTTCTTTGGAGAACTGAAATGGTCGCTGTGAAATCGCTTGCGGCAGGCTGCGCGCTGTGGCTCGCGGCGCTGTCGCCTGCCGGCGCGCACGACGCGCCGAAAGCCGCCGATCCGCACGCGGCGCACATGAGCATGCAGGCCGCACCGGCGCAACAGAAGCAGCCGCTCGCGACCGGCGCCGCGTTCGACGCGCGGCACCGGCTGTGGGTCGCATGGGTCGAAGGCGCGCGCGTCGTCGTCGCGCACTCGGACGATGCGGGCCGCACGCTGTCCGCGCCCGTGACCGTCAACGCGATGCCCGAGCCGATCTACACGAGCGCGGAGAATCGCCCGAAGATCGCGACGAGCCCGGACGGTCGCGCAGTGTACGTATCGTGGTCGATGCCGCTGGATGCGCCGTACACCGGCATGGTGCGCTTCGCGCGTTCGCTCGACGGCGGCGCGACCTGGAGCGTGCCGGTCACCGTGCATCGCGACCGGCAGGCGATCACGCACCGCTTCGACATGATGGCGGTCGATCCGGCCGGCAACATCGCGATCGCGTGGATCGACAAGCGCGATCTCGTCGCGGCGAAGGCGGCGGGGCAGGCGTACGAAGGGGCGGCCGTCTACTACGCGGTGTCGCGCGACGGCGGTGCGTCGTTCGAGCCCGAGCGCAAGGTGACGGATCACACGTGCGAATGCTGCCGCATCGCGATGGCGATCGATCCGGCCGGGCACATCGAAGCCGTGTGGCGCAACGTGTTCCCGGGGCAGATCCGCGACCATGCGCTCGCGGTGTTGCCCGTTTCGGCATCGGAGTCCGTCGTGCCGGTGCGTGCGACGTTCTCGAACTGGCATGTCGAGGCTTGCCCCGAGCACGGGCCGGCGCTCGCGATCACGCCGGACGGCACGCGCCATCTTGCGTGGTTCGGCGTCGTCGACGGCCGCGCCGACGTGTTCTATTCGCGCATCGGCGCCGATGGCCGGCCGAGCGGCACGCCGTGGGCGTTCGGCGCGAATCCGGCGGTGCCGGCCGAGCAGGCATCGCATGCGGCACTCGTCGTGCGCGGCGAGGTCGTCTGGCTCGCATGGAAGGCGTTCGACCGCGACACGATGCAGATCAAGCAGCGCCGCTCGGACGATCGCGGCGAGCACTGGTCGGCGCCGCGCGTGATCGCGTCGACGTCGGGCGCGAGCGACAACCCGCAACTGCTCGACGATGCGGGCCGCATCTACCTGTCGTGGCGTACGCGTAACGACGGCTACCGGCTGATTGCCGTGGAGGGGGCGCAATGAAACGGCTGATCGTGTTGATCGGCGCCGTGTTCGCAAGCCTGCCGGGATGGGCTGGCGGACTGCAGCCGCTGCGCGCGGCCGAGGTCGCGAAGGTGTACGCGACGGCGCACGAACGGCCGCTCGCAGTCGAGATCTGGTCGCTCGATTGTGGCTACTGCCACGAGAACGCCGCGCATCTGGTCGCGTGGCAGCGCCGCCATCCGGACGTGCAGCTCGCGATGGTCTCGATGGACGCGTACGACGACAACGGTGCGGCAATCGCACAGGCGCTCGCGCAAATGAACCTGCCGCCGCAGGTCGCGCAGTATGCGAACGCCGAGCCGATGCCCGAGCGTCTGCGGGCGGCGCTCGATGCGGGATGGCGGGGAGAAATGCCGCGTACCGTGTGGGTCGGCCGCGACGGCGCACGCGACGCGCGCAGCGGCTTGCTGACGACCGACGTGCTCGACGGCTGGTTGCAGCGCGGCAAGCGCCGCTGAAACGGACGGCGGCGCGGGGGATGCCCCGCGCGCCGCTTCGATGCGACAAACGAAAGCGCGCCCGAAGGCGCGCGAGAAGATCGTCAGGCCGCGCGCCTGAACAGCCGGATCACGAACAGCAGGATCACGGCGCCGATGACCGCGACGATCACCGAGCCGATGAAGCCGCTGCCGAGGGTGATGCCGAGCAGCCCGGCCAGCCAGCCGCCGATCACCGCGCCGACGATACCGACGATGATGTCGACGATCAGGCCGAACCCGCCGCCCTTGACGAGCACGCCCGCCAGCCAGCCGGCGATCGCGCCGATGATGAGCCACATAATCAAGCCATGAGTCATGGTGATCCTCTCCTTGTGTTGAGTCGAAATGACCGGACGTCGGCTGTTTCACCGCAAGCTGCATGAAGCGGCATGCGACCCGCCGCGCCGCCCACGCAATGTAACGCGATAGACGGGTCGGAATCGTTAAGTAATGTTATGCACCCTTAACGGGTTTTTCCAGAGGATTCGTCTGTCATTCGAAATGAATCTGTAAGGAGGGGCCGCACGATTGTGCGTCATGCATCATGCGTCATCGTCCGTGCGTCGGCGCCGGTGTGCCCGTGTCGGGCAGGCCGTCGCCGGCGTCGGCAATCAGGCGGGTGACGGTTGCCGTATCGCCGATCGCCTCTATCGCCAGCAACGCGAAGCGGGCGAGAAAGAGCGCCGCATCGGTTTCGCCGATGCCGGTCATCGTGCGGCACAGGTCGGTGTAGAGGATGTCGCGTTCGGTATCGGTGATCATGCGTGCTCCTGAATGTTGGCCGACGTGCGCGGGCGCAGCGCGCGTTCGAGCGCGGCGGTCACGTCGGCGGCGCGTGCATCGTGCCAGCGGCCGAGCACGTGTCCGTCCGGACGTACGAGATAGACGGTGCCGTCGCGCGCGCCGTACAGGTCGAACAGCCGGCCGTCGGCATCGTAGCCGCCGCATCCCGGCTGTTGCGGTGCCGCGTGCCGTGCAAGCGTGACCAGCGCGAACGGTATGCCGGCGTCGTGCAGGTTTCGTTCGAGATCGGCGAACGACGGATCGGGCGCACCGTCACGCATGAAGCGGAACGCGGTGAAACGCGGACCGACGAGATCCGTCAGGTGGCCGCGTCGCATGCCTTCGCCGGTGCCGATGTCGCCCGACGCGTGCAGCATCAGCGGACATTCCGCGAGTACCATGCCGGGCGACGGCCCGGCCGAAAACGCATCGCGCTCGTCCGCATTGAGCGGTGACGCCGTGTAGGCGATGGCCGACGTCTGGCGCGGATTGATTAGCGAACGCAACGCCGGATGCCGGACCGCGAGCGTCAGCACGGCCTTGCGCATCAGGTCGAACGCGAACGACGGCGGCGCCATGAACTCGGTGCTCTTGGTGCCGTAGCGCAGGTTCTCGTGCGTCGCGAACACGCGCTCGTCCGAATAGCTGTCGAGCAGCGCGTCCGACGCGAGGCCGCGAATCGCGTACGCGAGTTTCCACGCGACGTTGTCGGCGTCGTCGATGCCCGAGTTCGCGCCGCGCACGCCGAAGATCGGCACGAGGTGGGCGGCGTCGCCGCAGAACAGCACGCGGCCGTGCCGATAGCGTTCGAGCGTCAGTGCGTTCGCCTTGTAGATCGTGATCCAGATCGGCGACCAGTCGCCGCGCTCGCCCATCATGTCGAGCAGGCTCTGCACGCGCGGGATCACGTTCTCGGGTTTCACGGCCGCTTCGGGATCCTCATCGTCGCGCAGCTGATAGTCGATCCGCCATACGTTGTCCGGCTGCTTGTGGACGAGTACCGTCGAGCCGGGGTTCGACGCCGGGTCGAAGTACGCGAGCCGCTCGGTCGGCCGGTCGCTGTCGAGCGCGATATCGACGATCACGTAGCGGCCTTCATAGCTTGTGCCCTGCAGCGACAGCCCGAGCGCATCGCGTATCGTGCTGCGCCCGCCGTCGCTCGCGACGACCCAGTCGGCATCGAGTGCATAGCGGCCGAGCGGCGTATCGACGTCGAGGCGCGCGCCGTCCGGGTGCTGCGTGACGCCCGCGACTTTCGTCTGCCAGCGGATCTCGATGAGCTCGGGGCGGCGCAGCGCGGCATCGAGCAGGAACTGCTCGATGTGATACTGCGCGAGGTTCACCATCGGCGGCAGCTTCTGGTTCTCGTCCTGCGGCATCGTGAAATGAAGCACTTCGTCGTGACGATGGAAGCTGCGTCCGCCGCTCCACGGCAGTCCGACGCGCATGAAGCTGTCGAGCGCGCCGAGCCGCTCGATGATCTCGAGGCTGCGTCGCGAGATGCAGATCGCGCGGCTGCCGTGACAGACCGAATCATCGGCTTCGAGCAGCACGCTGCGGATGCCGTGATTGGCGAGGCCGAGTGCGACAGCGAGGCCCACCGGGCCGCCGCCGACGATCGCGACGCGGTGCCGCTGCGTATCGACACCGGCGCTGCAGGTCGGCAGGTGCGGGGGATGACGCACGGCGACGAACGGGTAGGGTTTGAATTCGATGCCCATCGTTGGCTTCCAGGTTGCGCTGATCGAACGCGCACGCTCGGCGACGCGATGCGTGCGGCAGGTTGGATGCAGTATGGAAGCCGCGCCGGACACCGCTGTCCCCATTCCGGGTACGGCGAACGGCTGGCGGCGGGCCGGGATTTACCCCGACGCGTTCAGGATCGGCAATCGAAGTTCAGGGTTGCAGGCACAGCGCGAACAGCTGGCGCTGGCTCGAGATGCCGAGGCGCCGGTACGCGCGCTTCTGATAGGTGACGACACTCGAAGCCTTCACGCCGATCGTCTCGCCGATCTCCTGTGCGGTCTGGCCTTCGAGCACGCCGCGCAGCACGTCGAGCTCGCGCTTGGACAGTGTCGGGCATGCGCCGCGCAGCCGCGCGAGCATCTGTAGCGGGATGCCGATCTGCGCCGAGCCCGCGAGCGCATAGTGATGCTGCGCGGCCTGCGCGATCAGCGGTGCGAGCGTTTCGATGGCCGTGATCTCGCGCGGCTGGAACGTGCCGCTGCGGTGCGCGCGATACAGATTGATCGACAGCCAGGTCGAGTCGTTCGGCTGCATCAGCAACGCGAGGCGATCGGAGACGTCGGGGCCGCGGTAGCAGGCCGTGCGATACGCGTCGTGGCCGATCTCGTCGCCGGCCTGCTGATGCAGCAGCACGTCGCGGCGCTGCGTGCGGCGACCGGCGGCCGAGACGATTCGCTGGTTGCCGTCGAGCGCATAGAAATGGCGCGCATAGGTGTCGGCAACGTCGCGCAGGTAGCGGCCGCCGCGATGGTCGGCGACCGAGACGGTGCGCGGCCGGTTGCCGAACTCGTACGCGAAGATCGTGCACTGCGTGACGGCCAGCGCATCGTCGAACAGCTTCAGGATTTCCGCGGCGAACGCGTTCGGCTCGCTGCCGCCGATCGCGGCGACGAGACCGGTTGCACGGGACACGTCTAGTTGTCCGCTGAGGTTCGGTCGCTCGAGACGCCAGGTGCGCATGATGCTGGGGAGGGGCGGGTGGTCCGGCGATTGTAATCGGCGGCGTGCGGTGCGGGAGTCGGGGGATGCCCGCAAGCGGAAATGACGGTGAGGGTGGCGCACGACTTCGCGCATCGGAGATCGTGGCTGGAATTGCGGCCGGAAAAGAGAAAAGGCCTGACAAGCGATGCTTGTCAGGCCTTTATATCTTGGTGCCGGAGATAGGAGTCGAACCTACGACCTTCGCATTACGAATGCGCTGCTCTACCAACTGAGCTACACCGGCAGCAGAGAAATGAAATTATATGGTCAAATCCGAGATCTTGGCAATAGGTTTTGCGAAATTTTTTTCAGCTTGCTGCTGCTTCGCGAAACCCTCGATCCGGCGGACTTCCCGCTTTCACTTCACTGCGATGCAGCCTGTCAGGGCCACATCGCGAAGGCGCGATTGTACTGACGTCTCGCACCTCCGTCTAGTGCTGCAGTGCAAATTTATTTGCCTTCGTTGTGATAGCCGGTCACGCGCTCGACTTCGTTCTTCGAACCGAGGAATACCGGCACGCGCTGGTGCAGGCCGGTCGGCTGCACTTCCATGATGCGCTGCGTGCCCGTCGTCGCGGCGCCGCCCGCCTGTTCGACGATGAACGACATCGGGTTCGCTTCGTACATCAGGCGCAGCTTGCCCGGACGATCGGGCGTGCGCTTGTCGGCCGGGTACATGAAGATGCCGCCGCGGTTCAGGATCCGGTGCACGTCGGCCACCATCGACGCGATCCAGCGCATGTTGAAGTTGTCGCCACGCGGGCCTTCCTTGCCGGCGTTCAGTTCGTTGACGTAGCGCTGGACCGGTTCGTACCAGTGGCGTGCGTTCGATGCGTTGATCGCGTATTCGCGCGTATCGGCCGGGATCTGCATGTTGCTTTGCGTGAGCACCCACGAGCCGACTTCGCGGTCGAGCGTGAAGCAGTTCACGCCGTTGCCGGTCGTCAGTACGAACACGGTTTGCGGGCCGTACACCGCGTAGCCGGCCGCGACCTGCTCCGTGCCCGGCTGCAGGAACGATTCCTCGGTGGCCTGTTTGCCGTCCGGGCAGCGCAGTACCGAGAAGATCGTGCCGATCGACACGTTCACGTCGATGTTCGACGAGCCGTCGAGCGGATCGAACACGAGCAGGTATTCGCCGCGCGGGTAGTTCGCGGGGATCGGGAAGAACGTTTCCATTTCCTCCGATGCCATCGCGGCGAGGTTGCCGCCCCATTCGTTCGCGTCGAGCAGGATCTCGTTCGACAGGATGTCGAGCTTCTTCTGCACTTCGCCCTGGACGTTCTCGCTGCCGGCGGTGCCGAGCGCCTCGCCGAGCGCGCCCTTCGACACGTTGTAGCTGATCGCCTTGCACGCGCGGGCGACGACTTCGATCAGCAGGCGGAGGTCGGCGGGGAGGTTGTTGGTCTCACGCTGCTGCTCGATCAGGAACTTGGACAGCGTGGTGCGGCGGGCAATGGACATGACAGACTCCGAGAGGCCAAAGAATCCTTGAATTGCCGCAATTTTACCCGGCGCGCCTCCCGAGCCGCCGCCTTTTTTCGTCCGGTTACATGGTCGGTCGGCCGGTCCGGCCGGGTTCCGGCGTGCCCGGAGCGGCGGATCGGCCCGGCAGCGGCGGTAAAACCGGGGGGCCGAACGCATGGTCCGGCTCCCGTTCCGCCAACCTTCAGACGACAAAAAAGCCGGCGCCGCAACGGGGCGGCACCGGCTTCGTCGCGCTGGCGCGCGCGGCGAGTCGCGTGCGTGACGTTACGCGAGCGCCTTCTCGACGATCTCGCGCACGTCGCGCGATTTGGCACCGGCCGCGACCTGCTCGAGCGCTTCGCGCATCCGGTCGCGCAGCGCCGGCGTAAAGCGGCGCCACAGTTCGAGCGAGCGGGCGAGGCGCGCGGCGACCTGCGGGTTGATCGCGTCGAGCGCGAGCACCTGTTCGGCCCAGAACGCGTAGCCCGAGCCGTCCGCCGCGTGGAATTGCGCCGGGTTCGCCGCGCAGAAGCTGAAGATCAGCGCGCGCGCGCGGTTCGGGTTCTTCAGGTTGAACGCGGGGTGGGCCATCAGCGTGCGGACCTTCGCGAGCGTCGGCTGGGCCGGCGTGCCGCGCTGCGCGGCCTGCATCGCGAACCACTTGTCGATCACGAGCGCTTCCTTTTCGAAGCGGCGGTAGAAGTCGTCGAGCGCGCGCGCGGCCGCGTCGTTCGCACCGGCCGCCGCGGCGGACAGCAGCGCGCCGAGCGCGGCGGCGCGATCGGTCATGTTGTTCGCCGCGTCGTACTGCGCGGTCGCGATGCGCACGGCGTCGGCCGGATCCTCGAGTTCGGCGAGATACGCGAGCGCGAGGTTCTTCAGCGCGCGGCGCCCGGAGGCTTCAGGCGTCGGCGCGTACGCGCCCGGCGTCTGGTGCTGCTCGTACGCGGCGAGCCACTCGGCGCGCAGCGCGGTCGCGAGCTGGCGGCGCACGAACTGGCGCGCGCGATGCACGGCAGCGGGATCGGCTTCCGCCATCTGGTCGGCCAGATAGGTTTCCGACGGCAGCGTCAGTGCGAGCTCGCGGAACGCGGGCGACAGGTTTTCATCGGTCAGCACGCGGCGGAACGCGGCGACGAAATTCGCGCCGAGCGTGAGCGGTTCATTCGCGGCGGCGCGCGCGGCGAGCGTCAGCAGCGCGCGTGTCGCGAGGCGCTGGCCGGCTTCCCAGCGGTTGAACGGGTCGCTGTCGTGCGCGAGCAGGAACGCGAGGTCGTCGTCGCCGTAGTCGTATTCGACGATCACCGGCGCGGAGAAATTGCGCAGCAGCGACGGCAGCGGTTCCTGCGGCACGTCGACGAACGTGAAGGTCTGCTCGGTGTCGGTGAAGTCGAGCACGCGCGTCGTGCCCGATGCGGCGGCTTCGCCGTCGAGGCGCAACGGCAGGTCGCGGCCGTCGCGGCCGATCAGGCCGATCGCGAACGGAATCAGCAGAGGCCCCTGCTGCGTCTCGCGCGCGGCCGGCGACGCGTCGCCGTAGCCCTGCGCGAGCGTGACCGTGTAGCGGCGCGCAGCCGCGTCGTACGCGGTGCGCACCGACACGCGCGGCGTGCCGGCCTGGCTGTACCAGCGTTCGAATTGCGCGAGGTCGCGCCCGTTCGCGTCGGCCATCGCGTGACGGAAGTCGTCGCACGTCACCGCTTGACCGTCGTGGCGCTGGAAGTACAGGTCCATCCCCTTGCGGAAGCCGTCGCGGCCGAACAGCGTCTGGTACATCCGCACGACTTCCGAGCCTTTCTCGTAGACGGTCATCGTGTAGAAGTTGTTGATCTCGACGTAGCTTTCCGGACGCACCGGATGCGCCATCGGGCCCGCATCCTCGGCGAACTGCAGCTGGCGCAGCACGCGCACGTCCTCGATGCGCTTGACCGCGCGGGCCGCCGACTCGACGTCGTCGCCCGCGGCCATGTCGGCCGAGAACTCCTGGTCGCGGAACACGGTCAGCCCTTCCTTCAGGCTCAGCTGGAACCAGTCGCGGCAGGTCACGCGATTGCCGGTCCAGTTGTGGAAGTACTCGTGGCCGACCACCGATTCGATGTTCGCGAAGTCGGTGTCGGTCGCGGTCTCGGGGTTCGCCAGCACGTACTTCGTGTTGAAGATGTTGAGCCCCTTGTTCTCCATCGCGCCCATGTTGAAGTCGCCGACCGCGACGATCATGAAGCGGTCGAGATCGAGCTCGAGGCCGAAGCGCTTTTCATCCCAGCGGATCGAATGGATCAGCGAATCCATCGCGTGACGGGTCTTGTCGAGATCGGCCGGTTCGACCCACACCTGCAGCAGCTTTTCCTTGCCGGAGCCGGACGTGATCTTCTCCTCGATCGCGACGAGCTTGCCCGCGACCAGCGCGAACAGGTAGCTCGGCTTGCGGAACGGGTCCTCCCATTTCGCGAAGTGGCGGCCGTCGGCCAGCTCGCCCGAGTCGACGAGATTGCCGTTCGACAGCAGCACCGGGTACGCGGTCTTGTCGGCACGCAGCGTGACGGTGTACGACGCCATCACGTCGGGGCGGTCGAGGAAGTAGGTGATGCGGCGAAAGCCTTCGGCCTCGCACTGCGTAAAGAAGTTGCCGCTCGATACGTACAGGCCGGACAGCGTCGTGTTCTGATCGGGCGCGCACGCGCTGTCGAGCGTAAGCTCGAACGCATCGGGCACGTTTTCGACGGTCAGCCCGTGGTCGTGCGCGCGCACCGGACCATACGGCGCGCCGTCGAGCCGTGCGCCGAGGAATTCGAGCGCTTCGCCCATCAGCTCCAGATGCGGGGTGGGCGCCGCGTCCGGATTGCGGCGCACGCGCATCGTGTTCCTGACGATCGTGCGGGCCGGCGCGAGATCGAATTCGAGTGCGACGGAATCGATGAGGAAGGCCGGCGGCGTGTAGTCGGCGCGGCGGATCACGGTGGAGGAGGCGTTGTCGGACATGGTCGTCGAGATCGGTGGAGTGGGGATCGGGCCCGCAGCGCGGGCCGGCTGAACCGGGCCATTGTACAAAGGCTTGCGGCCGCGTGCCGCGCGAACTTTTTACCGGTTCCGGCAGTCCGCGTATTATCGGCATCCCGTGCGGTTCGCGCGGTGCGACGAACGGGTGACGGATCGACGAGGATCGACATGAAACACGAATGGATTCAACGCGGTGCGGGCTGGGCGGCGGCCCTGTGCGTGGCGCTGCTGACGGGCTGCACCAGCTACGTGACGACCCAGGTCACGGCCTTCTCCGACTGGAGCGGCAGCGACGCGACGCGCACTTACGCCTTCACGCGCACCGACGCGCAGAAGCACAGCATCGAGCAGTCGACCTACGAGCCGATCGTCGCGAACGAACTGTCCGCGTATGCGTTCCGCCAGGTGCCGGCCGCGCAGGCACGCTATCTGGTCGGGCTGGCCTACGGGGTCGGCAGCGATCTGGTGACGGTGCCGCAGCCGGTCTACTACGACCCGTGGTTCATGGGGCCGGGGCCGTACTGGCGGGGCGGGCCGTGGGGCCCGTGGGGGCCCTGGGGGCCGATGCCGGCCGGCTACGTCGCGCAGACCTACCAGGTGTTCGACTACACGCTCGGGATCCGGATCACCGAGCGCGCGACCGGCAAGGAGGTCTATAACGTGACCGCGCGCACCACGGGCGACAACGGCGCGCTGCTGTATGCGATGCCGTTTCTCGCGCGCAGCGCGCTCGCCGATTTCCCGTTGTCGAACGGGGCGATCCGCACGGTGCGGCTGCCGGTCGACAAGCGCGGCGGGCCGGCCGCGCCGGCCGCCAACGAGCGCGCGGTGCCGGCGGCGCCGGCATCGGGTGCGGCGGTCGCGAAGTGACGCGGTATCGACACCGGCGCGGTCGCCCGGCCGCGCCACTTGCCTGCGTGCGTCAGACGCCGACGCCCAGCAGTGCCAGCGCCCCCAGCACGACGAACAGCACGGCCGCGATGCCGTGCACCAGCTTGGTCGGCAGGCGGTGCGCGAAACGGTCGCCCAGCAGGATCGCGGGCACGTTCGCCAGCATCATCCCGAAGGTCGTGCCGGCCACCACGCCGATGTAATCCTGGAAGCGCGCGGCGAGCGCGACGGTCGCGATCTGCGTCTTGTCGCCCATTTCCGCGAGGAAGAACGCGACGAGCGTCGCGCCGAACACGCCGAGCCGCGAGCGGTTCGCATTGGCTTCGTCCGCATCGAGCTTGTCCGGCACGAGGATCCACAAGCCCATCGCGATGAACGAGAACGCGAGCGCCCAGCGCATGATCGACGGCGTGACGAGAATGCCGAGCCATTCGCCGAGCGCACCGGCGAAGCCGTGGTTCACGACCGTCGCAACCAGCACGCCGAGTATGATCGGCACGGGCTTGCGATAGCGCGCGGCCAGCACGAGGGACAGCAGTTGAGTCTTGTCGCCGATTTCAGCGAGGGCGACGGCGCCGGTGGAGATCAGGAAGGCTTGGGACACGTATGGGGTTCCACGGGCCGATGTTGTGCGTGCGAGCGACGATCCGCCGCGCGCCGGGCCCTGATGCGGCGCGCAGTGAACCATCGGTCTCGCCAGGCCTTGGTGGCTGCGTCCGCCATGGCCGAACGGCCAAGTCTGTTGACGGACGCCTCCGTCACGATGCGCGCCGGGGGCGCGGGACATCGAGCGGAGCGGCTACTCCCCAATGAGCGGCGAATTCTAGCACGGCGCGTGCCGCACGCGGTGAATTCGACGGCTCCGGCATGCGCCGCAGCGCATGCCGGAGCAGGGTGGGGCTCAGGTGCGCCGGTTACGCGGCGGCGCGGCGTGCGGCACCGCGCTCGTGCACGAGCCGGCCGGCCGCGTACGTGCGGTACACGGCGCGGTCGTCGCCGAGCAGCGCGAATGCGAACAGCAGTTCCTCGAGCGACTCCGCGCGCTTCGTGCGGCGTGCGAGCAGCGGCGTGGCCTGCGGGTCGAGCACGACGAAGTCGGCTTCGGTGCGCGGCGCGAGCGTGCCGACCGTGTCGGCGAGATCGAGTGCCTGCGCGGCGCCGGCCGTCGCGAGCCAGAACATCCGCGTCGCGCTCAGGTGGTGGCCCGACAGCCGCGCAACCTTGTGCGCCTCGTTCATCGTCTGCAGCATCGAGAACGACGTGCCGCCGCCGACGTCGGTGGCGAGCGTGACGGGCACGTCGTATTCGCCGGCCTTGTCGAAGTCGAACAGCCCGCTGCCGAGGAAGAAGTTCGACGTCGGGCAGTGCGCGACGACGGTGCGCGTCTCGGCCATCCGGCGACGGTCCTCGTCGTCGAGATGGATGCAGTGGCCGTACACCGCGCGCGGGCGCAGCAGCCCGTAACGATCGTAGATGTCGAGATAGCTGCGGTGGCCCGGGAACAGCTCGGCCGCCCATTTCACTTCGTCGACGTTTTCCGCGACGTGGCTCTGCACGAACACGTCCGGATGGCGGCGTGCGAGTTCGCTGCACGCCTCGAGCTGCGCCTCGGTGGAGGTCGGTGCGAAGCGCGGCGTGAGCGCGTACATCTGACGGCCCTTGCCGTGCCAGCGGCCAATCAGCTCGGCGCTGTCGTCATAGCCCGATTGCGCGGTGTCGCGCAGGAACTCGGGGCAGTTGCGATCCATCAGCACCTTGCCCGCGATCATCCGCAGGTCGCGCGCGTCGCTCGCCGCGAACAGCGCGTCGGCCGACTGCTTGTGCACGGTGCAGTAGACGAGCGCGCTCGTCGTGCCGCACGCGAGCAATTCGTCGACGAAGAAGTCGGCGACTTCGCGCGCGTGTTCCGGATCGCCGAACTGGCGCTCGGTCGGGAACGTGTACTTGTCGAGCCACGGCAGCAGGCCGGGGGCCGGCGACGCGATCATGTCCGTCTGCGGATAGTGGATGTGCGTATCGATGAAGCCGGGCACGATCAGCTTGTCGCGCAGGTCGTGGACGACCGCGTCGCGTGCGAGCGTCGCGGCCAGCCGTGCATGCGGGCCGGCCGCGACGACCTTGCCGTCGTCGACGATCAGGAGGCCGTCGGTCTCGTGGTTCGCGGCCTGGCTCGATTGCGCCGGGTCGCCGTTGAAGGTCAGCAGCTGGGAACGGAAAGCGGTTTGCGTCATGACGAAGGGTCCTGCATCAAGGTAAGGCGAACAGAAGAAAACGGTCGGTGCCGCGCGGGCGACGACGCGGCGGGGGCGGCCCGGGCTTGCGCGATGCGGCGAGCCGCGCAGGCGGCGCCGGGCGCTGCGCTCGCGCACGCAAGCGCGGCGGCCGTGGCCGCGATGGCCGACGTACCGGCGGACAGCGCCGCAATCGCGATGGCGATCGCGATCACGGCGACCGGCTCGCCGGCGAGCGGCATCGCGAGCCGCAACAGTCGTTGTACGACGCGCAGCGACAGGCTGCGGCGCGCGACGACGCACACCGCCGTCGCCACGCGTACGACGGACGCGATGCCGGCCTGCGTGCCCGGCGCACGCAGGCGGCCGGTGCGGCACAACGCCGGGCCGGTCGTCGCGAAGCGGATGTCGTTGCGGTGTTTCATCTGTCTAGCAGACCTCGATGCCGGCCGTCACGCGGCCTGCCAGTACGAATCGAGACGCGCAATCAGCGCATCGCGCTGCGCGGCGTCGACGAACGACGCCTCGAAGCCGTTGCGAATCACCGCGTGCACTTCGGCGTCCGTCAACTGCAGTCCGTCGACCGTCGCGAAGTAGTTGTCGTTGACGTAGCCGCCGAAATAGGCCGGATCGTCGGAGTTGATCGTCACCGCGACGCCGCGATCGAGCAGCGCCTTCAGCGTGTGCTTCGCCATGTCGTCGAACACGCACAGCTTCAGGTTCGACAGCGGGCATACGGTCAGCGCCGTGCGCGTGCGCGCGAGGCGTTCGACGAGCGCCGCATCCTCGATGCTGCGCACGCCGTGGTCGATCCGGTCGACCTTCAGCACGTCGAGCGCTTCGTAGATATACGCGGGCGGGCCTTCCTCGCCCGCATGCGCGACGAGCTTCAGCCCGAGCGCGCGCGCCTTCTCGAACACGCGCGCGAACTTCGTCGGCGGATGGCCGAGTTCGGACGAGTCGAGCCCGACGCCGATCAGCCGATGGCGATAGCGTTCGAACAGCGGCAGCGCGGCGTCGAACGTCGCGAGCGCATCTTCTTCCGGCAGGTGGCGCAGGAAACACAGGATCAGCTTGCTCGACAGCCCGCGCTGCTCGGCATCGGCGAGCGCGCGGTCGATGCCGGCCACCACCGTCTCGATCGGCACGCCGCGTTCGGTGTGCGTCTGCGGGTCGAAGAACAGCTCGGTGTGGACGACGTTGTCGGCGAGCGCGCGTTCGCAATATGCGGCCGTCATGTCGTAGAAATCCTGCTCGGTCAGCAGCACGCTCGCGCCGGCGTAATAGATGTCGAGGAACGACTGCAGGTCGGTGAACGCGTATGCGGCACGCAGCGCGTCGATCGATTCGTACGCGAGCTTCACGCCGTTGCGCTGCGCGAGCGCGAAAATCAGTTCGGGCTCGAGCGAGCCTTCGATATGGATGTGCAGCTCCGCTTTCGGAGCGCGGGCGATCTTGTCCTTGAATGTCGGGGTCATGGCGTTGTTCTTGGTCGGTCAGAATGTTGGGGAAGCCTGCACGGGTGCGTTCGCCTCGACAGCCTGCAGCAACTGCGCGGCCACCGAGATCGCGATCACTTCGGGTGCCTTGTCGATGATGCCTTCGACGCCGATCGGGCAGCGCATCCGCGCGACCTGGGCCGGGTCGATGCCGATCGCCGCCAGCCGATGATCGAACTGCGCGCGCTTGGTGTGCGAGCCGGTCATCCCGAAGTATGCATAGTCGCCGCGCCGCAGGATGCGCTCGGCAAGCATGAAATCGAGTGCGTGGTCGTGCGTCATCACGACGAAGTACGCGTGCGGCGGCGCCGTGTCGACGGCATCGGCCGGGCTGGCAAGCGCGTCGATCGCGAGATTGCCGATCCCGGCGAGTGCCTCGGCCGGCGGGAACACCGCATCGGGGCCGTCGATCCAGCGCACGTGGCACGGCAGCGTTGCCAGCACCTTCACGAGCGCGGTGCCGATGTGCCCGGCGCCGAACAGTACGACGGGGAACGCATACGGCGCGATCGTTTCGGTCATCAACGCTACACCGCCGGTTTCCCACAGCAGGCAATCGGCACGCGCGGCCGGCGATTCGGGCTCGCTCAGCAGCGGCGCGCCCGGCGAGGGGCCGAATGATACGCTACGCACGGTCGCGGCGCCCGCCGCGACGCGCTTCGCGAGCGACATGATCCAGCCGAGGTCGCCGACGTCGAGCCGCTCGAACGCGAGCACGACCGCGCCGCCGCAGCACTGGCCGAGGCTCGGGCCGAGCGCGAGCCGTTCGAGCCGGCGCGCGTGGGGCACGTGCGCGCCGTCCTTCAGCAGGTGCCGTGCGATCTCGATCGCCTTCCATTCCAGATGACCGCCGCCGATCGTATGGCGGGCCGTGTCGCGCGTGACGAGCATCTTGGTGCCGGCCTCGCGCGGCGCGGAGCCGTCGGTATGCGCGACCGTCACGAGCACGGCCGCTTCGCCGTGTGCGAGCAGTTGCTGCAGATCGCCGAGCCAGGCTTCCATCAGCACGCTCCGTTCCGGACGATTCGGCACGACGCGCGGCGCGGGCTGGCGGGCGCGGCGGCAACGAGGACGGACGGGAGCGAGGCGGGCCGGCCGCACGACGGGTTCAGTGCGGTGGCCGTGCGCCGAAGGCGCGCGCGAACGACGCCGCGCAACGTGCGGACGCCATGAGGGTGACGGATGCGGATGGTTTGCGTTGTCATGATGAATCCAGTCGACATTGCGGATCGGGCGCGCGTTACGCAGGAGGTGAGACCGCCTGGCCTCGCGCACGTAGATCGCCATCCAGTCGTGAAGATAGCACCGCAAGGCGGCGGGAACATTGCCGGGCGGTGATCCGGGCTATCAGACGGCGATCATGTCGATCATAGGCCCGCCGCGCGGGATCGGGGCGCCGACGCGCGGGCGTCGGGCCGAAACGCATGCGTGGCGGGGCGTGCGCGCGGATGTCGCGCGACGCGCGTTCGCCCGGGAATCGGGACGGCGGCGGGGATAGGTGTTTACGCGCGGCCGGCAGGGTGCGGCCGCATCGGGGTCGCGCCGGTGTCGTGGGCCTAGCCGGACGAAGCGGCCACGCGGCCTCGACCGGTCGGCCGGATCGCGCGGCGCGGCCGGTCAGCCCGCCAGCTTGCGGCGATGGCGCCAGAGGCTCGAGGCGACGGCAATCAGGATCACGGCGAAGCCGATCAGCGCCCAGCCGGGCAGCAGGATCCCGAAGATCGGCGGGTAGACCGTCTCGCACAGGCCGGCAACCTTGAACATGCCGGGGAACCACTGGGCGGGCGGCAGGCTGTCGACGATCGGCTGCAGCGTGTCGAAGCCGCAGCTGAAGCCCGGATTCATCTGGATCGACAGGTGCCGCGCGGCGGTGCCGACGCCGCCGGCCGCGGCGATCGCGATCAGCAGCTCGAGCACCCAGATGCCGCGCCAGTTGCGCATCCCCGCGGCCAGGAACGCGAAGATCCCGATCGCCGCGAAGAAGTAGCGCTGGATGATGCACAGCGGGCACGGATCTTCGTTCTTCACGTACTGCAGATACAGTGCGCCCGCCAGCAGGGCGATGCATACCCAGCCGAGCAGCATCAGCAGGCGGCGTTCACGGCGGAGTGCGAGCGTGGAGTCGTTCATGTCGGCGGGATTCCTGTCGTTGGTCGGTCCGATAAACAATCGCGCGATTTTAGCGCGAACGATCTGGCACGAAACTGACAGCGCGCGTGCGGCACCCGGCCGCCGCCGCCTCCGCTTCGTCCGGTCCATAGCCCGCCGTCATGCCGCGCGGGCGGTCACCGGATCGTGTTCAGCACGGCCTCGGCCGCCTGGCCGATCGCGAGCAGCGCGTCGTCGCGATGCGGCGCGGCCGCGAGCATCAGGCCGACCGGCGCCGCGTCGCGCGGATGGCACGGCAGCGACAGCGCGCATGCGTCGAGGAAGTTGAAGGCGCTCGGATTGCGCAGGATCAGCGCATTGGTGCGCGTGAACGCGGCGTCGTCCGCTTCGAGTTCGGCGATGCGCGGCGGCACGATCGGCACCGTCGGCGCGACGAGCGCGTCGAAGCGCGACCAGACGGTGTGTGCCGCTTCTTCCAGCATCGCGTGGCGGGCAGCGAGCAGGTCGAGATAGTCGGCCGCGCTCGCCGGCTCGCCCTTCAGGATGCGCGACAGCACGCGCGGGTCGTATTGGTCGCGGTGCTGCGCGAGCAGCGGGCGATGCCACGCGTACGCCTCGATCGGCGAGAAGCCGAAGCGGTTGATGTCCGGCAGCCGGTCGAGCGCGGAAAAGCGCACTTCAGTGACGATCGCGCCCGCGGCTTCGAGGTGCTTCAGCGATGCGTCGAGCGCGGCGGCGACGTCGGCGTCGACGCCGTCGGTCACATAATTGGTCAGCACGCCGAGCCGCACGCCTTCGAGCGGCCGCGCGGCCGGCACGTGCGGTTCGAGGCCCGCGAGCATCCGGTCGACGAGTGCGCAGCAGGCAACCGTCAGGCCGATCGGGCCGAACGAGTCGAGCGTGGTCGACAGCGGCACGCCGCCTTGCGTCGGGATCCGGCTCGCGGTCGGCTTGAAGCCGGTCAGCCCGCACAGGGCGGCCGGGATGCGGATCGAGCCGCCGGTGTCGGTGCCGAGCGCGACGGCGGCCATCCCGTCGGCGACGGACGCGGCCGCGCCCGACGACGAGCCGCCGGAAATCCGTGCATCGCCCGGCACGTCGCGGTGGTACGGCGAGCGCGGATTGCCGAAGTGCGGATTCAGCCCGAGCCCCGAGAACGCGAACTCGCTCATGTTGGTGCGGCCGACCAGCACCGCGCCCGCGCGCTTGAGCCGCGCGACGGCGACCGCGTCGGCCCTGGCGGGCGGCGCCCCGTCGAGCACGCGCGAACCGGCGCGCGTCACCTGGCCCGCGACGTCGAACAGATCCTTCACCGATACGGGGATGCCCGCGAGCGGCGACAGCACGGTGCCCGCGGCACGCAGGCGGTCGTGCGCGTCGGCGGCCGCGCGCGCGTTGTCGGCGTCGACTTCGGTGAAGACGGCCGCACCCTGGCCGGCCGGATCGGCGATCCGGTCGAGCGCGACGTCGACGAGCGCGCGGCTCGTGGTCCGGCCGGCGGCGAGGTCGGCGGCGAGCTGGGCGAGCGGAGGGAAGGGCGTGAAGGTGGTCATGGGCGGCTCAGGGGCGAAGGTGTTGGACAAGGGTGGCGCGAAACGAATCGATGTGGCGTTCGACGGCCGTGCGTGCGCCGGCGGCGTCGCGCGCGGACAGCCGCTCGAACAGTTCGCGGTGTTCGTGCTGGACGTCGGACAGGTGATGCGGCTCGGACAGCGTGACAAACCAGAAGCGCAGCGAGCGTTCGTGCAGCGCGCGCAGGATTTCCGCGAGCACCGTGTTGCGTGCCGCCGCGGCGATCGTCTGATGAAACGCGCGGTCGAGCTCCATCATGCCCTCGACGTCGTGCGAGTCGACGCAGGCCTGGCCGTCGTCGAGCAGCGCGGCCATGCGCGCGAGATCGTCGGGCGTTGCGTGGCGGGCGGCGAGTTCGACGCAATGCGCTTCGTTGATGCGGCGCACGTCGATCACCGCGGCGATGTCGTCGAGCGACAGCGGTTGCACCATCAGCCCCTTGCGCGGCATCACGGACAGCAGCCCTTCGAGCACCAGCCGGTGGACGGCCTGATGGACGGGCGTGCGGCCGATGCCGGTGCGGGCCACGAGGTCGGCTTCGTTGAGCGCGGCGCCCGGCTTGAGGCGCATCGTGATGATGTCGCGCTGGATCAGCGCGTACGCGCGGTCGGCGAGGCTGACCGCCGATGCGGCGGGCCGGTCGTGGAGGGCGTCGGTCAGGGCGTTCATGCGGGCGGGGGCGCGGTGGCCGGACAGGGCGCGGTCATGGCGCGGGCGATCGGGCAACGTGGACGATCCGTGAATATTATTGTGATATATCACTGATGTCCAGTTCGCCCGGACGACCTTCGATACCATCGAATGGAGGCCGGTGGCACGTCCGGCGGGGGATGCGACGACTTGCAACAATTTCGACAGGATGTTGCAGGTTCACCGCGCGATCGTGCACTGAAGCATAATGAATCCTCGTCAATCCAATACGCGCGAGCGACGTACCAGACCATCGTCATGAGCGAAAACACGCCTCCCCCGGCCGGTCTGCCCGGCACTTCTTCCGCTTCCACCGATTCCCCTCGTTCCGGTCCGGCGCCCACGCCGGAGGCGCCTGCCACGCAGGCTGCCGCTGCGCAGGTCGTCGCGGCGAATGGCGCAGCGCCGGTCACGGCGGCGGCCGAGCCGGGCGCCGCAGGCACGGCGGGTGCCGCCGCCGAAGGCAGTGCAGCGCCGCCGAAACCCGGTGCGGCGCCACCCGGTTTCGGCGCGCAGCCCGATTTCGACACGCCGCGCCCGCCGCCCGCGAATGCGCAGAACGTGCCGCCGGCTTACCTGAAGCAAAGCGACACGCCGTGGTCGGTATTCGGCCGGATCGTCGCGGCGCGCGCACGCCGGCTATTCGATCGCGCCGGCCAGCGGATCACGCAGCGCACGCTGCGCATCGGCGTGTCGGCGCGGATCTTCCATCCGGAGCCCGGCGCGAAGGGGCTGCGCGGCAAGACGCTGCAGTATCTCGAGGAATCGATCGCGCACTGGGTGATGTCGCGCGACGTGCTCGTGTTCATGATCCCGACCGTCGGTCACCAGGGCATGCTGCACCCGAGCAACATCCGCCTGCGCGACTACGCGAAGCATCTCGACGGCCTGCTGCTGCAAGGCGGCGCCGACGTGTCGCCGCAAACCTACGCGGCGTCGGACGCGCGCCCCGAATGGCCGGGCGATCGCGTGCGCGACATGTACGAGCTCGAGCTGTTTCACGAGTTCGTCGAGTCCGGCAAGCCGGTGCTCGGCGTGTGCCGCGGTTGCCAGCTGATCAACGTCGCGTTCGGCGGGTCGCTTTACCAGGACATCGCGACCGACGTACCGACCGCGAACGCGCACGTGAGCGAGCATTACGACCAGCATCGTCACGCGATCCGCTTCCCGGACTCGTCGACGCTGGCGAGCATGTTTCCCGGGCGCAGCGAAGCGATCGTGAACTCGATCCACCATCAGGCGATCCGCGATCTCGGCCGCGATCTGAACATCGAGGCCGTGTCGGCCGGCGACGGGATCATCGAAGGCATTCGCTACCGGCGCGCGCCGTTCGTCGTCGGCGTGCAATGGCACCCGGAGTTTCATCGTGCGGGCGGCGCCGAACTGCTCGACTGCACGCCGCTGCTCGATGCATTCCTGCGCGCGGCACGCGAAACGCGCCTGTAGCCGGCGTTTGCAGTGCCGGGCAGGAAGGCCGGCCGCATCCCGTTAAATTCGAGATGTGGCCGTTTCGTTTTGAACGATAATCGCGACTCCCGATTCGTTCGCCGGAGTCTGACGTTGGCCTTCCGAGATTTTTCCCCTGCACGATGCGCAACGTGGATCGTTGCGCTGGCCGCCTGCGTGCACGCGGGCGCAGCGTGGTCCGTCGACGCGACCGCGCCGGTCGCGGGCTCGCGCCCCGCGGTGACGAGCCTGCGCGGCGATGCCGCGCAGGCGGCTTCCCCTTCCGACGCGTCCGCCGCCTCCGCGACGGATGCGACCGCGCAAGGCAACGTCGCCGAGCTCACGCAGATGCTGCACGACGGGCGAATCGTCGAGATGCGCACCACGTACAACGGCAGCTACGGCGCGAGCCTGATGTTCGATCCGCGCGAGATGACGTATTACGTCGCGCTGTTCCAGGACAATCATCTGTGGCGCGTGGTCAAGTCGCAGGAGAAGAGCCGCGCGGAAATGGTCTACGTGAACTTCGTCCAGCAGACGACGCAACTCGCGGACGTCGAAATCCGCCGCACCGAACTGCAGGCGCAGAAGACGTTCCTCGAACGCGTGATCGCGCTGCAGGCGAATCGTGCGCAGCAACTGCAGGCCGATCTGAGCGTCGCGCGCAGCCAGCAGGCCGAGGTCGCGCAGCGGCAGAAGTCGGCGCACGAACAGGCGCAGGCGCTGCAGGTCGAGAAGCGGGCGGCGCAGCTGCAGTTGCGTGAACTGCAGGAGCAGGTACGGCAACTCGAGCGGCAGGCCGAAACGGGGTTGCCCGCGCGCAAGTGACGAGCGGCCGGCCCGACGGACCGGTCGACGAACGAAAACCCGGCGCAGCGTGCTTCGCCGGTTTTTTTTATTGCCCGCGCGTCAGCGGGTGAACGCGGTGGGTGTGTCGGTCAGGCGGCGGTGGGACAGGTGCGTCGTCCAGTCGAAGTCTGCGGCGGGCACGTCGGCCGCCCGTGCCGGGCGATCGGCGCGCAGCGCATTCGCCATCGCGATCAGCGTGAGTGGATCGTCGAGCGAAGCGTGCTGGTCGTGCCGGGTGTCCGGGACCGGCAGTGAACCGGCGCGACCGGGCGTTGGCATGCGCGATGCGACGTGCGTGATCGACGGGCGGCCGGCGAGTCGCGGCGCGGAAGGCGGGTGGACTTGCGCGGCTGTCGCATGCGTGCCGTTCGGTCGATTCGGCGACGGTGCCGCCGCGCTGGCGGCGCGTCGTACGTCTGGCGCGCCGTCGGCGTCGGCGAGTCGCGGCGACGGCGCGAGCGCAGCGTCGCGTGCGGGCTGCGACGATGTGATAGGTGTATTGGCAACGGCCCGCGCCGGGTGGTGCCGTGCCGGCGTGATGGCCGTGGCGGGCTCGGCCCCGGCGCTCCGCACTCGACCCGTGAATTCCGTCGCGTGCTCCGGCACGGCGCCGGCGATTTGCATGACCGGCGAACGCGCGACATCCGGAAACGGTTCGTGGGCGACGATCAGCCCGCCGATGATCGCGAGTGCGCCGATGCTCCAGCAGGCGGCATGCCGTGCCCGCCGGTCATGTGCTCGATCAACGGCACGTGCGATGTGCCGATGCCGACCGGTGGCGCCGGCCGCAACGGCCGGTACGCCCGCTGACGACGGCTGTACGGCGGCCAGCGGTTGCCAGCGGCAGGCACGATGCGGCGCGTCGACGTCGATGCACGAAGTCGTCAACGTTGCCACGCAGCGGATGCCGGAGCGGCTGCCGGACGCGGCGCCGAACCGCCATTCGCGGCCGAACGGCGGCACGCCGTCGAGCGGCGCGACGCGAGGGCGGGCGATTGAGCCTTCGACGGAAACGAGGGGCGATGGAATCATGAGGGCGGTGTGCGGTGCGACGCGGGCCGCGTGGCCGGCCGCGGCGCGGAGTGCGTCGCAAATCGTGACATTGTGGTCAGGCGATCGCGATCGGTCGATCGGATCAATCCGATTTTGATGCGCCTTTCGCGGCGATTCGTACGAGCCGGACGCGGCGTCCGCAACGCCGGCCCGGTACAAGGCAATTGTCGGCTTCGCGTGGCATCATTCGCCAACCATGCCGGCATGCGCATCGTCGGATCCCCACGGCGCGCAGGTCGCGCCTTCCGAGCCGAGAGAACTCCATGTCCACTGCCACACACGCCGTCGCGCAGGAATCGAAATTCCGTACCGTGTTCCGGGTCGTCAGCGGCAACTTCCTGGAAATGTACGACTTCATGGTCTACGGGTATTACGCGTCGGCCATCGCGAAAACGTATTTTCCGAGCGGCAACGCGTTCGCGTCGCTGATGCTGTCGCTGTCGGTGTTCGGCGCGGGCTTTCTGATGCGCCCGGTCGGCGCGATCGTGCTCGGCGCGTACATCGACCATCACGGCCGCCGCAAGGGGCTGATCCTGACCCTCGGGCTGATGGCGCTCGGCACGCTCACGGTGGCCTCGATACCGGGTTACGCGACGATCGGCGTGCTCGCGCCGGTGCTCGTGCTGCTCGGCCGGCTGCTGCAGGGCTTTTCCGCGGGCGTCGAGCTCGGCGGCGTGTCCGTCTACCTGTCGGAGATCGCGACGAAGGGGCACAAGGGGTTCTATACGTCGTGGCAATCGGGCAGCCAGCAGGTGGCGGTCGTGTTCGCCGCGTTCGTCGGCGTGCTGCTGAACCGCGCGTTACCGGCCGAGGACATGACCGCGTGGGGCTGGCGCATTCCGTTCCTGATCGGCTGCCTGATCGTTCCGTTCCTGTTCCTGATCCGCCGTTCGCTGAAGGAAACCGACGAATTCCTCGCGAAGCGTCACCGTCCGACGATGGGCGAGATCATGCGTTCGATGCTGGAAAACTGGGGCGTCGTGATCGCCGGCATGGGGATGGTGATCATGACGACGGTGTCGTTCTACATGATCACCGCATACACGCCGACGTTCGGCAAGGAAGTGCTGCACCTGTCGTCGCTCGACGCACTCGTCGTGACCGTCTGCGTCGGCCTGTCCAATCTCGTCTGGCTGCCGCTGTCCGGTGCGTTGTCGGATCGCATCGGCCGCCGCCCGGTGCTGATCGCGTTCACGGTGCTCACGCTGCTGTCGGCCTATCCGGCCGTGCTGTGGCTCGTGGCGGATCCGTCGTTCCTGCGGCTGCTCGCGGTCGAGCTGTGGCTGTCGTTCCTGTACGGCTCGTACAACGGCGCGATGGTCGTCGCGCTGACCGAAGTGATGCCGGCCGATGTGCGCACGGCCGGCTTCTCGCTCGCGTACAGCCTCGCGACGACGATCGGCGGGTTCACGCCGGCGATCTCGACGTTGCTGATCCACCAGACCGGCAACAAGGCGGCACCGGGGCTGTGGCTGAGCGTCGCCGCATTTTGCGGATTGATCGCGACGCTCGTGTTGTATCGCACACGCGAAGCGCGCAACCAGTACAAGTCGGCCTGACGCCGCCTGTATCGCATCACATCGACTGAAAAAAGGGAGCGCGCCGCGCTCCCTTTTTTTGTCTGCGCTCGGGTATTCAGGCGTCGCGCAGCGCGGCGGCGACCGCCGCCGCCACGTCGAGCCATTGTCCCGGTGCGGACTGGCGGGCGAGCCTCGCTCGCGGATACCACGGACAGTCGTCGCCGGTGAACCAGCGCCAGTCGGATGCGAACGGCAGCATGATCCACAGCGGCTTGCCGAGCGCGCCCGCGAGGTGCGCGACCGCCGTATCGATCGTGACGACGCCGTCGAGCCGTTCGATCAGCGCTGCCGTGTCGGCGAAGTCGTTCAGCCGCCCGTCGAGGCGATGCATGCGGGGATGCGCGTCGACGCGTGCCCGTTCGTCGTCGTCGAGCGCCGGCTGCAGCACGATCCAGTCGATGTCCGGCAGCGCGAGCAGCGGCGCGAGCGCGTCGAACGGCATCGAGCGGTTTTCCTGTGCCTGCCGGCGTCCCGTCCACGCAAGGCCGAACTTGCGCTTCGACTGGCCGCCCAGCGAGCCGCGAAAGCGCCGCTGCGTGCTGTCCGGCACGTCGAGGTAGCGTGTGCCCGCGACGATGTCGGCCGGCTGCAGGCCGAGCAGGAACGGCAGGCTCATCAGCGTGCATGCGACGTCCGCCGCCGGCGGCTTCGCGGCGCCCTGCGCGACGAGCGTCACGCGCCAGCGTGCCGCGGCCGGTGCGAGCAGCGCGACGAGTTCCGGCTGCACTTCGAGCACGACGCGCGCGCAACGCGCGCGGGCGAGCGGCACGAAGCGGACGAACTGCAGCGTGTCGCCGAAGCCCTGTTCCGCGCGGATCAGCAGCGTGCGCGCGGCAATCGGCTCGCCTTGCCAGCGCGGCAGCGTGCCGAGCGGCGTCGCGCCCGGCGTGTCGTGGCGCGTTTCGTACGCGGACAGGCCGCGGGCGAAGTCGCCCAGCGTCAGCAGCGTTACGGCGCGGTGCAGCTGCGCGAGTTTCAGGTCGGGGGCGACGCGCAGCGCCTGGTCGAACGCGCGCAGCGCCATCTCGTGCGCGCCGAGTGCGTGATGCGCGTTGCCGAGGTTCAACCACGCGAGACTGAACGACGGATCCAGACCGACCGCGCGTTCGTAGTAGGGCAGCGCTTCGCGCTGGCGTGCCTGCGCGCACAGCGCGTTCGCGAGCCCGAAGAGGGCGAGCGGAAACGGCGGGTGCAGCGCGAGCGCGGCTTCGAATGCGGCGGCGGCTTCGCCATGACGGCCGAGCGCCTCGAGCGTGTTGCCGAGATTGAAATGCGCGGCGACAAAGCGCGGCTGCGCGGCGATCGCAGCCTGGAAATGGGCGATCGCGTCGTCGGCCCGGCCCATCGCGTTCAGCGCCATCGCGAGATTGTTGTGCGCGCCGGCATGCCCGGGCCGCAGCTCGAGCGCGCGATGGAATGCGGCGAGCGCATCGTCGTGACGGCCGAGCGCATTCAGCGCGTTGCCGAGGTTGTTGTGGATCGATGCGTCGTCCGGTGTGAGCCGAAGTGCACGGGCAAATGCGTCGACGGCATCTTCGTGGCGCTGCAGTGCCGCATAGGCGTTGCCGAGGTTGTAGTGCGCGAGCGGAAATTCGGGCGCGAGCGTCAGCGCGTTGCGAAAGCGGTCGATCGCTTCGTCGAGCCGGCCGAGTGCCTTCAGCGCGTTGCCGAGATTGAGCTGCAGCGCGGCGTCGTTCGGGCGCAACTCGACCGCACGCCCGACGAGATCGGCCGCCTCGGCATGCTGGCCCTGCTGATGCCGCAGCACGCCGAACAGATGCAGCGCGTCGGCGTCGGCGGGATGAGTGGCGAGTGCGGCGCGATAGCCGTGCTCGGCCTCGGCGAGGCGGCCCGCGCGGTGCGCGGCATACGCTCGGTCGAATGCGGATTCCATGACGCGAAAACTGACGGAAAGCGTGTATTTTCCCACACTGCGCGCGGGCACCCCAGATCGGCCGGTCGGCATATGGCCCCGTCACGCGGAGCGGCGTAGACTTGCACAATCGCGTGTCATCGAGGTTCTCATGGCTGACACACTGCTCGATATCCCGCCGGTGCTGATCGTCGGCGCAGGCCCCACCGGCCTTGCCGCAGCGATGAGTCTCGCGCGCGCCCGCGTGCCGGTGCGCATCATCGACCGGCTGGCCGTGCCCGCGCCGTATTCTCGCGCGATCGGTATCCAGGCACGCACGCTCGAACTGCTGGAGCAGCATCGCGCGGTCGAACCGTTTCTCGCGCTGGGTCATCGCGCCCATGCGGCCGCGCTGCATGCGGACGGCCGCGTGATCGCGCGGCTCGATTTCGATCCGCTGCAAACGCGTTATCCGTATCTGCTGTTTCTCGACCAGAGCATCACCGAGCGGCTGCTCGCCGAGCATCTGGCCGGGTTCGGCGTGACCGTCGAACGCGGCGTCACGCTCACCGCATGCGATGCGGGCGGACCGTCGCTCGACGTGACGATCCGCGATGCCGACGGTCGTGAACAGGCGTTCGCGCCCTCGTACCTGATCGCCGCCGACGGCGCGCACAGCACGGTGCGCCACCTGCTTGGCCTGGGCTTCGCCGGGCATGCGTTCGAGCAGACTTTCCTGCTCGCCGATTTCGCGGCGATACCCGACTGGCCGGACGAGGAGATCCATCTGTTCACGACGCCCGACGGCATCGCGGGGCTGTTTCCGATGGGCGGCGGCCGCTACCGGCTCGTTGCCGACCGGCCGCCCGGCAGCGACGCATCGCCCGACGGACTCACGCCCTCGACCCCGTCGCTCGACGAATGCGAGGCGATCGTGCGCGCGCGCGTCGGTGCGTCGATTGCGCCGAGCGATCTCGCGTGGTCGACGTATTTCCGCCTGCATAGCCGGATGGTCGAGCGACTGCGTCACGGGCGGGTATTCTTCGCGGGCGACGCCGCGCACGTTCACAGCCCGGCGGGCGCGCAGGGCATGAACACGGGCATCCAGGAAGCGTTCAATCTTGGCTGGAAGCTCGCGCGCGTGCTCGGCGCGGGCACGCCGGAGCGCCTGCTCGACACGTATCACGCCGAGCGCCACCCGATCGAGCGTGACGTATTGCGGCAGACCGGCCTCGTCACGCAGATCGTCGAAGCCGACCACGGCGCGATGAAGCTGCTGCGCGATCATGTCGTGCCGCTGCTGGCGTCGTTCGGGCCGGTGCGCGACGCGGTACGCCGCACCGTCAGCGAGCTCGGCGTGCAATACCGGAAAAGCCCGCTCACGCTCGAACGCGTGCTCGACGGCGGGCCGCGCGCAGGCGAGCGAGCGCCCGACGCGCTCGTGCACGTGGTCGACGGGCCGCTCGGGCGGGCGCCCGGAACCGCGCGGCTATACGACCTGCACGACCCCGCGAGCTTTACGCTGCTGCTGCTCGAGGAACCGGCAGGAGCCGACGCCGGCGAGACGGGCGACGTGCCGCCGATGCCCGCGGATGCGCAGGCGCTTGTGCAGGGGCTGGAGCGGATCATGCCGGGCGCCGTGCGAACATGGCGCGTCGCCGATGCCGAAAGCGACGGCACGGATGGGCTTGCGCAGGTATACGGCCGCTCGAGGCCGTCGTTCTACCTGCTGCGGCCCGACGGCTACATCGCGGTGCGCGGCCGTACCGCCACCGACGCGAACGCGCTGCTGCGCCACTGCGAAAGCTGGTTCGCGGGCATGTCGGTGCCTGCGTAGCGGGGCGCTCAGGCGGAGGCCGCGGCTGGTACGAGCGATGCGCGGTGCGCGGCGATCGCGTCGCGCACGATCGGCGCCGCGCGTTGTCCGGCCGCGCTCGACGGATCGTCGAGCGCGGCGAGCAATGCACGACGCATCCGCGGTTCCCAGAAGCGCCGGATATGCTCGGCGATCCCGCTCAGCGCTTCTTCGCGATCGGGCATCGATTCGAAGAACGCGCCGATCTGGTTGGCCATGTCGACCAGGTGTCCGTTGTCCATCGCTTCCTCACTTGCCCGTCGTCACGACGGCCGGCGTGGCGGCGCGGCGCTCGAGCAGGTCGAGCTGCTCCGAGTTGAAGCGCGCATACGCGCGCTGCCACTCCGACGGCTGCGCGACCGGCATCACCTGCACGGCCGTCACCTTGTATTCCGGGCAGTTCGTCGCCCAGTCGGAGCTGTCCGTCGTGATCACGTTCGCGCCCGATTCGGGGAAGTGGAACGTCGTGTACACGACACCCGGCTGCATGCGGTCGGACACGAGCGCGCGCAACACGGTCTGGCCCGCCCGCGATTCGATGCCGACCCAGTCGCCGGTCCGGATTCCGCGGTCCTCCGCGTCGTGCGGATGGATCTCGAGACGGTCCTCTTCGTGCCACTGCACGTTCTCGGTCCGGCGCGTCTGCGCGCCGACGTTGTATTGCGACAGGATGCGGCCCGTGGTCAGGATCAGCGGATAGCGCTGCGTGACCTTTTCCGGCGTCGGAATGAACTGCGTGATCACGAACCGGCCCTTGCCGCGCACGAATGCGTCGATGTGCATCGTCGGCGTGCCGTCCGGCGCCTGTTCGTTGCACGGCCACTGGATGCTGCCGAGCGCATCGAGCTTCTCGTACGACACACCCGAGAAGGTCGGCGTGAGCCGCGCGATCTCGTCCATGATTTCCGACGGATGCGTGTAGTGCATGTCGTAGCCGAGCGCCCGCGACAGCAGCAGCGTCACTTCCCAGTCCGCGTAGCCCGCGAGCGGCGGCATCACCTTGCGCACGCGCGAGATGCGGCGCTCCGCGTTCGTGAACGTGCCGTCCTTCTCGAGGAACGTCGAGCCCGGCAGCAGCACGTGCGCGTATTTCGCGGTTTCGTTCAGGAAGATGTCCTGCACGACGATGCATTCCATCGACGACAGCGCGGCCGCGACGTGCTGCGTGTTCGGGTCCGACTGGACGATGTCCTCGCCCTGGCAATAGAGGCCCTTGAAGCTGCCGTCGAGCGCCGCGTCGAACATGTTCGGGATGCGCAGCCCCGGTTCCGGCTGCAGCGTGGCCGACCATGCCTGTTCGAACTGCGTGCGTACGACTTCGTCGCTGATGTGCCGGTAGCCGGGCAGTTCATGCGGGAACGAGCCCATGTCGCACGAACCCTGCACGTTGTTCTGGCCGCGCAGCGGATTGACGCCGACGCCTTCGCGGCCGATGTTGCCGGTCGCCATCGCGAGGTTCGCGATGCCCATCACCGTCGTCGAGCCTTGCGCGTGTTCGGTCACGCCGAGGCCGTAGTAGATCGCGGCGTTGCCGCCCGTCGCATAGAGGCGCGCGGCTTCGCGCACCAGCGCGGCCGGCACGCCCGTTACGTCGGCGGTCGCTTCGGGCGAGTTCTCGGCGCGCGATACGAAGTCGCGCCATTGCTCGAACGCGCGCGTGTCGCAGCGTTCGGCGACGAATGCGTCGGCGACGAGCCCCTCGGTGACGATCACGTGCGCGAGTGCGTTGACGATCGCGACGTTGGTGCCCGGGCGCAGCTGCAGGTGATGCGTGGCCTTCACGTGCGGGCCGTCGACCACGTCGATGCGGCGCGGGTCGATCACGATCAGCTTCGCGCCCTCGCGGATGCGCCGCTTCATGCGCGAGCCGAACACCGGGTGCCCGTCGGTCGGGTTCGCGCCCATCACGACGATCACGTCGGACTGGCCGACCGACGCGAAGGTCTGCGTGCCGGCCGATTCGCCGAGCGTCGTCTTCAGGCCATAGCCGGTCGGCGAGTGGCACACGCGTGCGCAGGTGTCGACGTTGTTGTTGCCGAACGCGGCGCGCACGAGCTTCTGCACGAGGTAGGTTTCCTCGTTCGTGCAGCGCGACGACGTGATGCCGCCGATCGAATCGCGGCCGTACTTCTGCTGCAGCTTGCGGAACTGCGTCGCCGCGTAGGTGAGCGCCTCTTCCCAGCTGACTTCGCGCCACGGGTCGGTGATCTTCTCGCGGATCATCGGCTTCGTGATGCGGTCCTTGTGCGTCGCGTAGCCCCATGCGAAGCGGCCCTTCACGCACGCGTGGCCTTCGTTCGCGAGGCCGTTCTTGTGCGGCGTCATGCGCACGACCTGCGTGCCCTTCATCTCGGCCTTGAACGAGCAGCCGACGCCGCAGTACGCGCAGGTCGTGACGACCGAATGCTCGGCCTGGCCGAGCCGGACGACGGATTTTTCCTGCAAGGTGGCCGTCGGGCACGCGGCGACGCACGCGCCGCACGATACGCATTCCGATGCCATGAACGATTCGCCTTCGCTGGCGGCGACGCGCGATTCGAAACCGCGCGCGGCGATCGTCAGCGCGAACGTGCCCTGCGTTTCCTCGCATGCGCGCACGCAGCGGTTGCAGACGATGCACTTCGACGGATCGTACGTGAAGTACGGATTCGATTCGTCCTTCTGGTCGCGCAGGTGATTCGCGCCGTCGAAGCCGTAACGCACTTCGCGCAAGCCCACCACGCCCGCCATGTCCTGCAGTTCGCAGTCGCCGTTGGCGGGGCAGGTGAGGCAGTCGAGCGGATGGTCGGAGATGTACAGCTCCATCACGTTGCGGCGCAGCGACTGCAGCCGGTCCGACTGCGTACGCACCTTCATCCCGGCTTCGGCGGGCGTCGTGCACGATGCCGGATAGCCGCGCCGGCCTTCGATTTCGACCAGGCACAGACGGCACGAGCCGAACGGTTCGAGCGAATCGGTCGCGCAGAGCTTGGGCACGTTGACGCCGGCTTCGATCGCGGCGCGCATCACCGACGTGCCGGCCGGCACCGTGACCGGCTGGCCGTCGATTTCGAGCGTGACGTCGGTATCGGCATGCCGTTGCGGCGTGCCGTAGTCGGTTTCGTCGAACGGATCGCGCACGCGCGCCTCAGCGGCGCTCTTGCACGCGCATTGGCCCGAGCCGCAGCCGCCTTGGCGGACGTTGTTCGTGTCGAGGGACATGCAGGGCTCCTTCTGGGTCAGGCCGCAGCCTTGACCGGACCCGACGCGGCTTGCTTGCCGGCGGCGAGCCCGAAATCTTCGGGGAAATGGTCGAGCGCGGACAGCACCGGATACGGCGTCATCCCGCCCATCGCGCACAGCGAGCCGGCGAGCATCGTGTCGCACAGGTCGCGCAGCAGCGTGACCTGACGCTCCGACGTGTCGCCTTCGCGAATCCGCGCGATCGTCTCGACGCCGCGCGTCGAGCCGATCCGGCAGGGCGTGCACTTGCCACACGATTCGATCGCGCAGAACTTCATCGCGTATTCGGCGAGCTCCGCGAGATTCGACGTGTCGTCGTGCAGCACGATGCCGCCGTGGCCGACCACCGCGCCGATCGCCGCGTACGCCTCGTAGTCGAGCGGCACGTCCCACTGGTGTTCGGGCAGGTAGGTGCCGAGCGGGCCGCCGACCTGGGCGGCGCGCGCGGGCCGGCCGCTGGCCGTGCCGCCGCCGTAGTCGAACAGCAGCTCGCGCAGCGTGACGCCGAACGCGAGCTCGACGAGGCCGCCGTGGCGGATGTTGCCCGCGAGCTGGAACGGCAGCGTGCCGCGCGAGCGGCCCATCCCGTAGTCGCGATAGAACGCGGCGCCGCGCGCGAAGATCACCGGCGCGGTCGCGAGCGTGATCACGTTGTTGATCACGGTCGGCTGGCCGAACAGCCCGGCGAGCGCCGGCAGCGGCGGCTTCGCGCGCACGACGCCGCGCTTGCCTTCGAGCGATTCGAGCAGCGCCGTTTCCTCGCCGCACACGTACGAACCGGCGCCCTTCGCGACGTGCAGGTCGAACGCATGCGCGGAGCCGAGCACGCGTTCGCCGAGCCAGCCGGCTTCGCGAGCCCGCTCGATCGCCGTTTCGAGTGCCGCGATTGCATGCGGGTATTCGCTGCGCACGTAGATGTAGCCGAGCGTCGCGCCCGTCGCGATGCCCGCGATGATCATCCCTTCGATCAGGCAGTACGGATCGCATTCCATGAGCAGGCGATCGGAGAACGTGCCCGAATCGCCTTCGTCCGCGTTGCAGACGATGTACTTCTGCGCGGCGCGCGCCTGCCGGACCGTGCGCCACTTGATGCCGGCCGGGAAGGCCGCGCCGCCGCGGCCGCGCAGCCCCGATTCGATCAGCTGCTCGCACGCGGCGTCGCCGTCGAGTGCGAGCGCGTTCTTCAGGCCGGCGAGGCCGTCATGCTTCAGGTAGTCGTCGATCGACAGCGGATCGGTCAGGCCGATGCGCGCGAACGTGAGGCGCTGCTGGCGCGCGAGATAGGGCAGCGCGTCGACGAGGCCGACGCCGCTCGGGTGCGTGCCGCCGTCGAGCCAGTTTGCATCGAACAGGGCGGGCACGTCGGCCGCCGACAGGTTCGCGTAGCCGACGCGCCCGGCGGCCGTGCCGACCTCGACGAGCGGCTCGAGCCACAGCAGCCCGCGCGAACCGTTGCGGATCAGTTCGATCGCGACGCCGCGCCGCTCGGCTTCCGCGACGATCGCGGCGGCGAGGGCGTCGGCGCCGAGCGCCAGCGCGGACGAATCGCGCGGAACGTAGATGCGGGTCGTCATGCGGCCTCCGGGGTGTGGGCGGCCGCGTCGGCGAGCAGGGCGTCGAACTTCTCCGGCGTGACCTTTGCGTGCAGTACGCCGTTGACCGTCATCGACGGCGATTGTGCGCACAGCCCGAGGCAGTAGACCGACTCGAGCGCGACGTCGCCCGGCGCGTGCGCGTCGGCGCCATCGCCGTGCGCGGCGTCGAACCGGCAACCCGTGCGCGCTTCCGCGTGTGCGGCCAGCGCTTCGCAGCCCATGCTGCGGCACGCCTCGGCGCGGCACATCTGGATCGTCACGCGCGCGGGCGGCGCGGTGCGGAAGTGGTGATAGTAGGTGAGCACGCCGTGCACTTCGGCACGCGACAGATTCAGCGCCTTCGCGAGCGGCGCGACGCAGCCTGCCGGTACGTAGCCGGCTTCGTCCTGGATCGCATGCAGGATCGCGACGAGCGAGCGGCCGGCGCGCGCATGACGCTCGACGAGCGCGTCGGGCGCGGGGGAATTCGGGGACATCGTTGTGCTCCTCCAAAGTCTCATATGTGCCCTTGATTCATATAGTGCACACAGGGACTTCGTCCTGATTGATTTTGAGCAACGATAAGCGGAAGATTTCGCAGTCGCAATAGGAAATCGGAGTACATAATTGATTCGAATCGAATGCGACGCGTATCTGACCGTACGCGACACGGAGGGCCGCACGGCGAGCCTGTCGGATGTCGCCCCGTTGCTGGAGCTCGTGGCCGATACGGGCAGCATTGCACAGGCCGCGCAGGCGAAAGGGCTGTCGTATCGGCACGCGTGGGGCATGCTGCGGGCGCTGGAGGCATGCGTCGGCGGCGAGTTGATCGAGACCGCGCGCGGCAAGGGATCGACATTGTCCGAGCTGGGGCAGGCGGTCGTCGACGCGCAGCGGCTCGCGCGCAGCCGTCTCGACGGGAACCTGCGCGCGCTGGCGGCCGAGGTGGCGAGCGACCTGAACCGGCGGCTCGCACAGCGCGACGGCGCCGTGCGCATCCATGCGTCGCACGGCTATGCGGTTGCGGCGCTCGTTTCCGCGCTCGTCGATGCGCAGGCCGCCGTCGACATCAAGTATCGCGAGAGCGTCGAGGCCGTGCAGGCACTCGCGCGCGGCGAATGCGAGCTGGCCGGCTTCCATCTGCCGCGCGGCACGTTCCGCGAACGGTGCGCGCAGATCTACCGGCCGTGGCTCGACGACACGCGTCACGTGCTGATTCATCTGACGCGTCGCCAGCAGGGGCTGTTCGTGCCGCGCGGCAACCCGAAGCAGGTCGGCGGGCTGGCCGATCTCGCCCGCCACGACATCCGCTTCGTCAATCGGCAGCCGGGGTCGGGCACGCGCATGCTGCTCGATCTCGCGTTGCGGGCGATCGGCATCGATCCCGAGCGGATCGACGGCTATGCTTCGGCCGAGCTCACGCACTCGGCGATCGCCGCGTTCGTCGCGAGCGGGATGGCCGATCTCGGCTTCGGCGTCGAGCCGGCCGCCCGTCATTTCGGGCTCGATTTCATCCCGGTCGTCGACGAGGACTACTACTTCGCGTGTGAACGCGCGCAGCTCGACTCGCGGCCGCTCGCCGGCGTGCTCGCCTTGCTGCGCGATGCACGTTTCGTCGAGCGCGTCGCGCATCTCGACGGCTATGATCCGGCGGCGTGCGGGACGCTGGCCGGTGTCGCGGAGGGCCTCGTCGGTACGGTCGCGGCCGGTACGCCGGACGGCAACGCACGGTAACGGGAATGCGCGCGAGCCGCGCTGCAGCAGCGAGGGATTTGCGCTACGCTTGCCGCTTGATCAACGTTCCAACAAGCACGCCGTTCAGGCGTCATCCCGCCATGAAACTTTCCGTTCCCTTCGCCGCGGCAGCGTTGACCGCAGGGCTTCTCGTCGCTGTTTCGCCGTTTGCGCTTGCGCAGAATTCCCCGGGCGTGCCTGGCGGCATCCTGAGCGAACAGTTCCGCCTGAACGAGCATCCGCAGATGCCGTTCGCGGCGTCCGCGCCGTCGCAGAAATACCAGAGCGGCAAGAAGTCGGCATTGCGCCGCAAGGGCGATATGGGGGATCCGAACGGCTGCAACCTGAAGTGCCCGCTGGACACTCAATAGACCAAGGCAGACGCGCCGGGTCGTCGTCGACGCGTCTGTGCGGCCGTGCCGCGCGATTCTTTTCGAGCCCCGCAGGGCATGCTGCCTTGCGGGGCTCGTGCTTTATGGCCGGTCGTAGTCCAGTGCGATCGTGCGATGCCGGATCGGGTGCCTGTCGGAATTCTAGGGTTAACCCGTAATCCAGGAAGGATGTCTTCCTGAAATCTGCCTTATTCTTAAGCATCCGCCTACATAAACTTCGGTTTGTCAGCGATGAACGGGTGTTCACCGCGAAATCAGACAAATCTGGAGGTAGGTCATCATGAAGTCGCTCGTTCAAGCCGTTGTCGTTGCTGCCGCTCTCGTTGCTCCGGTCGTTTCGTATGCGCAGTCCGGCTCGGCACTCACCCGCGCACAGGTTCGCGCCGAACTGGTTCAGCTCCAGCAGGCCGGTTACAACACCGCCCGCGGCGAAGATCCGCACTATCCGGAAGCGATCCAGGCCGCAACCGCGCGTGTTGCAGAACAGCAGCGCAGCGCGTTGGCCCGGGCGCAAGGCGCCGACGCCAGCGGCTACGGCGCGCAGGTGCAGGGCGCATCGGCAGCGGGCTCGCGTGCGATCGGCGTGCGTCCGGCCAGCGCGGAAGAAATGAAGTCGCTGTATCGCGGCAGCTAAGCTGCGCATTGCCTGGCGGGGCCACGGGGCCGGTGCGATGATGCATCGCGTCCGGTCGCGGTGCCGGGCAGGGCGTCGTCCGCTGCGCTCGAGCGCAGCGCGGACGGCGCCGAACCTCCGTCACCTCCTGTCGCCGGCGTATCGGTGGCATTCCGCCTGGCCCGCCCGGGCCGGGCGCTTTTTCGGAGGGCGCGGGAGGTGGGCGCACCGGCAACAAAAAACCCCGCAGACTCGCGTCGTGCGGGGTTCGTGCGTCAAGCGCGGAATTTGGTGGAGGCGGCGGGAATCGAACCCGCGTCCAGAAGCGCTCCACGACTAGTTCTACATGTTTAGTTCAGTCATTTGATTTAACCGCAGCGACGCGGACGAACACGCTGCACTACGGCGATTCGCTAGGTTTTCGACCCTGGCGTCGCGACGCCGACAGGGCTTAACTGACGTAAATGACCTCTGGCGGTATTGCTACCGGTCTTGCGACACTAGCCCGTCAGTGAACTAGGCAGAGGACGGCGGCCGTTAGGCTGCCAGTGCGAACGTATCGTCGTTTGCAGTTACGATTTTCCCATTGATTAACGAGGTGACGGGTCCTCGACATGCCCTAGCCGCTTCACAACCCCTGTCGAAACCAGGTCGCCCCCGCGGATAAGATCAAACATTATAGCCCAACATCGCGCAACAGTTCGCGCAGTTCCTGCGTCGAGCCGACGAGATGCTGCGCCTGCCAGTCGGCCGGCGCGGCGCCGTCGCCGCAGTAGCCATAGGCAGCCGCGACGGTTGCCATCCCTGCCGCGCTGCCGGCCTGGATGTCGCGAAGATCGTCACCGACATAGACGATGCGCTCGGGCGCGAGCGTCATCTGTCCGGCCGCGTGCAGCAGCGGGGCCGGATGCGGTTTCGAGTGCGGCGTTGTGTCGCCCCCGACGATGCAGGCCGCGCGCGGCGCAAGGCCGAGCAGGTCGGCGAGCGGCGCGGTGAGGCGCATCGCCTTGTTCGTGACGATGCCCCAGCGCACGCCGCGCGCATCGAGTTCGTCGAGCACGTCGCCGATGCCGGGGAACAGCACGGTGTGCACGCAGATGTCCGTCGCGTAATTGGTCAGGAACTCGTCGCGCATCGCTTCGTAGCCGGCCGATTGCGGGCCGATGCCGAATGCGCCGCCGAGCAGGCCGCGCGCGCCGGCCGATGCCAGCGGCCGCAGCACGTCGAGCGACGTTTCGGGCAGGCCGCGCACGCGCTGCATCTTGTTGACGGCGGCGGCGAGATCGGGCGCCGTGTCGGCGAGCGTGCCGTCGAGGTCGAACAGCACGGCATCGCAGTGCAGCAGGCGCGGCTCGTCGAGTGCGGGCCGCCCGGTCGAAAGGGGAGTCGTCATGCCGGTCGGAAGGTCACGCGCCGCGGCGGCACGCGACGAGATAGTTGATGTCGGTATCGTTCGACAGCGCGAAGCGCTTGCCGATCGGGTGATAGGTAATGCCCTTGATCTCCACGATATGCAGATCGGTCCCGCGCACGAAGCTCGCCAGTTCCGACGGGCGGATGAAGCGCGCGTAGTCGTGGGTGCCCTTCGGCAGCATCTGCGCGATGTACTCCGCACCGATCACTGCGAACAGGTAGGACTTCAGGTTGCGGTTCAGTGTGGAGAAGAACACCCAGCCGCCCGGCTTCACGAGCGTCGCGCACGCGGCGACGACGCCGGCCGGCGACGGGACGTGCTCGAGCATTTCCATGCACGTGACGACGTCATAGGTGCCCGGCTCGCGTTCGGCAATCGCTTCGGCGGCGATCGCCTCGTAATCGACCGTGATACCGCTTTCGAGGCTGTGCAGGTCGGCCACGCCGAGTGCTTCGGTCGACAGGTCGATGCCTTTCACCTGCGCGCCGAGTCCGGCCATCGATTCGGACAGGATGCCGCCGCCGCAGCCGATATCGAGCGCGCGCTTGCCGGCGAGGTGCGCATGCGAATCGATCCAGCCGAGCCGGACCGGGTTCAGGTCGTGCAGGGGCTTGAATTCGGCATTCGGATCCCACCACCGATGGGCGAGGTCGCTGAATTTCTGGAGTTCGTGCGGATCGGCGTTGGTCATGTCGGCAAACGGGCTACGGAAGGAGGGCGATGCGTCGGTACGTCAGCCCCGAGTATATAAGGGGGCGCACAACGAGGCCAGCGAGCGCCTGGGCGGGCGTCAAAGAAAAAGCCCCGCCGGAGCGGGGCTTTGAAGCAGTCGAAAACCGCGGCTTACTGTGCCGGAACGGTCGTCTTCTGGACTTCTTGCGTACCGACCACTTCGACTTCCACGCGGCGGTCCGGTGCGAGGCAGGCGATCAGTTGCTTGCGGTTCTTCTGGTTGCAGCCCGTCGTGACCGGGTTGCGCTTGCCCTTGCCTTCCGTGTAGATCTTGCTGGCCGGGACACCCTTGCTGACCAGGTACGACTTGACGGCTTGCGCACGGCGCAGCGACAGGCGGTCGTTGTACTTGTCCGAACCGATGCGGTCCGTGTAGCCCGTAGCGACGACCACTTCCGTGTTCATGCCCTGGATCTTCGAAGCCAGTTCGTCCAGCTTTTGCTTGCCCAGCGGCTTGAGCGTTGCCTTGTCGAAGTCGAACAGTGCGTCGGCTTGATACGTGATCTTCTGGCTCGTGATTGCCGGAGCGACCGGTGCGACCGGAGCCGGTGCCGGTGCCTGGGCGACCAGTGCGCCATCGCACTTCGCGTTGGCGGTGGCCGGCGTCCAGAACGCGTCACGCCAGCAGAGCTCGTTCGTGCCGTTCATCCACACCCATTCGCCCGTGCCGTTCACCCAGTTGTCGTTGACGGCTTGACGCGACGCCGGCACCGACTGTGCCGAAGCGGATGCAGCCATAACTGCGGTAGCTGCAATGAACGCGAGCTTTGAAAGTTTATTCATATTTCTCCTCTCGAAATTGAGATTACCGCAGGTTTACTGCGAGCCTGTTGACGGTGACAAGTCATACATTGCTCGAAGTA
This sequence comes from Burkholderia sp. Bp8986, assembly GCF_003854225.1. NCBI lineage: Bacteria > Pseudomonadati > Pseudomonadota > Betaproteobacteria > Burkholderiales > Burkholderiaceae > Burkholderia > Burkholderia sp. Bp8986. The sequence goes on along the minus strand of NZ_QTQM01000012.1, from coordinate 24,589 downwards.
TAACATTGGTGCGGCACAAAAAACGCGGCACCGCTCTGTGTAGACTTCGAGCAGCGTCTAACTTTCAGTGCGTTGGCATTTTGCCATATCGTTCCCTTCCTACGAAAAAAAATCCTCCCCACCCTAAGATCGCTTCAACTTTGTGGTGCATGCGCAACACCGGCCTGCCGTAACTTTTAGAGATTGTCAAGAGTGGGTCCGCGAAATTGCGCGAAAGGCCGCAAATGTTTACCCGCGTGCGCGACTCGGATCCGCGCGGCCCCCGAGCCGCCTGAAGGGGCGCGATCGCGGCCGGTTCGCGGTGCCGCTGCCGTGGTCGCGATTTTTGCTGTTTACATATAGAGGGGGTGGCGAATCGGCGGCTGATGGGCGCATGTTAGAATCTCGCGTTGCGTTGCGCATGCAGCGCCCACGCGAAAGGCGTTCGCCGTCTTCGCTCCGAAACGATACGGATACATGGATCAATTCGCCAAAGAGACCCTGCCCACCTCCCTAGAGGAGGAAATGCGCCGTTCGTATCTCGATTACGCGATGAGCGTGATCGTCGGACGTGCCCTTCCGGATGTCCGCGATGGCCTGAAACCCGTGCACCGGCGCGTATTGTTCGCGATGCACGAACTGAACAACGACTGGAACCGCGCGTACAAGAAATCGGCGCGTATCGTCGGTGACGTGATCGGTAAGTATCACCCTCACGGCGATACCGCGGTGTACGACACGATCGTGCGGATGGCGCAGGACTTCTCGCTGCGCTACATGCTGATCGACGGGCAGGGCAACTTCGGCTCGATCGACGGCGACAACGCCGCGGCGATGCGTTACACCGAAATTCGCATGGCGAAGATCGGTCACGAGCTGCTCGCCGACATCGACAAGGAAACGGTCGACTTCGAGCCGAACTACGACGGCAACGAGATGCAGCCGTCGGTCCTGCCGTCGCGCATCCCGAACCTGCTGATCAACGGTTCGTCGGGCATCGCGGTCGGCATGGCGACCAACATCCCGCCGCACAACCTGAACGAAGTCGTCGACGCGTGCCAGCACCTGCTGGGCAACCCGGAAGCGACGATCGACGAGCTGATCGAGATCATCCCGGCGCCGGACTTCCCGACGGCCGGCATCATCTACGGCGTCGCCGGCGTGCGCGACGGCTACCGCACCGGGCGCGGCCGCGTCGTGATGCGCGCGGCCACGCACTTCGAGGAGATCGACCGCGGCCAGCGGATGGCGATCATCGTCGACGAGCTGCCGTACCAGGTGAACAAGCGCTCGCTGCTCGAGCGCATTGCCGAGCTCGTCAACGAGAAGAAGCTCGAGGGCATCTCCGACATCCGCGACGAGTCCGACAAGAGCGGCATGCGCGTCGTGATCGAGCTGAAGCGCGGCGAAGTGCCCGAGGTGGTGCTGAACAACCTGTACAAGGCGACGCAGCTGCAGGACACGTTCGGCATGAACATGGTCGCGCTGGTCGACGGCCAGCCGAAGCTGCTGAACCTGAAGGAAATCCTGCAGTGCTTCCTGTCGCATCGACGCGAAGTGCTGACGCGCCGCACGATCTACGAACTGCGCAAGGCCCGCGAACGCGGCCACGTGCTCGAAGGTCTCGCGGTCGCGCTCGCGAACATCGACGAGTTCATCGCGATCATCAAGGCCGCGCCGACGCCGCCGATCGCGAAGCAGGAACTGATGGCGAAGCCGTGGGATTCGTCGCTCGTGCGCGAGATGCTGACGCGCGCCGAGACCGAGAACGCATCCGCGGGCGGCCGCTCCGCGTACCGTCCGGAAGGCCTGAACCCGGCGTTCGGGATGCAGACCGACGGGCTGTACCGTCTGTCCGACACGCAGGCGCAGGAAATCCTGCAGATGCGTCTGCAGCGCCTGACCGGTCTCGAGCAGGACAAGATCATCGGCGAGTACCGCGAAGTGATGGCGCAGATCGCCGACCTGCTGGACATCCTCGCGCGCCCGGAGCGGATCACGACGATGATCGGCGAAGAGCTGACGTCGGTGAAGGCCGAATTCGGCGACGCGCGCCGCTCGAAGATCGAGCTGAACGCGACCGAGCTGAATACCGAAGACCTGATCACGCCGCAGGACATGGTCGTCACGATGTCGCACGCGGGCTACGTGAAGTCGCAGCCGCTGTCCGAGTATCGCGCGCAGAAGCGCGGCGGTCGCGGCAAGCAGGCGACGCAGATGAAGGAAGACGACTGGATCGAGACGCTGTTCATCGCGAACACGCACGACTACATCCTGTGCTTCTCGAACCGCGGCCGCGTGTACTGGGTCAAGGTCTATGAAGTGCCGCAGGGCTCGCGCAACTCGCGCGGCCGTCCGATCGTCAACATGTTCCCGCTGCAGGAAGGCGAGAAGATCAACGTCGTGCTGCCGGTCAAGGAGTTCTCGGCCGACAAGTTCGTGTTCATGGCGACGTCGCTCGGCACCGTGAAGAAGACGCCGCTCGAGGCATTCAGCCGCCCGATGAAGAAGGGCATCATCGCGGTCGGCCTCGACGAGGGCGATTACCTGATCGGCGCGTCGATCACCGACGGCGCGCACGACGTGATGCTGTTCTCTGACGCCGGCAAGGCCGTGCGCTTCGACGAGAACGACGTGCGCCCGATGGGCCGGGAAGCGCGCGGCGTGCGCGGCATGCAGCTCGAGGACGGGCAGCAGGTCATCGCGCTGCTGGTTGCCGGCAGCGAGGAGCAGACCGTGCTCACCGCGACCGAAAACGGCTACGGCAAGCGCACGCCGATCACCGAGTACACGCGTCACGGCCGCGGCACGAAGGGGATGATCGCGATCCAGACGTCCGAGCGCAACGGCAAGGTCGTCGCCGCGACGCTCGTCGACGCCGAGGATCAGATCATGCTGATCACGACCGCCGGCGTGTTGATCCGGACGCGTGTGTCCGAGATTCGCGAAATGGGGCGCGCCACGCAAGGTGTTACACTCATCAGTCTCGATGAGGGTACCAAGCTCTCCGGCCTGCAGCAGATCGCGGAAGCCGAAGAGGGCGATGGCGAGGCCGACGAGGCGTCGGACGGCGAAGCCTGAAGAACGGATGAGACTCGAGCCGCCGCGGGCGAAAAGCGCCGCGGTCGGCGAGCAACCATTCATATTTCCAAAAGGGAGTGATGATGCAAAAGCAATTCAAGCAACTGGTTCTGCTGGCTGCACTGGTGCCGACGTTCGCGATGGCGCAAGCGCTGTCGAATTCCGCACCGGCTGCGACCGCGGCAGCTGCGCCGATCGACGCCGACAAGAAGGCAGCGATCAAGGATCTGCTCGACGCGATCGACGCGCCGAAGCTCGTGTCGGCTATCGGCAACAGCGCCGAGATGCAGGCAAAGCAGCTCGTGCCGGCGATCCTGTCGGACGCGCTGTCGGAAAACAAGTCGCTGAACGACAAGCAGAAGCAGGCTGCCGTGCCGACGCTGCAGAAGAACGCAGTGCCGAAGCTGGTTGACGGCGCGGGCAAGGTGTTCGGCTCGCAGCAGTTCCAGAACGACGCGATGTCGGCTCAGTACGACGCCTATGCGAAGTACTACAGCACGTCGGAGATCAAGGATCTGACGACGTTCTACAAGAGCCCGACGGGCCGCAAGTTCATCCAGGTTCAGGATCAGGTCGGCCGCGACGTGGTCAACGGCCTGATGCAGAAGTACATGCCGCAAGCGATCCAGGCGACGCGCGCGCAGGCTGACAAGGAAGTCGCGGCAGTCAAGCCGGGCAAGTAAGCCGTCCGGGCACGCCGCCCGGCCGTTCGGCCGGGTTTGGCGGGAGCCTGATGACAGTGCGATAATGGCCGTTTGCGCGCGAGCGCAAGCGGCCATTTCTTTTCAGGCGCGGTTCTTTCTGCCGGCGGCAAGCCGGTCGCAAGCCGGTCGCGTCCCTCCCGAGGTTTTCACGATGCGCGTCTTTAATTTCTCCGCCGGTCCTGCGGCGCTCCCCGAGGAAGTGCTGCGGCAGGCCGCCGACGAAATGCTCGACTGGCACGGCAGCGGCATGAGCGTGATGGAGATGAGCCATCGCGGCAAGGAATTCATGTCGATCCACGAGGCGGCGCTGACCGACCTGCGCGAACTGCTCGATGTGCCGGCCAGCCACCGGATCCTGTTCCTGCAGGGCGGCGGCATCGGCGCGAACGCGACCGTGCCGATGAACCTGCTCGGCTCGCGCAAGACCGCCGACTTCGTCGTGACGGGCTCGTGGTCGCAGAAGTCGTTCAACGAAGCGAAGAAATACGGCACGCCGCATCTGGCCGCCTCCGGCAAGACGGCCGACGGTTTCACGCGCGCGCCTGCCCGTGCCGAGTGGCAGCTGTCGGACGATCCGGCCTACGTGCATCTGTGCACGAACGAGACGATCGACGGCGTCGAGACGTTCGAGATTCCCGACCTCGGCGACGTGCCGCTCGTCGCCGATGTCTCGTCGCACATCCTGTCGCGCCCGATGGACGTCGCGAAGTACGGCGTGCTGTTCGGCGGCGCGCAGAAGAACATCGGGATAGCCGGCGTGACGGTCGTGATCGTGCGCGAGGATCTGCTCGATCGCGCGCTGTCGATCTGCCCGTCCGCATTCGAATGGAAAACCGTCGCCGAGAACAACTCGCTGTACAACACGCCGCCCACCTATGCGATCTACGTCGCGGGCCTCGTGTTCCAGTGGCTGAAGCGGCAGGGCGGCCTCGAGGCGATCGAGGCCCGCAATATCGAGAAGGCGAAGCTGCTCTACGACACGATCGATGCGAGCAGCTTCTATCTGAACAAGGTCGAGCCGGCGGCGCGTTCGCGGATGAACGTGCCCTTTTTCCTGGCCGACGAAACGCGCAATGAAGACTTCCTTGCCGGCGCAAAGGCGCGCGGGTTGCTGCAGCTGAAGGGCCACAAGTCCGTCGGCGGCATGCGGGCGTCGATCTACAACGCGGTGCCGCTCGAGGGCGTGCAAGCGCTCGTCGAGTACATGAAGGACTTCGAACGGCGCGGCGCCTGAGCGCGGCGCTGTTCAAACAGCACGGCAACTACGCATGGACGACGAACTGAATTCCCGCCTGAAACCGCTGCGCGACCGCATCGACGCGATCGACGCGCAGCTGATCGCGCTCCTCAACCAGCGCGCCGCGGTGGCGCTCGAGGTGGGCGAGGTCAAGAAGCACTTCAATGCGCCGGTGTTCCGGCCGGAACGCGAACTGCAGGTGATCGCGCGCCTGCAGGACATGAGCGCGGGGCCGCTCGCGAGCGAGCACATCAGCGCCATCTGGCGCGAGATCATGGCCGCGAGCCGCGCGCTCGAGCAGACGATCCACGTCGCGTTCCTCGGGCCGGTCGGCACGTACAGCGAACAGGCGATGTTCGAGTATTTCGGCCAGTCGATCGAAGGGCTGCCGTGTCCGTCGATCGACGAGGTGTTCCGCTCGGTCGAGGCGGGCGCGTCCGCATTCGGCATCGCGCCGGTCGAGAATTCGACCGAAGGCGCGGTGTCGCGCACGCTCGACCTGCTGCTGCAGACGCAGTTGCTGATCAGCGGCGAACTCGCGCTGCCGATCCATCACAACCTGCTCACGCAGAGCGGCACGCTCGACGGCGTGAAGCGCGTCTGCGCGCATGCGCAGGCACTCGCGCAATGCCAGCAGTGGCTCGCCGCGAACGCACCGCAGCTCGAGCGGCAAGCAGTGTCGAGCAACGCGGAGGCCGCGCGTCTCGCGGCGGCCGACCCGAGCGTCGCGGCGATCGCGGGCGACCGCGCGGCCGCGCACTACGGGCTGCAGATCGCGTTCTCGCTGATCCAGGACGATCCGCACAACCGCACGCGCTTCGTGATCATCGGTAAGCAGCCGGCCGGACCGAGCGGTCACGACCAGACCTCGCTGATCGTGTCGGTGAAGAACGAGCCGGGCGCGGTGTTCAAGCTGCTCGAACCGCTCGCGCGGCACGGGGTGTCGATGACCCGCTTCGAATCGCGCCCGGCGCGCGTCGGCACGTGGGAGTATTACTTCTACATCGACATCGAAGGGCACCGGGACGAGCCAGCCGTGGCCGCCGCGCTCGCGGAGCTCGGCCAGAAGGCCGCGTTCCTGAAGGTACTCGGTTCGTATCCGCGCGCGCGCTGACGCGCAGCGGCCCGTCGCCTGCACCGCGCAGGCGGCGCGGCGAAGCGGGCAGGGCAGGCCGGGCGGCGCTGCCCAAGGCGGGCTCGGGCGGTATCCGGTGCAGGTCGTGCCGGGTGCGGGCCCGTTGCCCGGAATCTGGACTTCCGCGCGCGGGGCATCGTTCCGCGCGCGTCACTTGGCTCTTGTCGTGTCAGGCTTTGCATTCAACAAACTGGTCATCTTCGGCGTCGGCCTGATCGGCGGATCGCTGGCGCGCGCGCTGCGCGAGCGCGCACCGGGCGGCGCGGGCGAAGTCGTCGGCGTCGGCCGTTCCCGTGCGTCGGTCGAGCGCGCGCTCGCGCTCGGCGTGATCGATCGCGCGGCGGCGCTCGACGACGATGCGCAACTGCGCGACGCGCTTGCCGGCGCCGATCTCGTGCTGCTGGCCGCGCCCGTCGCGCAAACGGGCCCGTTGCTCGCGCGCATCGCCCCGTGGCTCGAGGCCGCGACGCTCGTCACCGACGCGGGCAGCACCAAGTCCGATGTCGTCGCGGCGGCGCGCGAGGTGCTCGGTGCGCGGATCGCGCAATTCGTGCCGGGCCACCCGATCGCCGGGCGCGAGTCGAGCGGTGTCGAGGCCGCGCTGCCGGATCTGTACGTCGGCCGCAACGTCGTGCTGTGCCCGCTGCCGGAGAACGCACCCGACGCGGTCGCGCGGATCGACGCGATGTGGCGGGCGACCGGCGCCGACGTGCGCACGATGAGCACGGCGCAGCACGATCGCGTGTTCGCGTCGATCAGCCATCTGCCGCACGTGCTGTCGTTCGCGCTCGTCGAGCAGATCCTCGGCGAGACGGATGCCGAACTGAAATTCTCGTATGCGGCGGGCGGCTTCCGCGACTTCACGCGGATCGCGGCGTCGAGCCCGGAAATGTGGCGCGACGTGTGTGTCGCGAATCGCGCGGCGCTGCTCGACGAGCTCGACGGCTACACGCGCGTGCTCGCCCGGCTGCGTGCGGCGATCGACGCCGGCGACGGCGCGGCGCTCGAAGCCGTGTTCACGCGCTCGCGCGCGGCCCGCAAGGCATGGCAGGAACGCGGCGCTCAGCCCGCTGCCGAACCGGTCAAGAAATAACAGGAAACAGGACGATTCCCATGGACTATCTCGATCTCGGCCCGTATTCCAGTGCGTCGGGCACCGTGCGCCTGCCCGGCTCGAAGAGCATCTCGAACCGTGTGCTGCTGCTTGCGGCGCTTGCCGAAGGCGATACGACGATCACCAACCTGCTGGATTCCGACGACACGCGCGTGATGCTCGATGCGCTCGGCAAGCTCGGCGTGAAACTCGCGCGCGAGGGCGACACCTGTGTCGTCACCGGCACGCGCGGCGCGTTCACCGCGAAGACCGCCGACCTGTTCCTCGGCAACGCGGGCACCGCGGTGCGACCGTTGACGGCGGCGCTCGCGGTCAATGGCGGCGACTATCGCGTGCATGGCGTGCCGCGCATGCACGAGCGGCCGATCGGCGATCTCGTCGACGGCCTGCGGCAGATCGGCGCGCAGATCGACTACGAGCAGAACGACGGTTTTCCGCCGCTGCGGATCAAGCCTGCGGCGATCGCGGTCGACGCGCCGATCCGCGTGCGCGGCGACGTGTCGAGCCAGTTCCTCACCGCGCTGCTGATGACGCTGCCGCTCGTGAAGGCGAAGGACGGCAGGACCGTCGTCGAAGTCGACGGCGAACTGATCTCGAAGCCGTACATCGACATCACGATCCGGCTGATGGAGCGCTTCGGCGTGACCATCGAGCGCGACGGCTGGCAGCGCTTCGTCGTGCCGGCCGGCGTCCGCTACCGTTCGCCGGGGCGCATCATGGTCGAGGGCGATGCGTCGTCGGCCTCGTACTTCCTCGCGGCCGGCGCGCTCGGCGGCGGCCCGCTGCGCGTCGAGGGCGTGGGGCGCGCGAGCATCCAGGGCGACGTCGGCTTTGCGAATGCGCTGATGCAGATGGGCGCGAACGTATCGATGGGCGACGACTGGATCGAGGTGCGCGGCATCGGCCACGACCATGGCAAGCTCGAGCCGATCGACATGGACTTCAACCTGATTCCCGACGCGGCGATGACCATCGCGGTCGCGGCGCTGTTCGCGAGCGGCACGAGCACGCTGCGCAACATCGCGAGCTGGCGCGTGAAGGAAACCGACCGCATCGCCGCGATGGCGACCGAGTTGCGCAAGGTCGGCGCAATCGTCGAGGAAGGCCCCGACTATCTGGTCGTCACGCCGCCGCAACAACTCACGCCAAACGCCGCGATCGACACGTACGACGATCACCGGATGGCGATGTGCTTCTCGCTCGTCAGTCTGGGCGGCGTGCCCGTGCGAATCAACGATCCGAAGTGCGTCGGCAAGACGTTCCCCGACTATTTCGACCGCTTCGCCGCGCTCGCCAAGGCCTGACCCACCGTACCGATGAAATCGACCCGACCCTTTCACCCGACCCCCGTCATCACGATCGACGGTCCGACCGCTTCCGGCAAGGGGACCGTCGCCGCGCTCGTCGCCGCGCATCTCGGCTTCCACCTGCTCGACAGCGGCGCGCTGTATCGTCTCGCCGCGCTCGCGAGCGTACGCTACGGCATCGCGGCGGAGGACATCGACGCGCTCGTGAAGCTGATCGACGATCTTCACATCACGTTCCGCGAGGGCTGCGCGCAGCTCGACGGCGTCGACGTGTCGAACGACATCCGCGCCGAAGCGGTCGGCAACCGCGCGTCGGCGATTGCCGTGCATGGGCCGGTGCGTACCGCGCTGGTCGCGCGCCAGCGCGCATTCCGCAAGACGCCGGGCCTTGTCGCCGACGGGCGCGACATGGGCACCGTGATCTTCCCGGACGCCGTGCTGAAGGTGTTTCTGACGGCCAGCGCCGAGGCGCGCGCGGCCAGACGGCATAAGCAATTGATGCAAAAAGGTTTTTCTGCTAATATAGATGACTTGCTCCGGGATCTTCGTGAACGTGATGCGCGCGACAGCAATCGCGCCGCCGCGCCGCTGAAGCCCGCGGCAGATGCCAAGCTGCTCGATACGTCGGCGCTTTCGGTCGATGAAGCGGTCGACCAGGTGCTGCAGTGGTACCGGGCGCTCGGCCAGCCCGCCTGAGAAGGCGGGCGGCAGTAGGTGCTTCGCGCGGGCAGCGCGGAGCGTGTTTCGAACCCTTAACCCCGTATGGACCTCGATCTGGCCCTTTCAGCCTGCCATTCCGGCCGGCGTGGCACAGCGAGCCATGCACAATCAGATTTTTATGTCCGACCTGCAAACCTCCACCCCGAATACCGAATCCTTTGCGGCTCTGTTCGAAGAGTCGCTGACCCGTCAAGACATGCGCGCCGGCGAAGTGATTTCCGCCGAAGTCGTGCGCGTCGACCACAACTTCGTGGTCGTCAATGCAGGCCTGAAGTCCGAGGCTTACATTCCGATCGAGGAATTCCTGAACGATCAGGGCGAGGTTGAGGTGCAGTCGGGCGATTTCGTGTCCGTCGCGATCGACGCACTCGAAAACGGCTACGGCGACACGATCCTGTCGCGCGACAAGGCGAAGCGCCTGGCATCGTGGCTGTCGCTGGAAAAGGCCCTCGACAACAACGAACTCGTCACCGGCACGATCACCGGCAAGGTGAAGGGCGGCATGACCGTGATGGTCAACGGCATCCGCGCGTTCCTGCCGGGTTCGCTGGTCGACACGCGTCCGGTCAAGGACACGACCCCGTACGAAGGCAAGACGCTCGAGTTCCGCGTGATCAAGCTCGATCGCAAGCGTAACAACGTCGTGCTGTCGCGTCGTGCAGTGATCGAAGCAACGCAAGGCGAAGAGCGCGCGAAGCTGCTCGAGACGCTGAAGGAAGGCGCGATCGTCAACGGCGTGGTCAAGAACATCACCGACTACGGCGCGTTCGTCGACCTCGGCGGCATCGACGGCCTGCTGCACATCACCGACATCGCATGGCGTCGCGTGCGTCACCCGAGCGAAGTCCTGTCGGTTGGCCAGGAAGTCACCGCGAAGATCCTCAAGTTCGACCAAGAGAAGAACCGCGTCTCGCTGGGCATCAAGCAACTGGGCGACGATCCGTGGGAAGGCATCTCGCGCCGTTACCCGTCGGGCACGCGCCTGTTCGGCAAGGTCACGAACATCACCGACTACGGCGCATTCGTCGAAGTGGAATCGGGCATCGAAGGCCTCGTCCACGTGTCGGAAATGGACTGGACCAACAAGAACGTTGCGCCGTCGAAGGTTGTCCAGCTGGGCGACGAAGTCGAAGTCATGGTCCTCGAGATCGACGAAGACCGTCGTCGTATCAGCCTCGGCATGAAGCAGTGCAAGCCGAATCCGTGGGATGACTTCAGCCGCAACTTCAAGAAGGGCGACAAGATCACGGGCGCAATCAAGTCGATCACCGACTTCGGCGTGTTCATCGGTCTGCCGGGCGGCATCGACGGCCTGGTCCACCTGTCGGACCTGTCGTGGAGCGAAGCCGGCGAAGAAGCCGTTCGCAAGTACAAGAAGGGCGACGAAGTCGAAGCGATCGTGCTCGGTATCGACGTCGAGAAGGAGCGTATTTCGCTCGGCATCAAGCAGCTCGAAGGCGACCCGTTCAGCAACTACGTTGCAATGAACGACAAGGGTTCGATCGTCGACGGCGTGGTGAAGTCGGTCGATGCGAAGGGCGCTGTCATCACGCTGACGGGCGACATCGAAGGCTACCTGCGTGCATCGGAAATCTCGCAGGATCGCGTCGAAGACGCACGCAACGTGCTGAAGGAAGGCGACAAGGTCAACGCGATGGTGATCAACATCGATCGCAAGTCGCGTGGCATCAACCTGTCGATCAAGGCGAAGGATTCGGCTGAACAACAGGAAGCGATCCGCGGCCTGCAGTCGGACACCAGCGCTGCTGCGACCGGTACGACCAACCTCGGCGCGCTGCTGAAGGCGAAGCTCGACGGCCAGAACCAGTAAGCCTCACGAGGTCTGCTGAAGTATGACCAAATCCGAGTTGGTCGCGCAGCTGGCACTGCGATTTCCGCAACTTGTCCTCAAGGATGCGGATTTCGCGGTGAAAACGATGCTCGATGCGATGTCCGACGCCCTGGCGAAAGGGCATCGCATCGAAATTCGGGGTTTCGGCAGCTTCGGCCTCAACCGTCGCCCGGCGCGCGTCGGACGCAATCCGAAGTCGGGGGAGAAAGTGCAGGTGCCCGAGAAGTTCGTGCCTCACTTCAAGCCCGGCAAGGAATTGCGTGAACGCGTCGACGGCCGCGCCGGCGAGCCGCTGAAAGCTGATGATCCGGACGACGAACGTTGAACGTCGTTCGGCTTGCCCGGAATCCGTCCGGCGAAGGCTGAAGAAAAAAGCGCCCCTTGCGGGCGCTTTTTTCATTTCCGGCCGCCGTGCGGCAATGCGCATCCGCAGGATGTGCGGTGACGCGGAAACGCTTCCTTTACAATACGGGTCGATTCGGCGCCGCGAAGGGGAGTCGCGCGCCGCGGCAAACCTCAACAAAGAGAGGGCTACATGAAGTTTATCGTCTGGCTGATCCGGGTATTGGTGTTCGTGCTGCTGCTGGTGCTCGCACTGGCCAATACGCAAACCGCGACGCTGAATTTCGTTGCCGGCTACGCATGGCAAGCGCCGCTGATCCTGATCGGCCTCGCGTTCTTCGTCGTCGGGCTGCTGGCCGGCCTGCTGTCGGCACTGCCGGCGATGTTCCGCCTGCGCCTCGAGAACGGGCGCCTGAAGCGCGATCTGCGTGCGGCGCGCGAAACCCCGGCCATCGTCGACCAGCCGCCGATGCCGCCCGTCATTTAACACGGACGCCGCGCGACTCCCGCGCGGTTTTCGTCTCTGCTTCGATATTTCGCATGGATCTGGATTTCTGGTGGTTGCTCGCGATTCCGGTGGCGTTCGCGCTCGGCTGGGCGGCGTCACGCTATGACCTGAAGAACCTCCTGTCGGAGAGCGCCAACCTGCCGCGATCGTATTTCCGCGGCCTGAACTTTCTGTTGAACGAACAACCGGACAAGGCGATCGACGCGTTCATCGAGGTCGCGAAACTCGACCCCGAGACGGTCGAGCTGCACTTCGCGCTCGGCAACCTGTTCCGCCGTCGCGGCGAAACGGACCGTGCGATCCGCGTGCACCAGAATCTGCTGAGCCGCACGGACCTGCCGGTCAACGAGCGCGACCATGCGCTGTACGAACTCGGCCAGGATTTCCTGAAGGCCGGCCTGCTCGATCGTGCCGAGGAGGCCTTCCACCGGCTCGCCGACGGCGACTACGCGCTGGGCGCGCAGCGGGCGCTGCTGACGATCTACGAGATCGAGAAGGACTGGAACAAGTCGATCGACACCGCGAAGCGCATCGAATCGATGAGCGACAAGCCGCTCGGCACCGAAATCGCGCAGTTCCACTGCGAACTCGCGCAGGACGCGCTGCAACGCAAGAACGCCACTGCCGCGGCCGAGCAGTTGAAGCTCGCGCTTGCCGCAAACCCGCAGAACGTCCGCGCGACGATCCTGTCCGGTGATGCCGCGCAGGCGGCGGGCGATCACGCGGCCGCGATCGAGCACTGGAAGCGCGTCGAGGCGCAAAATCCCGCTTATCTGCCGCTCGTCGCCGACAAGCTGATGAAGGCCTATGTCGCGCTCGACAAGCCGGTCGAGGGCGCCGAGCTGCTGATGGGCTACGTCGATCGCTATCCGTCGAACGACCTGCTCGATACTGCGTATCAGCACATCGCCGGGTTGCGCGGCCAGGACGCGGCGCATACGCTCGCGCGCACGCAGATGGAGAAGTCGCCGAACCTGTCGGGCATGCTGCACCTGCTCGATGCGCAGATCGCGGCCGCCGACGAGCCGCGCCGTAAGGAACTTGAAATGATGCGCGCGCTGATCAAGCAGCGCACCAAAAATCTGCCACGCTATACGTGCCAGAATTGCGGTTTCCGGGCACGGCTCTTCTACTGGCAGTGCCCCGGATGCAGCGGCTGGGAAACCTATGCGCCGCGCCGCGTCGAACCTGCGATGCCGGGTTGATCCCGGCGCGCGGCGCCGACGCACTGCGGTTCCCGCCGGGTCCGGCCCGGCGGGCAAGTTAGTCAATTACCGGGACGTACCGGAACATCTATGAAAATCACCATCATCGGCACCGGCTATGTCGGTCTTGTCACAGGCTCCTGCCTCGCCGAGATCGGCCACGACGTCTTCTGTCTGGATGTCGATCCGCGCAAGATCGAGATCCTGAACAACGGCGGGATGCCGATTCACGAACCGGGCCTGCTGGACATCATCGCGCGCAATCGCGCGGCAGGGCGTCTGCGCTTCTCGACGGACATCGAGGCGAGCGTCGCGCACGGCGAGATCCAGTTCATCGCCGTCGGCACGCCGCCCGACGAGGACGGTTCGGCCGACCTGCAATACGTGCTCGAGGCCGCGCGCAACATCGGTCGTTACATGACCGGTTTCAAGGTGATCGTCGACAAGTCGACGGTGCCGGTCGGCACCGCGCAGCGCGTGCGCGCGGTGGTCGACGAGGCGCTCGGCGCCCGCGGGCTCGCGGGCAGCGTCGCGCACCGTTTCTCGGTCGTATCGAATCCGGAATTCCTGAAGGAAGGCGCGGCAGTCGAGGACTTCATGCGCCCGGACCGGATCGTCATCGGCGTCGACGACGACGAGACGGGCACGGTGGCGCGCGAGAGGATGAAGAAGCTGTACGCGCCGTTCAACCGCAATCACGAGCGCACGATCTACATGGACGTGCGTTCGGCGGAATTCGCGAAATATGCGGCGAATGCGATGCTCGCGACCCGCATCTCGTTCATGAACGAGATGTCGAATCTCGCCGACAAGGTCGGTGCCGACATCGAAGCCGTGCGCCGCGGGATCGGTTCCGATCCGCGCATCGGCTATCACTTCCTGTACGCGGGCGTCGGCTACGGCGGCTCGTGCTTCCCGAAGGACGTGCAGGCGCTGATCCGCACCGCCGGCGAGAACGGCCAGCCGCTGCGCATCCTGGAGGCCGTCGAAGCGGCCAACTCCGCACAGAAGGACGTGCTGATCGGCAAGATCGAGCAGCGCTTCGGCGCGGACCTGACCGGTCGCGAATTCGCGGTCTGGGGCCTCGCGTTCAAGCCGAATACGGACGACATGCGCGAGGCGCCGAGCCGTCGGCTGATCGCCGCGCTGCTCGGGCGTGGCGCGATCGTGCGCGCGTACGATCCCGTCGCGATCGACGAGGCGCGCCGCGTGTTCGCGCTCGATCTCGGCGAGGCTTCCGACGCGCTTGCGCGTCTGCATTTCGTCGATACCCAGGACGCGGCCGTGAGCGCCGCGGATGCGCTCGTGATCGTCACCGAGTGGAAGGAATTCCGGAGCCCGGATTTCACGCGCCTGAAGGCCGAACTGAAGGCGCCGGTGATCTTCGACGGACGCAACCTGTACGAACCGGACGCGATGGCCGAACTCGGCTTCGACTACCATGCGATCGGGCGTCCGCACGTCGATCCGCAGTCCCCCTCCCGTGGATGAGCGCACGATGACGACCCTTCGCGAAGTGGTGCCGGTCCCGCGCGCGCAGCTCGCGCGTTCGCGTGTGCTCGTGGTCGGCGACGTGATGCTCGACCGCTACTGGTTCGGCAACGTCGACCGTATTTCGCCGGAAGCGCCGGTGCCCGTCGTGCACGTGCAGCGCCAGGAAGAGCGGCTCGGCGGCGCGGCCAACGTCGCGCGCAACGCCGTGACGCTCGGCGCCCAGGCCGGGCTGCTGTGCGTGGTCGGCTGCGACGAACCCGGTGAGCGGATCGTCGAGCTGCTCGGCAGCAGTGGCGTCACGCCCCATCTCGAGCGCGACGCGGCGCTGCCGACGACCATCAAGCTGCGCGTGCTTGCGCGCCAGCAGCAGCTGCTGCGCGTCGATTTCGAAGCGATGCCGACGCACGAGGTGCTGCTCGCCGGGCTCGCGCGGTTCGACGCGCTGCTGCCGCAGCACGACATCGTGCTGATGTCGGATTACGCGAAAGGCGGGCTGACGCACGTGACGACGATGATCGAGAAGGCGCGCGCGGCCGGCAAGCCGGTGCTCGTCGATCCGAAGGGCGGCGACTGGGCGCGCTATCGCGGCGCCTCGCTGATCACGCCGAACCGCGCGGAGTTGCGCGAAGTCGTCGGTCAGTGGCATTCGGAAGACGACCTTCGCGCGCGCGTCGCGAAGCTGCGCGCGGAACTCGATCTCGATGCGTTGCTGCTCACGCGTTCGGAAGAGGGGATGACGCTCTTTTCCGCCGCGGGCGAACTGCACGCGCCGGCGCTCGCGCGCGAGGTGTACGACGTGTCGGGGGCGGGCGATACCGTGATCGCGACCGTCGCGACGATGCTCGGCGCAGGCGTGCCGCTCGTCGACGCCGTCGTGCTGGCGAACCGTGCCGCGGGTATCGTGGTCGGCAAGCTCGGCACGGCGACCGTCGGCTACGACGAACTGTTTCACTGAGCGCATCGGGCGGCGCACGCGCCGGCCGGACGGCTCCCATTTTTCAGGCAGGACGACCATGACCATCATCGTCACCGGCGCAGCCGGTTTTATCGGCGCGAACATCGTCAAGGCGCTCAACGAGCGTGGCGAGTCGCGCATCATCGCGGTCGACAATCTGACGCGCGCGGAAAAGTTCCGCAATCTCGTCGATTGCGAGATCGACGACTATCTCGACAAGACGGAATTCGTCGAACGCTTCGCACGCGGCGATTTCGGCAAGGTACGCGCGGTGTTCCACGAAGGCGCCTGTTCGGACACGATGGAAACCGACGGCCGCTACATGATGGACAACAACTTCCGCTACAGCCGCGCGGTGCTCGATGCGTGCCTCGCGCAGGGCGCGCAGTTCCTGTACGCGTCGTCGGCGGCGACCTACGGCGGCTCGACGCGCTTCGTCGAGGAGCGCGAGGTCGAGGCGCCGCTGAACGTCTACGGCTATTCGAAGTTCCTGTTCGACCAGGTGATCCGGCGCGTGCTGCCGAGCGCGAAGAGCCAGATCGCCGGGTTCCGCTACTTCAACGTGTACGGCCCGCGCGAGACGCACAAGGGCCGCATGGCGTCGGTCGCGTTCCACAACTTCAACCAGTTCCGCGCGGAAGGCAAGGTCAAGCTGTTCGGCGAGTACAACGGTTATGCGCCGGGCGAGCAGACGCGCGACTTCGTGTCGATCGAGGATGTCGCGAAGGTGAACCTGTTCTTCTTCGATCATCCGGAGAAGTCGGGCATCTTCAACCTCGGCACCGGCCGCGCACAACCGTTCAACGACATCGCGTCGACGGTCGTGAACACGCTGCGCGCGCTCGACGGCCTGCCGCCGCTGACGCTCGCGCAGCAGGTCGAGCAGGGGCTGATCGAATACGTGCCGTTCCCGGATGCGCTGCGCGGCAAGTACCAGTGCTTCACGCAGGCCGACCAGACGAAGCTGCGTGCTGCCGGCTACGATGCGCCGTTCCTGACGGTGCAGGAAGGTGTCGACCGTTACGTGCGTTGGCTGTCCGGCCAGGTTTAAGTCCGCGCGTCGCATCGCTAGACTGGGTCTCACGGTCGGCAGCCGCCGACCGTTTTTCATTGGAGATCCAGCACATGATCAGGAAATGGTTTGCCGCCGCAGCGATGTTCGGCGCGATCGCGTCGGCCTGGGCGGCCGTCGACGTCAACACCGCGAACGAGGATGCACTCGTCGGTATCAAGGGCATCGGTCCCGCGCGGGCAAAGGCGATTCTCGACGAGCGCGGCGCACGCGGCCCGTTCAGGAATGCAGACGATCTTGCATCGCGCGTGAAAGGCATGGGCGGCCATACGGTCGAGCGCCTTCAGCAGGAGGGGTTGACGATCGGCGCAGCAGGCTCGGGTGCGCAGGCACCCGCCGCGGGCAAGCCCACGGCAGTGAAACCTGCCGCGGCGCCCGCCCGCACTGCGCAGAAGTAACGCTCGCGAGGCGAAGGGCTCCTTCAGTCGCCGTCGTTGCGACGGCTTCCCGCGGCATGCCGCGGGTTTTTTGCGTGCATGCTGCACGCGCACGATCGTGAATCGCGGGCACGCCTATTCCACCGTCGCAATGGGGGTTGCCGGCGCGAGCCCCGGCGCTGGTTTACAATCAATCGATTGATCAGCCTCGCACTCACGGTATCTCCATGGCTTACAAAACTATCGAAGACACGATCGGCAACACGCCGCTCGTGCAACTGGTCCGCCTGCCGGACGACGAGATTCGCGCACGCAACAACGTGTTGCTCGCCAAGCTGGAAGGCAACAATCCGGCCGGTTCCGTGAAGGATCGCCCTGCGCTGTCGATGATCAACAAGGCCGAGGCGCGCGGCCGCATCAAGCCGGGCGATACGCTGATCGAGGCGACGAGCGGCAATACGGGCATCGCGCTCGCGATGGCCGCGGCGATCCGCGGTTACAAGATGGTGCTGATCATGCCGGAGGACCTGTCGGTCGAGCGTCGCCAGAGCATGGCCGCTTACGGTGCCGAAATCATCCTGACGCCGGTAAAGGGCGGGATGGAACTGGCGCGCGACCTCGCGGAGCAGATGCAGCGCGAAGGCAAGGGCGTGATCCTCGATCAGTTCGGGAACCCCGACAACCCGCTCGCGCACTACGAAGGAACGGGCCCGGAGATCTGGCGCGACACCGAGGGGCGCGTCACGCACTTCGTGTCGGCGATGGGCACGACGGGCACGATCATGGGCACGTCGCGTTTTCTGAAGGAACAGAATCCGGCGATCGAGATCGTTGGCGCGCAGCCGGAAGAAGGGTCGCGCATCCCGGGCATTCGCAAGTGGCCGGAGGCCTATATGCCGACGATCTTCGATCGCAGTCGCGTCGATCGCGTCGAGAGCGTGAGCCAGGCCGCGTCCGAAACGATGGCGCGCCGGCTCGCGGCCGTCGAAGGCATCTTTGCCGGCATCTCGTCGGGTGGCGCATGCGAAGTCGCGATGCGCATCGCGCGCCAGGTCGAGAACGCGACGATCGTGTTCATCGTCTGCGATCGCGGCGACCGCTACCTGTCGACCGGCGTGTTTCCTGCCTGAGCCGGAACGGCATCGGCAGGATCACGCGATAAAAAAGCGCCGCACGAGCGGCGCTTTTTCTTTGCGCGGGCCGAGCTTACTGCTCCGGTGCTTCCGTGTCCGCCGCGGGCAGCGGCAGCGCACCGCTCGCTTCCATCTGCGCCTTCACGGCTTCGCCGAGCTGGTACACGGTGAGCGCGTAGAAGAAGCTGCGGTTGTAGCGCGTCAGCACGTAGAAGTTCTTGAGGCCGAGCATGTACTCGGTTGCGCGCCCCGGCGACGGCAGATCGACCACGGTCACCGGCGTGCCGGCTTCGGTGGTGATATTGACCGTCGGCTCGTTGAGCGTCATGCCGGCGCGCAGCAGCTGCGACAGTGCCCAGTGCGGTTCGGGCTGGCCGTCCGCGGCGGCCTGGGCGATGCCGAGGCTGCCCGTGTCGGGCGTGATCCGCCAGACCACCGGGCGATCGGTTTCCCAGCCGTGCTGCTTCAGGTAGTTTGCGACGCTGCCGATCGCATCGGCAGGACTGCTGCGCAGATCGACGTGGCCGCCGCCGTCGTAGTCGACCGCATACTCGCGGATGCTGCTCGGCAGGAACTGCGGGATGCCGATCGCACCCGTGTACGAGCCGAGCACGGTGGTCGGGTCGAGCTGGTTGTCGCGGGTCCAGACGAGGAAGTCCTCGAGGTTCTTGCGGAACGTGGCCTGGCGGCTGTCGCGATTCGGCGTGTCCGGGTAGTCGAACGTGAGCGTCGTCAGCGCATCGAGCACGCGGAAGTTGCCCATGTAGCGGCCGTAGATCGTTTCGACGCCGATGATGCCGACGATCACCTCGGGCGGCACGCCGAATTCCTCGGACGCGCGCTGCAGCGTTGCCCGGTTCGCCTTCCAGAATTTCACGCCCGCGTTGATGCGGATCGGTTCGATGAAGCGCGAACGATAGACGCTCCAGTTCTTCACCGAAGGCGTCGGCGCCGGCTTCACGAGTTTCACGGCCGTGGCCGAGTAGCTGACGCGCGAGAACAGCGCGTGCAGGCTCGCGGAATCGAAGCCGTTGCGGCTCACCATCTCGTCGATGAACGCATCGACCTTCGCGTTGCTCGCGTAACGCTGCGGAACGATCTCCTCTTCGAAGGTCTGGCCCGGCGGCGTCGGCTGCTGCGGTTGCGCCTGCGCGACGAGCGTGCCGGGAGACTTCGCAGGCTGTGTTTGCGCGGCGGCGGGTGCGGCGGCCAGGGTAGCGGCGACGGCAGCGGCAACGAGCGGAACGCGAACGCGGAACAGTGCGGAGAGAAGGGCGGCAGGCTTGCTGGAATTCATGTCGAAGCGGGCGGACAGGGCGATGGGGTTCGGCGCAGTATACCCGACGCACCTTGCGTGCCGGGGCGTAGCAGCGCACCGTTGTGGTAAGTTAGCGGCGAATTCGCGGCAGACGATGGACATCATTGATGGAGACCAGCGGCGCAACCCGCGTCGCGGATGACAGCTTATGGCAACCGCCTTCTATACGCACCCCGACTGCATGCTGCACGAGATGGGGGAATGGCATCCGGAATGCCCGGCCCGACTGTCGGCGATCCAGGATCAGCTGATCGCGAGCCGCATCGACGACCTGATCGTGCACGAAACCGCGCCGTTCGCGAGCGAGGTGGCGCTGGGCCGCGTGCATACGCAGGCCCATATCGACTACATCCGCAGCATGATGCCCGTCGACGGCTACGTCGAGATCGATCCCGACACGCTGATGAACCGCGACACGTGGCGCGCCGCGCTGCGTGCGGCCGGCGCCGCGATCGCGGCGACCGACGCGGTGATCGAAGGCCGCTACGCGAATGCGTTCTGCAGCGTTCGGCCGCCCGGCCATCACGCGGAACCCGCGCGCGCGATGGGCTTCTGCTTCTTCAACAACGTCGCGATCGCCGCGCGGCACGCGCTCGACGTGCACGGCCTCGAGCGGGTCGCGATCATCGATTTTGACGTGCACCACGGCAACGGCACCGAAGCCGCGTTCGCGAACGACGAGCGCGTGCTGATGTGCAGCTTCTTCCAGCATCCGCTGTACCCGTTCTCGGGCGCCGATCACCAGGCGCCGAACATGGTCAATCTGCCGATGCCTGCGCGCAGCAACGGGATGGCGATCCGCGAAGCGGTCGACATGTTCTGGCTGCCGCGTCTCGACGCGTTCAAGCCGCAAATGCTGTTCGTGTCGGCCGGTTTCGACGCGCATCGCGAGGACGACATCGGCAACCTCGGTCTCGTCGAATCCGATTTCGAATGGCTGACCGCCCAGGTCGTCGACGTCGCGCGCCGGCATGCGCAGGGTCGCATCGTGAGCTGTCTCGAGGGCGGCTACAACCTGTCGGCACTCGGGCGCAGCGTGGTCGCGCACCTGCGCGTGCTGGCCGGCATCTGACCGGCAGCGGATCGGCGCGCGCTCAGCGCGCCGGCACGTGCGCGTGAATCCACGCGATCAGCGCATCGATCACGCGGTCGCGCTCGAGATCGTTCATCGTTTCGTGGAACCCGCCTTCGTATAGCGTCAGCGTGCGATCGGGCGAGCCGACGCGGGCGCCGAACGCGCGGCTTCCATCGGGTTCGGTCAGCTTGTCCTCGGTGCCGTGATAGACGAGCACCGGCACGCGCAGCGCACCGCGACCGTGCTCGATGCGCGCCATCGCATCGAGGATTTCGGCGCCGGTGCGCGCCGGCACCGCGCCGTGGTGCACGAGCGGATCGGCGCGATTGGCGGCGACGACGGCCGGATCGCGCGACAGCAGCGCCGCATCGATCCTGATTGCAGGGAAGCTCGGCCACACGCGGCTGATGAAGCGGCTCATCGCGAGCATCCAGCGCGGCACGTCGCGTCCCGGCGCGAGCGCCGGGCTCGACAGCACGAGGCCTGCCAGTGCGTGGCCGCGAGCCGGCACGCGTTCGATCGCATACAGCGCCGCGACGGCGCCGCCCATGCTGTGCCCCATCAGGAAGAGCGGCGTGGCGCCGCGGGCGGCTTCGGCAACCAGCGCATCCGCATCGTTCAGGTAATCGTCGAAACACTCGACCCATGCGCGTTTGCCGGGCGACTGGCCGTGCCCGCGAAGATCGATCGCCAGCACGTCGATGCCCGCCGCGTTCAATCTGGCCGCGAGCGCCGCGTAACGGCCCGCATGCTCGGCGAGGCCGTGGACGAGCGCGATCGTCGCAAGCGGCGGCAGCGTGCCGTCGCCGGCCGGCCAGCGATACGACGCCAGTTCGAGCCCGTCCGCGGTACGCAGCCGGCCCATCCGCGGGGCGGGCGGCGATACCGGGCCCGATGCCGAGGTGGCGGCGGGTGCGGCGGCCTGCGTGGTGGTGGCGGTCATCTGGCGGGTCCCCTGTCTCGTTGGCATCGGTGTTCCGGATCATAGTCGCGGTAGCCGCGCGGCGGCCCAGCAGCGCCCCTCTAATTTCGTCTGGTTATGAAAAGATCGAAATCGATTATTAAGTGGAATGAGGCGTTTGCGGTAAAATCGCCGGCTATTCCAGATGCTTCGGCGGCCAACTGGCGGGCCTCGCCAGCCGGCCGCCGTTTTGTTTACATGATCGAATTACGCAATCTGTCGCAGCGTTTTCCCGGGCCGACCGGCTGGGTCGACGCATTGCACAACGTCAATCTGACGATCCCGCAGGGAGAGGTGTTCGGCATCATCGGCCGAAGCGGCGCCGGCAAGAGCACGCTCGTGCGCACCATCAACCTGCTCACGCGGCCGACCGAAGGCAATGTCGTCGTCGGGGGACGCGATCTCACGCTGCTGTCGTCCGGCGCGCTGCGCGAAGCGCGCCGCGAAATCGGCATGATCTTCCAGCACTTCAATCTGCTGTCGTCGCGCACGGTGTTCGACAACGTCGCGCTGCCGCTCGAGCTGGCCGGCGCGAGCCGTGCCGAGATCGAGGCGGCGGTGCTGCCGCTGCTCGACCTCGTCGGGCTGTCCGCGCAGAAGGATCGCTATCCGGCGCAGATCAGCGGCGGCCAGAAGCAGCGCGTCGGCATCGCCCGCGCGCTCGCGAGCAAGCCGAAGGTGCTGCTGTCGGACGAAGCGACGTCGGCGCTCGACCCCGAGACCACGCGCGCGATCCTCGACCTGCTGAAGCGCATCAACCGCGAGCTCGGCCTGACGATCGTGCTGATCACGCACCAGATGGAAGTCATCAAGCAGGTGTGCGATCGCGTGGCGGTGCTCGACGCGGGCCGCGTGGTCGAAGAGGGCCGCGTGATCGACGTGTTCCTGCAGCCGCATCACGAAGTGACGCGCGCGCTGATCGGCGACGTGATCGCGCAGGAACTGCCGCCGGCGCTGAAGGCGCGCGTGGCCGAGCGGCTGAAGACGGGCAGCGGGCATCTGCTGCGGCTCGCGTTCACCGGCTCGGGTGTCGATCAGCCGATCCTGTCGGAGACGATCCGCCGGTACGAACTCGATTTCAACATCCTGCATGGCCAGATCGACGAGATCCAGGGGCAGGCGTTCGGGTCGCTCGCGGTGCTCGCGGGCGGCGAACCGGGCAAGGTCGGGCAGGCGCTCGCGTTCCTGCGCGAGCAAGGTGTGGTGGTAGAGGAGCTTTCGTATGTTGAGTGAGATGTTCGATATGTTCGTGCAGTCGTTCTGGGAGACGCTGATCATGGTCGGCATCTCGGGGGCGGTCGGCGCGCTCGTCGGGCTGCCGCTCGGCGTGCTGCTCTACCTGACCGACCGCCAGGGCGTGCTGCAGAACCTCGGCGTGAATCGCGTGCTCGGCGGCATCGTGAACGCGGTGCGCTCGACGCCGTTCATCATCCTGCTGGTCGCGGTCATACCGTTCACGCGGCTCGTCACGGGGTCGTCGATCGGCACGGCCGCAGCGGTCGTGCCGCTGACGCTCGCGGCCGCACCGTTCGTCGCGCGGCTGGTCGAGACCGCGCTGCGCGAAGTCGACCGCGGGCTGATCGAGGCCGCCCAGTCGATGGGTGCGACGACCTCGCAGATCGTGTTCAAGGTGCTGCTGCCCGAATCGCTGCCGGGCATCGTCGCGGGCCTGACGATCACGTTCGTGTCGCTCGTCGGCTATTCGGCGATGGCCGGTGCGATCGGCGGCGGCGGGCTCGGCGATCTCGGGATCCGCTACGGCTACCAGCGCTATCTGCCGGAAGTGATGTGGACGGTCGTCGCGATCCTGATCGTGTTCGTGCAGATCGTGCAGTCGTTCGGCGACTGGCTCGTGCGCCGGCTGAGCCACAAGTAAAACGACATTCATTCGTTGGGGGATAGGATGCAACGACGCTTCATGCTGAAGTTCGCGGCCGCATTCGGCGCGGCCGCACTGTTCGCGAGCGCGCACGCGCAGACCGAAACCATCAAGGTGGGCGTGACGGGCGGCCCGCACGCGCAGATCATGGAGGTGGTGAAGAAGGTCGCGGCCAAGGGCGGCCTCGACATCCGCGTCGTCGAATTCTCGGATTACGTGCAACCGAACGCGGCGCTCGCGTCGGGCGATCTCGACGCGAACAGCTACCAGCACGATCCGTATCTGCAGGCGCAGGTGAAGGATCGCGGCTACAAGCTGATCAAGGTCGCGGAGACCGTCACGTTCCCGATGGGCATCTATTCGAAGCGGGTGAAGTCGCTGGCCGAGTTGAAGCCGGGCGCGCGCATCGCGGTGCCGAACGATCCGACCAACGGCGGCCGTGCGCTGCTGTTGCTGCAGAAACAGGGGCTGCTGAAGCTGCGCGCGGACGCCGGGCTGAAGGCGACGCCGCTCGACATCGTCGACAACCCGCGCAAGCTGAAGATCGTCGAGCTCGATGCGGCGCAGATTCCGCGCTCGCTCGGCGACGTCGACGCGGCCGCGATCAATACCAACTACGCGATGGAAGCGGGGTTGAAGCCGAAACAGGATGCGATCGCGATCGAGGGCCCGACCGGCCCGTACGCGAACATTCTCGCGATTCGCGAGGCCGACCGGGGTAAGCCGTGGGTCGCGAAGCTGGTCGCGGCTTATCATTCCGCGGAAGTGAAGCAGTTCATCGAACAGAAGTTCGGCGGCGCGGTGATCGCCGCCTGGTAACACGTGATGCGGGGCGCGCCCGGTGACGATTAGAGTCGATGATCGAAAACCCGGGCTTTGCGTCCGGGTTTTTTCTCTTTTAAAATAGAACGACCGTTCGCTATTGCCGGCGCGCCGGAGAGGCGCGCTATCCTCGATAGCCGCGATGGATTGGTCCGCTTGGCCGCGCAGTCATGAGGCCTCGCTATAGAATGGCCTCTGGTCGTATTCGTAACTTTGGAGCGTGTGCATGAAAATCCTGGTGCCAGTGAAAAGAGTGGTCGATTACAACGTGAAGGTCCGCGTGAAGTCGGACAACACGGGCGTCGACATCGCGAACGTG
>NZ_QTQM01000011.1:0-166372 GCF_003854225.1 Burkholderia sp. Bp8986 | reverse complement strand
AATTCCCACACGCCGTCGCTGTCGATGAACAGGTTGCGGCCGGCCTGCAGCTGGCCCCACGTGTCGCTCTTCAGGCCGACATACGCGCGGCGCGACCACATGCGTCCGCCGCCCGTCGTGCCGTTCATCACCTGGAACGCGGTTTCCAGGTTGAAGACCGTCGACATCCCGCCGCCGAGATCCTCGAAGCCCTTCAGGCCGAACATGCTGGTGCCCCAGTCGCCGCCTTCCGCGCTCCAGCGCGTCGAGCTGCCGCCGGGCGTCGCGATGTGGTTCAGGTATTCGACGCCGCCGTCGATCCGGCCGTACAGCGTCACGCTCGTCTGCGCGAACGCGGCCGCCGGTGCGGCGGCCACGATCAGCGATGCGAAATGTTTGAATGTGAGTCGCAAAATCAAGCTCGCCCCCTCCACGTCTCGACCGCCCGCTGCATGCCTCGCGAGCGCGCACGTTGTGTCCGCAATCGATCGAAAAAACATCCGGGCCCTCACCGCGCCAGGCGCGAGCAGGTTGCCCGACATCCCGATACCCTTCCTGCAAACGGCTGCTTGCCGATCGCACCGCACACGCCGGCGCATTATCGTTGGCCGGCAACCCATGCCATCACGGCAGCGATGGTGCAACGCATACCATACGAATCGACATGCACGCGCCTGACGTTGATAATCCGCCGAACTGCGACGGAACAAGTGACAAAGACGATGGAATCGATACGGTACGCGGCCGCCGCGAGCCTTCCTTGTGGACCGATTATGAGGGTAGGACAAGCACCGCGCGATGAACAACCACTATTTGGAAACTCACCCATGCCGCTCGTTTCTTGATGACGAAATCGAGTCGTGCCAGCATCGGACTTGCCGCCTCTGTTGCCGGCCATGCGCCGTGACGCTCCAGTGATGGTTGACGACGCAGTTGACGATGACGATCCATGCAATTGCAACACGCCCGCCACAGCACGCCATGTGAATCGGTGGACGATGAGAAGCGGGAATGACGCGGTTGCCGGCCGCGCACGTACCGGCCGCCACCCGAAGGCTTATCGCGGCGTTTCGACGTAGGTTTCCCTGCAGATCTCGCGCAGCGCCTGCACGAGCACATCCCGCGTCGGCGCATGCGATTCGGCGGCGCGGGTAAACAGCGCGATGGGCGGCAGCGTCCAGACCAGCGAGTAAGGCACGATCGCCACGCCGGCGATGCGCACCATTTCTTCCGCGATATCGGCCGGCACGATCGACACCGCGTCGTCGCTCGACGCGATCATTTCGCCGATCAGCTTCGACGAGTAGCTTTCGACGATCGGCACGGGCGGCGCGATGCCCGCCGACAGAAACAGGTCGGTCACCTGCTCCCGCATCGGCGTGTGGGGCGCGCCGAGAATCCAGTCCAGCGCGTGCAGCTTCTCCCAGTCGAGTTTCGTGCGGGCCAGTTTCGCGGCGAGCCGCCGGCTCGCGATCATGCGGGGCTGCTGCTGGTACAGGACTTCGAAGGAGACCTGCCCCAGATCGATCGCCGACGATGCCCGCCCGATCACGAGATCGACGCTGTGGTCCTTGAGCTGCAACAGCAGCTGATCGCTGGTGCCCTCGTGGATCGTCACGGTCAGGCGCCGTTCCATCCGGGACTGCAGGCGCTTGAGCGCCGCCGACAGCATCTGGCCCGAAATAAACGGAATCACGCCGATATGCAGGTGCGCCGCATGGCCGGCGGCGACCGCCTCCATCTCGCGGGCGAGATGGTCGAGATCCTTCAGCATCGCCTTGGCGCGCTCGAGCACGACCGAACCGAGCGCGGTCGGCCGCATCCCGCGCGACGAGCGCTCGAACAGCGGCGTGCCGAACATGCTTTCCAGCTCGGACAGCGCGTTCGTCACGGCGGGCTGGCTGCTGGCCATGTGCTCCGCGACGCGCGTCAGCGACCCGTGCTGCTGGATCTGCAGCAACAGCATCAGGTGCCGCATCTTCAGGCGCGCGCCAAGCCGCCTGACCACGTCGTTCGCGTCGAATGTCATTGCCGTACCGCCGCACCATCATGAAAAAGTGATGGACCGATATTAAAACAGAATCATCTCCTTATGGCTGATCCCTAGAATCACCTCCATGGATCGCGTCGGGACTGGCCTGACGCGCACGCCCGGACCCGACAACATGAAACAGACAGAGACCCAGCAGCAGGCCGCGTACGACTATCACGAGTTTCCGACCCCGGGGAAGATCTCCGTCGTCGCCAGCAAGCCGCTCGTGACGCAGCGCGATCTCGCGCTCGCCTACACGCCCGGCGTCGCCAGCGTCTGCGAGTCGATCGCCGCCGAGCCGCTGAACGCGCACCGCTTCACGAGCCGCGGGAATCTGGTGGGTGTCATCACCAACGGCACCGCCGTGCTGGGTCTGGGCAACATCGGCGCGCTCGCGTCCAAGCCGGTCATGGAAGGCAAGGCCGTGCTGTTCAAGAAGTTCGCGGGGATCGACGTGTTCGACATCGAGATCAACGAAACCGACCCGGACAAGCTCGTCGACATCATCGCCGGGCTCGAGCCCACCTTCGGCGGGATCAACCTCGAGGACATCAAGGCGCCGGAGTGCTTCACCGTCGAGCGCAAGCTGCGCGAGCGCATGAAGATTCCCGTCTTTCACGACGACCAGCACGGCACCGCCATCACCGTCGCCGCCGCGTTCATCAACGGGCTGAAGGTGGTCGGGAAGTCGATCAAGGAAGTGAAGGTCGTGACGTCCGGTGCCGGCGCGGCGGCGCTGGCCTGCCTGGACCTGCTCGTCGACCTCGGGCTGCCGGTCGCGAACATCTGGGCGACGGATATCGAAGGCGTCGTCTATCGCGGCCGCACCACGCTGATGGATCCGGCCAAGGAACGCTTCGCGCAGGAAACCGATGCGCGCACGCTGTCCGAAGTAATCGGCGACGCGGACGTGTTCCTCGGGTTGTCGGTCGGCGGCATCCTGAAGCCGGAGATGCTGAAGGCGATGGCCGCACGGCCGCTGATTCTCGCGCTCGCCAACCCGACGCCGGAGATCTTCCCGGAACTCGCGCACGCGACGCGCGACGACGTCGTGATCGCGACCGGCCGCTCGGATTTCCCGAACCAGGTCAATAACGTTCTCTGCTTCCCGTACATCTTCCGCGGCGCGCTGGATGTGGGCGCGACGACGATCACCCGCGAAATGGAAATCGCCGCGGTTCACGCGATCGCCGGCCTCGCGCAGGAAGAGCAGAACGATATCGTCGCGGCGGCCTACGGCGGCGACGAAGTGTCGTTCGGTCCGCAATACCTGATTCCGAAGCCGTTCGATCCGCGCCTGATCGTGCGTATCGCGCCGGCCGTCGCCAAGGCGGCGATCGAAGGCGGCGTGGCGACGCGCCCGCTTGCGGATCTCGACGCGTATGTCGAGCAGCTGCAGCAGTTCGTCTACCACTCGGGCGCGTTCATGAAGCCGCTGTTCGCGACCGCACGCCAGCTCGTGCGCGACGGCGGCAAGGCACGCATCGTGTTCACCGAAGGCGAGGACGAGCGCGTGCTCCGCGCGGTGCAGGTGATCGTCGACGAGAAGCTCGCGCGCCCGATCCTGGTCGGCCGTCCGGAAGTGCTGCTCGCGCGGATCGAGCGGTTCGGCCTGCGCCTGCGTCTCGGTCAGGACGTCGAGGTGACCAATCCGGAATACGACGAGCGCTTCCCGCAATACTGGACCACGTATTGGGAACTGCGCTGCCGCGACGGCATCTCGAAGGAAATGGCGCGCGTCGAGATGCGCCGGCGCCTGACGCTGATCGGCGCGATGATGGTGCGGCTCGGCGATGCGGACGGGATGATCTGCGGGACGGTCGGCGAGTATCACAACCACCTGCGCTTCGTCGATGAAGTGATCGGCAAGAAGCCCGATGCATCGACCTACGCGGCGATGAACATCCTGCTGCTCAATCAGCGGACGGTCGCGCTCGTGGATACGCACGTGAACGACAACCCGGATGCCGAGCAGATCGCTGAATTCACGATCGCGGCCGCGCGGCAGATGGAATGGCTGAACCTCACGCCGAAGGCCGCGCTGCTGTCGCGGTCGAACTTCGGGTCGGGCAGCGCGGCGTCGGGCGTGAAGATGCGCAAGGCGCTCGAGATCATCCGCGCGCACGCGCCGGATATCGAAGCCGATGGCGAGATGCATGGCGACTGCGCGCTCG
This sequence comes from Burkholderia sp. Bp8986, assembly GCF_003854225.1. NCBI lineage: Bacteria > Pseudomonadati > Pseudomonadota > Betaproteobacteria > Burkholderiales > Burkholderiaceae > Burkholderia > Burkholderia sp. Bp8986. The sequence continues at coordinate 162,187 of NZ_QTQM01000011.1, read as the reverse complement.
ATGAGGCGCTGCGTGCGCGGCTGCTGCCGATGTCGCCGCTGAAGGGCGCGGCGAACCTGCTCGTGTGCCCGAACGTCGATGCGGGGAACATCGCTTACAACCTGCTCAAGACGGAAGCCGGCAGCAACGTCGCGGTCGGGCCGTTCCTGCTGGGGGTCAATGCGCCGGTGAACATCCTCACGTCGAGCGCGACCGTGCGACGGATCGTGAACATGACGGCGTTGACCGTGATCGAAGCGAATCGGAACGTGGCGGGTTGAGTGCGGCCCAGGTAGTCGCATGATGGGGGCCGGCTGCGGCCGGCCCTGTCCTGCGAGCGGAGTATTAGAATCGTCGGCAATCGGCTGCCGATTCGGCGGCCGTCCCTGCTCGCGAGAAGACGCGATGAAGGTAACGATTGCATACCTCGACGAACCGCCATTTGGATGGACGGAACCAGATGGCACGGCAACCGGTGCCGACCTCGATCTCGCCGGCGAGATCCTTCGGGCGATCGGTGTCACGCGGATCGAACCTCACCTGACGACGTTCAGTGAACTGCTGCCCGGTGTCGCCGCAGGCCGCTGGGACATGAACGTTCCGCTCTTCGTTACGCCGGAACGCGCCGCCAAGGTCGCGTTCAGCGTACCCGTGTGGGGAATCGCGGACGGCTTTCTCGTTCGCGCCGGAAACCCGAAGCAACTGACCCGCTATGCCTCGCTTGCCGCGCGTCCCGATGCACGTCTTGGCATCATTACCGGACAGGTACAGCACGACTCGGCGAAAGCCGCGGGCGTGAGCGAGCATCAGATCACCCTGTTCGACCGGCAAGCCGATGCAATCGACGCGGTGCGCGCCGGCGCGGTCGACGCGTACGCGAGTACTGCGCTCGGACTTCGGATCGTGGCGAAGCGGATGGGCGGCGCATTGCTCGAGGCCGTCGCGCACGAACCGGTAGCGGACCGGATACACCACCGGCCTCCGTTGGGTGCCTTCTCGTTCAATCGACAAAACAGCGCGCTGCTCGATGCGATCAACCGGCAGTTGCGCTCGTATCTGGGCTCGCCGGAGCATCGCGCGCGCATGGCGGGATTCGGATTGAGCAGTGCCGAAATCGATCCTGCCCTCCGCTGAAACGGTGCCGCGACGATGAGCACCGGCAACTGGAGAAAGCGCATTCGACATGGTGATGCTGGAAGCTGCGCATTGCGCACGCTTGTACTCGTGCTAGTACAACATGCCGCAATTGCACTGAATAATTAAATGCCGCGGTTATCCTGTGAGGATGAGTTGAGGCCATCACGCAACTCTACTATTTTCTGCTCCGGGTGCTTCCCCTTCCCCAAGGTCGCGCCCACGTCTCGCGTGAAGTAGCAGATGGCGCGGAAACACGCGACCACGAGCGTCCTCGCCTTGCATATCACTATGCGGCCATCTATAGTCACTCTGCATCTTGATTACCGGTCGATATGCGGCGCCGGTCCTCGTGCGCTCGCGCATTTGCACAGCGACATGGGTCAGGGACAAGGGGGGAACCATGAAGAGCGCGCTGCCCGCCATGATCGTCGCGTTCACGCTCTCGGGCGCGGTATGGGCGCAAGATTCAGGTCTGGCGACCGATCCGCCTGTACTCAAGGTCGGCGACAGTTGGAGCTATACGCGCCGAGACCCCATCGACAAAGTTAAGGTGTCGCACTTCCAGTTAAAGGTCACCTCGGTATCTGGCGAGACCGTCATGGTCACCCGCACGCCGGACAACAGCGCGCCGAGCGATTTCCAGACTGACCGCTCCTGGTCCATGCCGACCGAAATAGACGGACAGAATGCCAGATATCGCTACCTCGACTTCCCGCTTACACCCGGCAAGTCATGGAAAGCCACCGTGGGCTGGAGCGATGGCAGCGGCGACCCATTCAAGAGCGAGCTCGAATTCACGGTTTTGGGACCGGAACGCGTGACCGTACCGGCAGGCACGTTCGACACAATCAAGATCGCGGCAAGCGGCATGTGGGAGAAGATCAATGCGCGCGCGCGCGGCGCGATTGCAGAGACACTGTGGTACGCACCGCAAGTCAAGCGTTTTGTCCGTTACGACGTGTTGAACAACGGCTACCTAAATGGGCCGTCGTTCGGCTATTCGCTACTGCTCGACCAGTATCAGGTGCAGTGACGTCGACGACGACTGTCGGTCGATCCGACGCAGGCTAGTACAATATCCTGCAAAGAGGTTTAATAATTGTCGGGCTGCAAGTACGGCAGCAGCAGCGTGACGACCACCTCGGTCATTTCGTCGAGCGTACCGGAGCCTGGCAGGGGTTCCCAACGTCCACTATTGCTGCGAAAGGCGGCGCCATAACGACTGCGGCCGAGTTCGGTCAGCCGAGCCACCACGGTCGGCTCCTCGTCGTCCAGACGTTTAATCAGCAGGTGACGCCCGTAGGCTTGCGTGACGATCCGCTCATGGCCGAGCAGGCTGCGCAGTTGTCGCTGCAGTTCAAGAGCGTTGTGTTTGGCGGGTAAAGCTGGCATGTCGGTCCCTCGATTACGATGCGCCGCCTTGTAGCGGATAGCCCCGGGAACTCCATTTGAATGGGCGCGCGGCCTGATTCCGTTCGTTGACGAACTGCTCGGTGCGCTCGCGCAGATGCGCGGTGCTGGTGTGACTGGCGTGCCGCAGCACCCGGCGCGTGTAGCGGGCAAACCAGAGTTCGATCTGATTGACCCAGCTCGCGTGCAACGGCGTGAAGTGGAAGTGAAACCGCTTGCCGTGCCGCGTGTTGAATGCCTGCCAGACGGTTTGGGCGCGATGCGTGTTCAGGTTGTCCCAAACCACGTGCACCTGTTTGCCCCGGTACGCGACTGCCACGCGCTCCATGAAGGCGACCAGATCGTCCCGGGTACGCCGATCACGGCGCTCTGCCAGCACCTGTCCGGTATGCACATCGAGCGCGGCAATCAACGCCTGGGTGCCGTGACGGATATATTCGAATTCACGACGACGCAGCCGTCTTGGTGCGGGCGAGCGTCCCGGGTGCTTGCGCTCGATGGCCTGAATGCCGGTCTTCTCGTCGATACTGAGCACCACCGCGTTTCGCAGTGCCTTGTGGTACAACTTGCAAATCCCGTTGACCTTCTCGCGAAAGACCGGATCTGGACTGTGCAGCCATTGCCGGACCCGGTGCGGGCGTACATCTCCGGCCTGCAGAATGCGCTGCACGTGGCTACGGCTGATCTGCTCGACGACGCCGCGCTCCACCGCACGCGCCACAATCTCGTCGAGCGTCGGCGTGACACGTCCCTCAGGTTCCTGCGCTTCACACGCCAGCGCAATCAACTGTAGTCGCGCTTCGTGCGTAATGCGTGGCGGACGGCCACCGCGCTCGCACTCGCGAATGCCTTGGACACCTTGCCGCGCTATGCGCTTGCGCCACAGGCAGACCGTTTGTACGGATACCCCAAGTTCCCGCGCAATCACCGTATTGGAGTGGCCCTCGTGGGCTCACAATGCGATGCGCGCGCGCATCACATCTCGCTGCGCAGCCGTCTTCCGCTCAATCCGCGAGGGCAGTTCCTGTCGTTCTTTATTTGCCAGCTTCACCGGCGTTGCATGGCGGCCTCGGCTCATCCCGTCATGATATCCGGGGCGATTAATTATTCAACCAATTTACGGGATGTCGTACTAGTGCTCGCGAAAGCGGGCGGCGCCGCTGGCGCGCGTCGAGACGCCGAACCGTTTTCCGGAGGGACGTTCGCCGCTCGACACGGTTTCAATACGCCGGTGCGAACTGTCGAGCAGGACTGTCGCTGACGGGTAACGGCCGGCAGCGGCGTTGAACGTCGAAGACGACACCTGGAGGCCATGACGTGACGGACACCGAAAAATACGTGATGGAGTGCATCACCAAATGGGTCTGGTCGGGCTTTAACGACCCCGATGATGTGCGGGAAATGATGGAGGACATCCTGGAGCCGGACTGCGACGCGGATCGGCCGGAAGGTTTCATCGAGTCGGAATTCGAGCGCAAGGCTGCGGCAGAACGGTCCTGGCCTTGGGAGACGGATTGCGATCGGCTGGATCGCGTGTTCGATGAACTGGACGACGACGGCATCTGCGCGCTGTCGAACGCCGGATACACGATGTCGGATGGCCACTCGGACGTTTCGGAAGCCGTGCAGGACGCGCCGCAAGGGCGCTATCACGGGTACTGCTTTTATCACGGACAGGATGTCGAAAGAGCGCTGGATGGACACGGCCTCACGCTCGCCTTCGGCGACCTCGCCGGCGACGACGCGCGTGGTGCGGTAGTGGGCCGCCGGGTCGCGGAAGCGCTTGGGCGGGCCGGGTTCGAAACGTCCTGGAACGGGTCTGTCGCCAGTCGTATCGAGCTTCCATCGTTCGACTGGAAGAGACGCCATCGGTAGCATCGGGTGTATAGGCCGGGATCTGACTGGTGGGTCGACGTCAGATTAGGTCTCGGATAATACGACTGTTCGTCGCCAATGGTGGTGATCGACCTGAAGCGGACGGTCAGCTTTCTACAAAGCAGCCATTCGCTTCAGATCGGCCAGACGCATAGTCCCATGGAACAGTTCAGACCGGACTGCGGTCGATCGTCACTACACGTAGACATTTGGAAGATCGATCACATACATCTTCCTCCAGCGGCCCGACGAGTTCCCCAGCAGAGCGACAGCGCTACAGCACGTTCGAATCGCCTCCCGCGCATACAGACGATGTTCGAGCTCGACGGCAGCCAAATGTGCTGTCGCAGCATCGCCGTGTGCGACAGTCAGATGTGGGACGATGCCATCGTGTCCGCCACCATAGGGGCGAAACATGGGGAATCGCTCGACCAGCGCAGTCGTCAAGGCGACAAACGGTTCTGGCGGATCGGGAGCAAGATAAGTGGTGACCGCAAACCGCTCGACCTTCCTCAACGAAAATTCGAACGGCCGCACGTTACTCAGCGCGCTTTGTGCCTGATGAAGGACATCGGGCGTAATTTCATCAGGCGGCATGAAGGGAAACAGGACCGTGATATGCGCCGGCACGCCCAAGTCAGAGGTAGCATCAAACCGGCTCCGAAGGTCCGCTACTGTTGACTCGGCTGCGGGAACCTCAACGACGAACGCTGTTGTGAGCATTCGGGAATCCTCTCGCGTCGATTGACCATTTATGGTCGACTTCCGTCGGTAACTCGCCCCTTGACTGCCTGCGGCATCTCTAAATGATGATGGTCACACGGGGCCAGCGGTCCTTGTATCTTTTCTGCTGGATTCGCTGAAGATAGGTATCAATGCTGACACGCGCTGGATTGCGTCGTACCACCATGGAAAAGAGGTCGTCGAGCCCGTATGGCGCGCAGACATCAATTGTCCCGTCACGAAGCAAAGTCAGCCCTACCGTCGTCGTGTACTCCGGCCACGACGCAATGGCTTCGGCCAGTGAACCGAAGGGGGGCACCGGATGCCCAAAGGCGCTCTCGAACCAGAGATGAACAGCGGCCTGATTCGTGACCTCCCACGGAATTTCGGGACACTGCGCCGTGAGGCTGCGCTGGATTTCGGCATCGCGAATCGACGACAAGTCGGACGGGTCGAAGTAGGCTAAATCGACGTCGGCTAGGCGTGTCGGAGTCACATATCCATGGAGCGAGTCCCAGACCAAATTGCGAATGGCCCCTGCGCCAATGCACCAGGATTTCAGGCCCATTGCACGTGCCGCCGACAGCGCCGACAGACACCAAGATGACTGTCGGGCTATTTCGACTAATCTTTCATTGAGATTCATCGCGGATCTACGCAGCCTAAACGAGCAGCACTGCTCAGATTGTCATCAAATCCGGCCACACTGTCGAGTGACCGGAACTGGCCGCCCGTCACCCGCGGAGGAAGCGATGATCGGCCCCACGAACGGCTGCCTGGGCGTGCAATTCGCCCCTCGTCCGAAAACACTTGACCTTGTCACAGTGACAAGGCGTCCACTGTCGGGCGAGGAGGCGTTCATGACCCGTCACTATCCCCCGACTTCCCGTCACGCACTGACCACGGCACTCGAGCATCCGGACGCTTCGCTCCGTCTTGCGGCTGCGCTGGGTGCCGGCACGGCTCCCGATCCAGGCCAGATCACGCTACTGGTGAAGCGTTGCGGTGTCGAACCGGATTTCTTCGTTCGCGACATGCTCACATGGGCGCTCACCCGGCATGCGCAGGATCTGACCTTGCCATTGCTGCTTGACGAGCTGCGCTCGCCGTTGGCGCAAGCGCGTAGCCAGGCGCTGCATACGCTCTCGAAGATCGGCGACCCCGCAACCTGGTCAGCGATCACGAGCGGGCATCTACATGACCCCGATCCTGAGGTGGCACGAACTGCGTGGCGCACCGCGGCAGGGCTGATGCCGACCTGGCAACGAGCCGCCCTGGCACGCGAACTGGTTCGCGAGCTGGGCCGCGGCGACAAGGACCTCAAGCGGAGTCTGAGCCGGGCCTTACTCATGCTTGGAGACGACGCCATGGCCCCGCTCGATGCGGCGGTACGACACACGGACCCGGCGGTTCGCGTTCATGCCTGCGCGAGCCTCAGGCTCATCGCGGACCCGGAGAGTGCGTTTGTGCTCGATCCATCCGATGCGTGGCGCGCAGGTGCACCGTTGCCCTACGCCGATGAATAGGCGGATTGACGGCGATCGATGTGATGAGCCACGTGTTGGCCGAGGTGATGGAAGCCGTTGGCGGTTTGTTAGAATTTTCGAGGCTCGATGGGAGCCAAGGCCGAGACACGACGCGGCGTGAACCAGATGACACCGGAGACAAGTGATGCGCATCAGCGAGTTGGCCAATCGTTCCGGCGTCAGCGCGCGCATGCTGCGGCACTACGACGCGATCGGACTGGTCAGCCCATCGGGACGTACGGAAGCGGGATACCGCGAGTATTCGCAAGCCGATGCCTTGCGCCTGTTCCAGGTGGAGAGCCTGCGCTCGCTGGGCCTTGGGCTGGCCGAGGTGCGTCAGGCGCTCAGCCAACAGGCGCCTCACCCCGATGTGCTCATTGACGCGCTGATGGTTCGCAGCCGCGAGCGGCTGGCCGCAGAGCAAGCGTTGCTTTGCCGGCTGACTTCTGTGTCCGCCACCTCTCCCGATGATTGGTCAGCAGTGCTTGATGTCGTGCATCTGTTGAAAGGACTGGAGTCGACGCATGCGCCTGAGAGACAGCGTGCTGCGTTTGACGCGGCGTCCAGCGATGCCCCGCTTGCAGCACTCATCGCCCACGCACTGCTCCAGGAACAAGAGCCGAATGTCGCAGGTGCGCTGCACTGGGCGCTTGGAAGAACCGTAGGCAGCGGCGCCAGCGTACTTGGCGCGGCGCTTCAACAGCCCGATCCGGCAGTACGCGAACGGGCCGTGCTCGCGCTGGCGAAACTCGGCGGTTCCGATGCGGTGGAGACCTTGCGTGGCTCGCTCCTCGACCCCGCGGAGCGCGTGCGGTATCGCGCTGCGCGGGTGCTGGGCGGATGGGGGATACGCGACGCCATTCCCCTGCTGATCGAGCAGGTTCTTGGCGGGACTCACGATGTCGAGGCGGCCGATGCGTTAGCCGATTTGGCGGAAGACCCCGCGATCGCAATGCAAATTGTGGAGCGCTTTGAAACAGCGATCTCGGACGGTCGAGCCGATGTCCCGACCCGTGTACGGATTTGTCAGGCGCTCGCCGAATTCAATGGCACGGCGTCGGCCCTGCTTGCCCGGCTGGCCGCCGATCCAGACCCGTCCGTGGCGCGCAATGCGCGTTACGTGATCGGTATTCGCAACGACGCGCCAACGTAGTCGAGTTTGAGTTTGATAGTCGGCCTATTCCTTGGGGGCGAATGCCCTCATTTCCTGTCTCTCCCGGATCTGTCGGCGGGGAAATAGTCTGCTCGCTTGCTCGGCAGCAGACGTGCGCTTGTCCGGGAGGATCTCATATCAGGAGCGGCCGGAGATAGCAGAGAAGCCAGCATTTCGACTTCAGACGCCAAATGTCAGCTGGTGGCCGGCTACCGCCGCACGCGGTCGACCGTCGCCGACCCATCTCGGTCGTGCGACGCCGGTGCCCGTCGACGGCCGCTTTCAAAGCACAGAAGCCGCCCGACGGAAGGATTGCGGAAAGCAGACTAAACGGCTTGTTGTTGGCGCAGGAACTCCAGCACCATCCGGTTGAATCGCTCTGCGTGCTCCCATTGCGCCCAGTGCCCGCAGCGCCCGAACACATGCAGATCGGCGTTCGGCATACCCCAAACGAGCCGCAGGCCGACATCCATCGGCACGAAACGGTCATCGCGCCCCCAAATCACGAGCGCGGGCGCCTTGATTTCGTTCAGCCGGTGACCGTAGTCTGGAAATTGCTTCGGATTGGCCGCCAGACTCTTCACGAAGTTCTCGAGATGATCGCGCCGCGCCAGCATATTATCGAGCCGCGTCTGCATCAGCTCTTCCGTCATCGTGCTCGCATCGTAGACGAACACATTGAGCATCTTCTTCAGGTTCTCGAGCGTTGGGTTGCGATACAGCCCTTGCAGCAGCTTGATGCCTTCGGTCGGCATCGGCACAAACTGGCTCGGACCGCCCGTGCCGCCGCCCATCAGCACCAGCTTGCCGACGCGCTCCGGATACGACAACGCGAAGGCCACCGCGCTATGCCCGCCCATCGAGTTGCCGACGAGATGCGCGCGTTCGATGCCGAGCGTATCCAGCACGCCTTTCAGCACGCGCGCGTTGAGGTCGGAGCGCGAGCCGGTGCAGACGATCGAATCGCTCTTGCCCCAGCCGGGACAGTCGACGAGGATCACGCGATAACCCGCGTTCGCGAACGCGTCCACATTGCGATGGAAGTTCGCCCAGCCGCTCGCGCCGGGACCAGAGCCGTGCAGCAGAACGAGCGTTTCCTTGCCCGCGCCGGTGTCGTTGTAGTGCACGCGCAGTTCCGTGCCGCCTTCCACCACGTTCACATACTTGCTGGTCGCGGCTTCGCTATGAGTCACAGTGTCAGTCATGTCGATATCCTTCGTCAGATTGATTCGGTTCCAAACGTGCGCGAGCCGTCGGCCGACTCGCGCGGAAATTTCCCGACCACCGCGAGCGCGCCGAGCGCCGCGATCACGATGAGCGGAATGCTGGAGATCACGAGCATCGACGCGCTCTGGCCGAGCGCAAACAGTTGCCCGGCGATCAGCGGGCCTACCATCGAGCCGACGCGGCCGACGGCCACCGCCGCGCCGACGCCCGTGCCTCGAACCCGCGTCGGATACGTTGCACCGGCGAGCGCGTACAGCACTGACTGCGTGCCGACGAGAAACAGGCCCGCCAGCAGGCCGCCCAATGCCATCGACGTGCTGCCGTTCGCGCTGGCGAGCGCAAGCAACGCAGTCGCGATGCCGGTATACATGCCGACCACGACCACGCGCTTGCCGATGCGATCCATCAGGCCGGCGATCACGATCGCACCGATGCCGCCACCGATGTTGAACATCATCTGCACGATGCTTGCCTGTACCGGCGTGAGGCCGTGCGAGAGCACCATCGACGGCAACCAGTTCATCAAGAAGTACAGCACGATCAGCGTCCCCAAATAGCTGACCCACAACGCGATGGTCGTCACCGCACGCCCGTCACTGAAGAGCGCGCGCGCGATGCCGTCCTTCGACTCATGGGTCGCACCCTGGCCAGCCGCGACGAAGTGCGTCGACTCCTTAATGAAAAGCGCCAGCAGCGGCAAGGTCAGCAGCGGGCCGATCCCGCCGACATAGAAGATATGCCGCCAGGCCTCGACGCTCGGGCTGACGATGCCGATTACCGCCGCGAGCGCCGCTCCGAAGGGCATGCCGCAGTACATCGCGCCGACCGCCGTGCTGCGTTGTCCGGGCGCTGCCGCCTCCGCACACAGCGCGATCAGGTTCGGCATCGCAGCGCCGAGACCGAGGCCCGTGAGAAAGCGCACGACGAGCAGGCTCTGCAGATCCCACACCTGGGTCGTTGCGATCGAAAATATCCCGAACAGTGCGACCGACATCATCAGCACGCGCTTGCGGCCGATGCGATCCGCGAGCCTGCCGCCAATCGCCGCGCCCGGCAGCAGACCGAGCGCGCCGATGCCGAATGCCCAGCCGAGCTGCGCGGCAGCGAGATGAAACTCGCGTGCCATGCGCGGCGCGGCGATGCCGGTGGATTGCAGATCGAGCCCTTCGAGGAGCGCGACTGCGAAGCACAGGCCGATGGTGATGGCGCTGCCGGCGCGCGGGGGGGAAGCCGTTGACGTTTTCATTGATGTCTCCAGGTTGAACGATGCAGCGCTCTTCATGGCGCGTGGCATACCGAATGGTTCAGGCGCGTGCTTCGCGCTTCTTCAGATCGAGCGCGACATCGACGATCATGTCTTCCTGACCGCCCACCATGCGTCGCTTGCCGAGCTCGACGAGAATGTCGACGGCTTTCAGGCCGTACTTCTTCGCCGCGATTTCAGAATGCCGCAGGAAGCTCGAATACACGCCCGCATAGCCGAGCGCGAGCGTTTCGCGGTCCACCCGCACCGGTCGGTCCTGCAACGGGCGGACGATATCGTCGGCCGCATCGAGCAGGCGATAGAGATCGGTGCCGTGATGCCAGCCAAGGCGCTCGGCCGCCGCGATGAACACTTCGAGCGGGGCATTGCCCGCTCCCGCACCCATGCCCGCCAGGCTCGCATCGATGCGGTCGCACCCCTCCTCGACCGCGACGATCGAGTTGGCCACGCCGAGGCTCAGGTTGTGATGGGCATGCATGCCCGTGTGGGTCTCGGGGCGAAGCACGGCCTTGAGCGCCCTGAAGCGCGCACGGATGTCGTTCATGTTCATCGCGCCGCCGGAATCGACCACGTACACGCAGGTCGCGCCGTAGCTTTCCATCTTCTTCGCCTCGATAGCGAGGTGGTCAGGCGTGGTCATGTGGCTCATCATCAGAAAGCCGACGGTATCCATGCCGAGGCTGCGCGCATATTCGATGTGCTGCTTGGAAATGTCCGCTTCCGTGCAATGGGTCGCGACACGTACGACACGCGCGCCCGCGTCGTACGCGGCCTTCAGGTCGTGAATCGTGCCGATGCCGGGCAGCAGCAGCGTCGCGATTTTCGCGTGCTTCACCACATCGGCTACCGCCTCGATCCATTCCAGATCACTGTGCGCGCCGAAGCCGTAGTTGAAGCTCGAACCCTGCAGGCCGTCGCCATGTGCGACCTCGATGCTGTCGACCTTCGCTTCATCCAGCGCGCGGGCAATGTCCTGAACGTTCTGAATCGAATACTGATGACGGATCGCGTGCATGCCGTCGCGCAGCGTCACATCGGAGATATAGAGTTTTTTGTCCATGATCGGGTGCTCCTTGCTTCAGGCGTTCACGAGCGACGCGGCCATGCGTTCGGCCGTTGCCAGCGCGGCGGAAGTCATGATGTCGAGATTGCCCGCGTAGGCCGGCAGATAATGGGCCGCGCCTTCCACTTCGATGAAGATCGAGGTCTTCAGGCCGCTGAAACGGCCGAGTCCGGGAATATGCAACGGCGCAGCGGAGGGGATGTCGTCGAACTGCACGGATTGCTTCAGGCGATAGCCGGGCACATAGGCCTGGACCGCCGCGGCCATCTGATCGACGGACGTTTCGATCAGCGTCCGGTCTGCCGCTTCGGACAGCACATAGACCGTGTCGCGCATCATGAGCGGAGGCTCGGCCGGGTTGAGCACGATGATCGCCTTGCCCTTGCCGGCACCGCCGACCGCTTCGATCGCCTTCGACGTCGTCTCGGTGAACTCGTCGATGTTGGCGCGCGTACCAGGTCCCGCCGACTTGCTGCTGATCGACGCGACGATCTCCGCGTAATGCACCTTCGCGACCCGCGACACTGCCGCGACCATCGGGATCGTCGCCTGTCCGCCGCACGTGACCATGTTCACGTTCGGCGCATCGAGTTGCGCGTCGAGGTTCACCACCGGCACGCAGTACGGGCCGATGGCAGCGGGCGTCAGATCGATCATGCGGATGCCTGGCTTGAGCGTGCGCAGGAACGCGTCGTTCGCCACATGTGCGCCGGCAGACGTCGCATCGAACACGAAGTCGATCTGGTCGAACACGGGCAGGCGCGCAAGCCCTTCCACGCCGTCATGCGTCGTCGCCACGCCGAGCTTCGCCGCGCGCGCGAGACCGTCCGAGGCCGGATCGATGCCGACCATCGCCGCGACTTCGAGATGCCGGCTGCGACGCATGATCTTTATCATCAGGTCGGTGCCGATGTTGCCCGATCCGATGATCGCGGCTTTGCACTTGGTGTTGTCTGCTGCCATGGAAATGTCTCCGTCCGTCATTCGCTGAAACTGGCGCGCACACCGCCGAGCCCTTCGATGTGTGCCGTATAAGTGCCGGCCGCGTTCACCGCGACCATCGGGCCGAGCGCACCCGTCAGCACGATGTCGCCGGCGCGCAGCGGCGTGCCGAGTCGAACCATCCGATCCGCGAGCCACGCAGCCGCATTCAGTGGATTGCCGAGGCACGCACTTCCATTGCCGCGTGAAAGCACTTCGCCGTCCTGCGTGAGCGTCATGGCACACGCGCTCAGCTCGATATCGCGCAGCAGCACCGGCCGGCTACCGAGCACGAACAGCGCGCTCGACGCGTTGTCCGCGACGGTGTCGAAAAACCGGATATCCCAGTCGCGGATGCGACTGTCGACGACCTCGATCGCGGCCACCGCATACGCGGTCGCCGAGATCAGATCCGCGAAGGTGTGTTTCTCGGCGGTCAGGTCGCGGTCGAGCACGAGTGCGATCTCCGCTTCGACCTTCGGCTGAATCAACGAGGCGAGCGGCATCGGCTGGCTGTCGCCGTAAGCCATCGACGCGAACAACGCGCCGAAGTCGGGCTGATCGACGCCGAGTTGCTTCTGCACCGCGGGCGAAGTCAGGCCGATCTTCCTGCCGACGACGCGCTCGCCGTTCGCCGCGCGCAAGTCGTTGTTGATCTGCTGGATCGCGTACGCGAGTGCCGGATCGCCTTCGGGACACGTATCGCGCAGTGGCGCGATCGTCCGACGCAAGGACTGCGCCTCACGCAGGCGCGCGGCCATCGAAAGAATGTTGCTGTCATCCGACATGGTTCTATCTCCTGGAAAGAGTCCGTTCTCGCGCGTGCATCGCGCCGAAGCCCGCGATCCATTCCGGAATCGCACGGTAGTAATCGATCGATGCCTCGTAGCGACCGCTCGCCGCAAGCGCACCGAATGCCGCAACCCACGTGCGGATCTCATGTGCGGACTTGCCTGCCTCGCGCGTGATCGCTTCGTTCGTGAAGCCATCGGCGGCGGTGAGTTCACCGCGTTCGAGCAGTTCGAGAAATTTCTGGTCCCATGCGGGATTGAGCGGATGCAGCCGGCTGTCACCCGCCGCGAATGCCTTGGCCGCCGCGACGGTGCGCGACTGCCGCGCATCGCGCGACTCCTGTGACGGGTTGCGCCCCGCGATCAACCGTTCCGCGACGACATCGTCCGCGCCCGAGATTTCCGGCACCGGCGGCTCATGCGAAATACCGCCCGAGCCGATCAGCAACACGCGCCGCGGCATGCGCGCGACGGCACGGCCGATCGCATCGCCGAGCAGCCGGGCGCGGCGGCACGACGCCATCGGCGGCGCAACCGAGTTGATGAAAACGGGCACTACTGGATAGCGATCGATGCCACCGGTGAGTACCTCGAGCGCCTGCGCGCAGCCGTGATCGACCTGCATGCGATACGAAACGGCTACGTCGATATCGCTCGCGATTGCGGCATCGGCGAGCGCGAGCGCCACATCGCGCGCGACGGGCAACGGGCCGGCCGCGCTGCCGAAATCGCCGATGGCCGTCGCACTCACGCCGATGCAGAACTGCGGCATCACGTCGTAGAAAAATCCGTTGTAGTGGTCCGGCGCGAACACGATCACCAGCTCCGGATCGAACGCATCGACCCGCTCGCGCGCCGCGCGCTGCACCAGTTCGACTTCCGCGACGACTTCCGGACTGGGGTCGAAATACCCGTGCAAGGGCGTGTGCGACATGCATTCGAGATGAATCGGCATCTCAGGCCCCTACCAGGTCGGCGGCGTGCGCGAACGTCGCGCCGTTGGCCGTCGCGCCCGTTGCCATCACAAGCGACAGCCGTTGCGCAAGCTGCGACACGCAACCCGATACACATTGCGGCGAGCACATGCCGGCCACGAAGCGGTCGGGCCGCAACAGCACGACCGATTCGGGCACGCGCGCGAACCAGTCGCGCAGGCGCGAGTCGACATCGCCAACGGCGATCACGTCGTCAGGCACGTCGTCGTGGAAGGCGAGCTGCGGGTCGGGCTTCGCGATCACGAAACACCCCCCAAGCGCGTTCCAGATGCGGCGCGCCTCGGGAGTCAGGCCGAAGGTCGGGTCCGTGCCCCACCCCACGATCGCGAAGCGGTTGCCGATCGCATCGTCGAGCCGGACGATGCTGCCATCCACCAGACGCACGCGTGGCTGGATGAACATGCGGCCCACAGGAGTGCCAGCCTGCGCATCGCGGCCGTGCACCATCCGCCCGATCAGCGATTCACGTTTCTCGCTCATCAAACCGACCAGCCTGCCGAACGCGCCGTGTCCGCGCTTCGCGATCATGCGCGGGAGCAGCCCTTCGGACCGCGCGCGTCGCGCCAGAAGCACGACGCCCTCTTCATAGCGCGGCATCGGCTTGAAGCGCATCTCGACGAAATAGCGCTTCATGGAGGGCAGCACATCGAAGCAGCGCACGAACGCGTCACGCACTTTCGATCCGAAGAAGCTCGTCGGCGCGAAGATATCGCCCGCGACCTCCGACAGGTGGATCATCGAGCGCGCATGGGCACGCCGCTCCGTCGTGTAGGTATCGAGCAGCGCGTCGTGCGCGGTGCCTTTCACGACCATCGCAAGCTTCCAGCCGAGATTGCTCGCGTCACGAATGCCGCTGTTGTAGCCCTGCCCCTGCCACACCGGCATGATGTGCGCTGCGTCCCCCGCGAGCAGGATGCGTTTGACGCGGAACGTGCTCGCGAGCCGCGCGTTGTGCGTATAGACCCGCCGGCGAATGTAGTCGACCTTGTCAGGATCGTCGACGACCCCGCGCACCAACGCCGCCATGTTCTCCGGTTTCGACAGTTCCTCCTCCGTCTCGCCCGGCATCACCATGAATTCGAAGCGCCGGATGCCGTGCGGCAGCGCTGCCGAAACGTACGGACGCCGCGCGTCGCAATGCAGATAGACATGCGGAGAGCCGATCGGGTCGTTGCGCACGTCGATCACGATCCATTGATTCGGCTTCGTGCGGCCTTCGAACGGCACGTCGAGCGCGCGGCGCACAAAACTGTTGCCGCCGTCCGCGCCGACCATGTACGCGGCACGGATCGTTGTCTTCGCACCGTTCGCGTCTGTCACGTCGAGGGTCACCCCGCTCTCGTCCTGCGCGAAGCTGTCGACACTGTGGCCAAGCAGCGTCGATACATTCTCGAAACGCCCGAGACCGCGGTACAGAATCTGGTCGGCGAGCGGCTGGATGAATGCATTGCGGCGTGGCCAGCCGAACTCGTCGGTGCGCGGCTCGATCGACGCGAAGCACTTCCCTTTCAGCGTGAAGCGCATCCAGTGATTCGGTGTGGTGTGCGGCAGCAGCTCGTCGACAAGGCCGACCGACTGGAATACGCGCAGTGCTTCGTCGTCGAGGCCGATGGCGCGCGGATAGTCGATGATCTGCGCGAGCTTCTCGATAACGACGACGCGCACGCCCTGCAGGCCGAGAATGTTCGCGATCATCAGGCCGACCGGGCCCGCGCCGATGATGGCGACATCTGCGTCGATCGAACGATGTGTCGTTTCGTGAGGATGAGCGCGGCCGTTGCCGGCCGCCGGTTCAAAGGCGGGGCGCATGCTTGTCTCCTGACTGGGCTTGTCCGATGTGCCGAACCGACGAAGCGCCTGGCTCTCGATCGTTCAGCTTATGGACGCAGTTTATGGATGGCGGAAAACACCCTCAACAAAATCTCCGGAATGTGCATAGAATGCACATCATTGATTTCAATGGGATTTTTCCGTGACGACCTACACGAACGTGCGCGGACTGGCGCGCGGCCTCCAGGTACTGCGGGCTCTGAATGCGATGGAAAACGGACGCGCGACGAGTCAGCAGATCGCCGATCTGACCGGCCTGCATCGCACTACGGTGCGCCGCCTGCTCGAAACGTTGATGGAGGAAGGATTCGTGCGCCGCAGCACATCGGACGACAGCTTCCGCCTGACGCTCGCCGTGCGTTCCTTGAGCGAAGGCTTCACCGATACCGAGCGCATCGCCACCGTGGCGCCGCCGATCATGGGGCAGCTGCTGCAGCGCGTCGCGTGGCCATCCGATCTGACCACGCCCGATGGCGACGCGATGATCATCCGCGAGACGACGCACCGCTTCAGCCGGCTGTCGTTTCATCGCGCGATGGTAGGGCGGCGTTTGCCGATGTTGCTGACGGCTGCGGGCCGCGCCTACTTCGCAATGTGCCCCGATGAGGAGCGCGAGGATATTCTGGACCTGTTGCGCTCCGGCGCGGGCGGTGAAGAACAACAGGCGTTCGCGAGAAACGATACGCTCGTGCGCAAGCTGATCCGGCGTGTGCGCGAAGATGGTTTCGGATCGAATCACGGCGACTGGACCGCGCAGGCGAAAATCGGCGCGGTGGCGGTCGCGATCAGCGCGGACGAACGCGTGATCGCCAGTCTCAATGTCGTCTTCCTGTCGCGCGCGGTAAGTCTCGAAGATGCCACTCGCCGCTATGTGCCCGAGCTGCAAAAGGCAGCATTGGATATTGCCGAAGCATTGAGGCAGGAACCAGCAACGCGTCCCCGTGCATCAACGTAGGCACCTGGACCGGCTGAATGTCGTGAACGGAGCCGAACGGTCACGCAAATGACTATGTGCCGACCGCGCCGGACGGCCGAGCACGGCCGAACTAAGTCAGCCGACCTGACGCCGCCTGTTTGACCCAGTCCAACCTTTTACACATCGGGTTCGCACGCGAGCGCTCGTAGCCAGTGCGTATCCGCTTCGACTCAGGCCCATCCATTCATCGGCCGATGATCAATCGCGGCGGCATTCGGAAAACGCGGCGCATCGGTGACGCGTGATCGGATCGATCTCGTCACGTCATGCGCCGCAACACATGCCTGGATCGGCAACACGCTACAGCACCCGCTCCAGCGCACTCGCGAACCGCACAACCGCCGCATCGACATCATTCAGCTTGTCGAGCCCGAACAAGCCGATCCGGAAAGTCTTGAAATCCGCCGGCTCATCGCATTGCAACGGCACGCCGGCCGCGATCTGCATGCCGACATCGGCAAATTTCTTGCCGGACCGGATATCGTCGTCATCGGTATAACAGACGACGACACCCGGTGCCTCGAAGCCTTCGGCCGCGACACTCCGGAACCCCTTCTCGGCGAGCAACGCACGAATCCGCGTGCCGAGCTCCAGTTGTTCCGCCCTCACCTTGTCGAAGCCGTACGCGTCCGTTTCCTTGATCACGTCGCGCAGCGTCGCGAGGCTATCGGTGGGCATCGTCGCGTGATACGCGAACCCGCCGCTTTCGTACGCTTCCATGATCTGCAGCCACTTGCGCAGATCGCACGCGAAACTGGTGCTCGTCGTCGCATCGATGCGCTCGCGGGCGAGCGCACCGAGCATCACCAGCGCACAGCCGGGCGACGCGCTCCAGCCCTTTTGCGGTGCGCTGATCAGCACGTCGACACCGCTCGCTTCCATGTCGACCCAGATCGTGCCGGACGCGATGCAATCGAGCACGAACATGCCGCCGACCGCATGCACGGCGTCGGCGACCGCACGCAGATACGCATCGGGCAGCATCATCCCCGACGCGGTTTCGACGTGCGGCGCGAACACCAGATCCGGCTTGTGCTCGCGAATCGCCGCAACGACTTCATCGATCGGCGCCGGCGCAAAGGCGGCCTGTCTGCCCGCTTCGACCGGACGCGCCTTCAGCACGATCGACTCGGACGGAATGCTGCCCATGTCGAAAATCTGCGACCAGCGGAAACTGAACCAGCCGTTGCGGATGACGAGGCACTTCCTGTTCGTCGCGAACTGCCGGGCCACGGCTTCCATGCCGAACGTCCCGCTACCCGGGACGATTGCGACCGCCTTCGCGTTGTAGACCTTCTTCAGCGCAGCGGAAATGTCGCGCATCACGCCCTGGAAGCGCTGCGACATGTGATTGATCGACCGGTCGGTGTACACCACCGAGTATTCGAGAAGCCCGTCGCGGTCGACATCGGGAAGTAATCCTGGCACGTTCGCCTCCGGTAAAGGACATGGGATGAGCGCGAGCGGTGTTCATGAGCGGATGCCGCTGCGCCGATGCAACGCTGCTTTTCTCTGATAGACGAACGATTCTAACGAAAGCTGTCCGCTCGTTGGAAATTTCGGCGCTTGTCTCATTCACCGCACATCCGGTGTCGTGCGCGCGACGGGTAGCCGCGCTATGGACGCGATGCCAGCAACCTGATCCCAGCGACCCCGAATACGACGGCCAGACACCCGTCCAGTGCCTTGTGGGTTCGCATGTAGATCCTTCGAACCGGCTCCATGGAAAACAGCCATGCATAACCGGCGAACACGCCGCACCCAATGGCCGCACAACCCACGACCAGTGCACCTTTTGACGGCCGGGTGCCGCCGGACGACAGCGCCACGATCGAAACCCACACGAGGATCGCCTTCGGATTGGTGAGATGAAGCATCGCACCGCGGCAATAGATGCTGGTCAACGTCGGCGTTCGCGCCGTTTCGGATACGGCGGGCGGCACCCGTCCGAGCGCATTGCGCGCCGACTTGAATGCAAGCCACAAGAGATACAGTCCGCCGAAAATCCTGATCGCGACGATGAACGGGGCATACGCGATCAGCGCAGCCGATACGCCCAGCACGGCCACACTCGCCCACAACATCGAACTCGACAGGACGCCAAGCGAGAACGTCAATGCCGCCTTTCGGCCGTGATTCGCCGCGATGGACATGATGGCGAGATTGCTCGGTCCGGGGCTCGCGGTACCGACGAAATAGATTGCATAGGCAAACAGCAGGTCGGTCGCGAGGTGGGCATTGGCCGTCATGTTCTGGATTCCGCAACGAAAAGTGGCCGGATGATCGGACACAGGCGCAGCCGGCGAAAGAGGCAATATCGCCATCTTCCGTTGAATTTCGGACAAGCCGGCGAGACCGCATCGATGCACGCTACCGCGCCGTTGTCGACGCGCTCCGCCGCAAACGAGGCGGAGCGCGTCGCCCGTCACGCGCGCAACGGTCTCAACCCGGCACGCACTTCATTCGCGAAGATCATCGGTTCTTCCCATGCCGCGAAGTGCCCGCCTGTTGCCGGTTTGTTGAAGTAAATCAGATTGTGATAAGCCCTCTCGGTCCAGCTCCGCGGCGCCTGGTAGTTTTCCCCCGGAAACGCGCTCACCGCCGCCGGCACGCCGACGTCGGCCGCTAGGAAGAAGTTCGCATGCGATTCCCAGTAGAAACGCGCCGCCGAGACGCCCGTGTTCGTGAGCCAGTAAAGCGTGATGTCGTCGAGCACGTCGTCCCGTGTCAGCGCGCCGGCCGAGTGGCCGTTGACCGGGCGACCCTGCACGGCCGCGCTCAGCGCTGCCGCCGGCTGGCCGTAACCGTCTCCGTGGTCGAGCAGCCACGAAGCCAGCGCGACGGGCGAATCGGCGAGTCCGTACAACGTCTGCGGGCGCGTACCCATTTCAATCGCGTAACCGCGCTTCCTCTTGAAATTGGCGCTCAGCTGTTCATATGCGTGCCGCTCTTCGTCCGACAAGCCGGCAGGTGCGGGATCGCCGGCCGTCAGCGACTTCAGAATTTCCGCCGGCACGGACGCCGGGAAATTCACATGAATGCCCATCAGCTCAGGCGGCGCCTGTTTCGCCATGATGTTCGTGACGATGCCGCCGAGGTCCCCGCCCTGCGAAGCAAAGCGCGCGTAGCCGAGCCGTTTCATCAGCGTCACCCATGCGCGCGCCGTGCGCTCCGGCCCCCATCCCGTCGTCGTGGGTCGCGCCGAAAAGCCATAGCCGGGCAGCGACGGAATCACGAGATGGAACGCATCCGACGCCGGCGCGCCGTACGCCGTCGGATCGACGAGCGGCGCGATGATCTTGAACTGCTCGATGATGGAGCCGGGCCAGCCGTGGGTCACGATCAACGGCATCGCATTCTCGTGCTTCGATCGCACATGGATGAAGTGGATGTCGAGGCCATCGATTTCGGTCACGAATTGCGGATACGCATTCAGCGTCGCTTCGCACTTGCGCCAGTCGTAGTCGCTCGCCCAATACCGCGCGAGCGCCTGAATGGTCGCAAGCTGAATGCCCTGCGACTCGTCGGCCACGGTCTCGCGGTCCGGCCAACGCGTCGCGTTGATGCGCTGCCGCATGTCGGCGAGCTGCGCGTCGGGCACATGCACCCGGAATGGCCGAATCGCCGATCTGTCGCCGCGTGCGGGTTCCGCGGTGCCGATTGCCGGGCTGGTCTGCGCGAGCGCCAGGCGGCTCAGCGAACCGGCCGCCAGTGCGGCGGCCGCGATACCGACAAAGCGCCGGCGCGACAACGACGTCGTCACGTTGCGACCGGCACCGGCAGGCGCGCTTTCGGCGCCCGACATCAGGAGCGGCCGATCATCGGCAGCGTTCGTTGTCATATCACACACCTTTCAAGGAAAGATCTCATCGCACCCTTACATGCATATGCACATGTTGCGATCAAAAAATGCGCGTTCATGCGACGACTGCCGGCCCCGATCGGCAAGCCGAATGTTCGGCAACGGCCGGGCAAGCCCGCGCATCACGCAGCCGCGGCACGCCAATCGTCCGCGCCCGCGTCATATCCGGCCACCGGCTGCGCGACGCGTTCGTGAACATGCGCGGTCGGCGTACGGTCGATCATCAGGCTCAGCAATTCCGAGCGGTTATAGTGACCGGCCGCGTCCATCAGCATCTTGCGACGGTCGATCAGCGAGAAGTCCAGATCGACGATGACCTCGCCCTCGCCCGATCGAAGCGGCTCGGCCATCAACATACCGTCGGGCGACACGATCGTCGTGAAGCAGCCGCCCGAGATCGGGCCGATCGCGCAGCCGGTGTCCTTCATGATTTGCGCCTGCTGGTCGGCATCCAGCCACGCCGTTGCATTGACGACGAACGCGCCGGACTCGAGCGCATGCTGCCGGATGTTGATCTCCATGCGCTGCGCGAAGCCTTCCCCGAAGGCCGAACCCGGATACATCGCCGAATGAATCTGTTCGCCGTCGGCAATCATCGCGTAGCGCGCGAGCGGATTGTTGTGCTCGAAACACGCGAGCTGCCCGATACGGCCGACGGCGCTGTCGACCGCGCGCAACCCCGATCCGTCGCCCTGCCCCCAAACCATGCGCTCGAAGTGCGTCGGCGTGATCTTGCGACGGCGCTGGATCAGTTGCCCGTCCGCGTCGAACAGCAACTGCGCGTTGTACAGCGTGCCGCCGTCGCGCTCGTTGACGCCGATGGAC
Organism: Burkholderia sp. Bp8986; assembly: GCF_003854225.1. Taxonomy (NCBI): domain Bacteria; kingdom Pseudomonadati; phylum Pseudomonadota; class Betaproteobacteria; order Burkholderiales; family Burkholderiaceae; genus Burkholderia; species Burkholderia sp. Bp8986. The sequence goes on along the minus strand of NZ_QTQM01000011.1, from coordinate 140,570 downwards.
ACGACCATGCCTGCCTTGCGTGCTGCTTCGCCGATCGCATCGGTCGCGGCGGACGGCACGGTGACGGCCTGTTCCAGCAGCCGGAGATGCTCGGTACCGGACAGCAGTTCGATGCCCGTCTGAACGGCCGCGAAATACGGGTAATAGGGGACGACCGTTTCGGGAAAAGTGGCGAATTGCACACCTTGCCGGCCAAGGTCGTGGATCTTCTCCACGACCTTGGCGACGGTGGCTTCACGACTGTAGAGCACCGGGCTGAACTGGACAGCGGCGGCCTTGACGACTTTCATGACACACTCCTTGGACAATGCGCGGTGCGGCACTCCGCTCGCGACAGGCGCATTGGAGCAGGCGAACGTATCCCGTTCTTGTCGGAAAGTCGGCGATATGTATGCGTACGTATCCGCGTCTGTTGCAGATACTTCGGGATACAAATGGAGCACCCGGAGCGGCGCGATTCCATTGCGATCGGTAACGCGACGTCGCGAAGCTCAATCGCGCCGATCGCGTGGTTCGGCTTGCACGCTCTTTGCCGCAGCACGCGAGAACTGCACTTGATATTCGCTCGGCGACAACCCCGTCTTGCGCTTGAACAATTGCCGGAACGTACTGACATCGCTGTAACCGACGCGCTGACTCACGTCCTCGAGCCCGATCGGCCGTGTTTCCAGCAGACGTTTCGCGACTTCGACCCGCAGATTCTGCAGATACGTCAACGGCGCGAGGCCGACCGCTTCCTTGAAGCGACGATTGAGCGTGCGTTCGCTGACGGCCAGCGATGCCGCCAGATCGCCGAGCCGGAATCCTTGCTGCAATGTCGCTTCCATCCGCTGCTGAGCGCGCGCCACGAGCGTGTCGGTATGCCCGTGTTCGTCGAGAAGCGTGGCAAAGGACGCCTGCGACGTCCGGTTCATGTCGATCAACAGCGCCTTCGCGGTCATCGTCGCGAGTTCTCCGCCGGCGCAAGCTTCGACGAGATGCACGGCGAGGTTCAGATAGGACGTGACGGAGCCGCCCGAGATGATCCCGTCTTGCGCGAGCAGCAGCTCGTTCGCGCGGACTTCGACACGCGGATAGCGGCGCGCGAAATCCGCCGCTCTCGCCCAGTGTGTCGTCGCGACGCGGCCATCCAGCAGGCCCGCCTCGGCAAGCAGGTAATTCGCCGTGCAATACGCGGCGAGCATCGCGCCGGCCTTGTGTTGACGCCGCAGTGCGGAAGTCAGTTCGCTCAACTGCTCGCGATGCCCGAGGAACTCGTCGATCCGCGAAAAGAAAGGTGCCGTCAGCAGCACGGCGTCGGCTCGTTTGCGCGGGTCGATCTTGCCGTCGACCGGAATGATCTGACCTGACGCCGCCTTCACCGGTTGCCCGTCGAGCGACTCCACGCGCCATGCGAACAACGGCGCGGACGACGCGCCCGGTTCCGCCCGGCGCGCATGGAACTGATTTGCAGCGCTGAAGACATCGACCGGGCCCGCGACGCCGGACGCCAGGATTCCGTCATAGACCCAGATGCGGATGATCGCCATTGCGTGTCCGAATTTCCTTGAATAGTGGCGATGCTGCCACTTTCCTGCGCCCGCGTAAACCGCGACGATGGCGCCATCCGATCAACCGAAAACAGGAGCATCCCATGCCGATGATCGATGCGATGTGGCCCGACCACGCACTGACGCCCGATGCTGAAGCCCGCCTCGTCAGGGAACTGACCGATATCCTCATCGAAGCAGAAGGGTACGATCCCGCGAGCCCGGTCGTTCAGCGCGTGACCGTATTCCATCTGCACCGGCCGGCCGCGATCTACATCGGCGGCGAACGTACCGATACGGTGCGCTACCGGATCATTCCTTCGGTTCCCGAAGGGCAATACACCGACGAATCGCGCCGCTCGCTCGTCCGACGCGTCACGGAAGCCGTGGCACGCGCGGAAGGCCGGCCGTTCGACGATGTCGCACCGCGCGTCTGGATCTTTCCGACCGAGATACCGGACGGTGCGTGGGGAACGCGCGGCGCGATCTGGACGCTGCCCGATATCCACGCGCTGCTCGCGGGCGAACCGGAGCGCGACGCGGGCGCCGAGCGCCTTGCGCGACGGCGCCGGGAAAAGGCACGCGTTGCGCTCGCGGCAGCGCTCGATGCCGCAAACGCAGGTGTCACGCGCAACGCGTGCAAGGAGTAACCGCCATGAAATTCAACGACACGGCCCCGATGATGGCACCCGCCGACGGTCCGCCGCGGTGGCTGGCGCGCCTGGCCGAAAACGCGACGCTGGAAGCCACCGTGCTGAAGCGCCCGATCGACGGGCGAGCCGACATTCTCTCGGTGATCAAGCACGCGGTCTCGCTCTACGAGTTCCAGCAGCATGCTTACAAAGGCATGATCGGCAACGATCTTTATCTGGAATCCTATCGTTCACGTATCAACGGTGTGCCGATCGAGACGGTGGTCGTCGCCCATATGAACGAGCAAGGCGATACGGATTCCGTCGTCATCAATCATCGACCGCTCGATGCCGCACTACTCTTCTCGCAATTGATGCGCGAGCGCGTGGACGAGCGCTTTCGCGCGTGTTATCTGTCGGAACGGGAAGCCGCCGCGCTCAATGCGGCAGCCGTCCCGCCACCGGGTCCGGGGCCGCAGGATGAAACGCCTTCTTCTTGATTTGACGGCAGCTTGCTTGCTGCTCGCTTTCGCAGGAGTCTCCATGGCACATTCCGCTGCGTTGCCGACCACGCCCATCACGAAGATACTGGCGATCGGTACGTTTCCTCCCGGCACGGACATGCAGCACGTCCAGACCATTCTTCCGACCGAAGTCCGCGAGACGACACAGCTGTATCTCGCAGGCAAGATCGATCAGTGGTATTCCCTGCAGGACCGGCCCGGGGTCGCGTTCGTCCTGAACGTGACGGACGCGGGTGAAGCGCATGAAATGCTGGAACGACTCCCGTTGGGGAAGGCTCACCTCATGACGTTCACGCTGCTCCCGATCGGCCCGCTCAAGCCATTGAGCAAGCTCTTGAATCCTCCGGCGGCTCAGTAGAAACCCCTGCACCCCGCCATCTTTCTAAACAGCGAAGCGCACCGTGTGCCGCGCGATGTCGCACCGAACGAGATCCTCGATCATGACTCGACCCGTAACGAAAACACCCGCCTCTCCCGCCGCCGCTGCGGGTTCTTCAACGTGCCCGACCGTGCCGGCGCCGTCGTCGCCGGAACCCACGGTCGACGTCGGCGACGTGCAGGTCAATGCCGACATCACGCTGCGCCGCATGGTCTACCGCCCCGCACGATCGAAGGGCATCGTGCTGTTCCTGCACGGCTTCCCCGAGACGATGTATGCGTGGAAGCCGATTGCCGAATCACTGTCCTCCGACTACGAGGTGCATGCGTTCGACTGGCCAGGCTACGGGCAATCGTCGCGTCCGCGCGCCGATCGCTTTTCGTACGCGCCGAGCGACTATGCCCGTGTGCTGAGAGACTACATCCGTACGTCGGGCATCGATGGTTCGAGACTGTTGATTTATGCGACGGATATCGGTGCGCTTCCGGCGCTGCTGGCGGCGTTGGAACAACCGGATATCGCGCGGGAAATCATCGTTGGCGACTTTGCCCCGTTCAACCGGCCGCAATATATGTACGAAAGCCTGCAAGGCCTGAAGTCGAAGCCTTCATCGGATATCGTGCGCGCCGCCATGAACAGGAATCGCGACGAAATCCTCGCAAACACGTTCTTCCGGGGCATGGAGGATGACGAGCGCTACACGTTGCCCGAGGAATTCATGGACGACGTGGCGAAGGGATGGGACGGTGACTTGACCGCGGCCGACGCCTTTTTCCACTACTACGCATGCTTCACCCGGGATCAGGACTACTTCGAAGCCAATATGGCAAGGTTGAAAGTCCCCGTTAAGGTTGTGTGGGGCGGGAAGGACATCTATATCAAGAAGGAAATGGGCATCGAGTACGCGGACCGAAACGGGGTGAACATTTCGATTCTTCCGGAACTGGGCCACTTTCCGCATCTGCAGGCGCCCGCCCGGACGGCGAACGAAGTTCGGGCTTCGTTCGACGAGGCGAGCGATCGCGCGACCAAGTAGCGGACAACGGGGGACGGCTCCGCTCCCGCCGGGCGATTCAATCGCACCGCCGATCACTTCGGCCATCGCCAGCCGGGATCGGACCGGCGTTCGGCGAAGTAGCCGGACTGTCAGGCCGGCGCGTCGAAACGCAACATCGTGAAACCGGGCTTGCGCTCCGAGGGCACGGGAACATAATCTTTAACGATACCGGCGGACGTAACGAACGATTCCGCCCGGGTTCCCTGACGTCCTGCGATGAACATCAAAAGCCGTGCCCGCCAGCACACGGCCCGCCCGCCCCGCAAGCCCGATGCCGGCCTGCTGCAGTGGATCAACGGACTCGCCGCGGCGCGCACGTATCGATTGCATTGGCTGCCGCACGATCTGCTTGCCGGCGTCACGCTCAGTGCCGTGCTCGTGCCCGCCGGCATGGCGTACGCGAACGCAGCGGGCCTGCCCGCCGTCAACGGGCTCTATGCGTCGCTCGCCGCGATGCTCGCGTACGCGCTCTTCGGCCCCAGCCGCATCCTCGTGCTCGGCCCCGACTCCGCGCTGGTTGCGCTGATTGCCGCAAGCATCACGCCGCTTGCTCACGGCGATGCCGCGCATGCGCTGGCCCTTGCCGGCGCGCTCGCGATACTCGCGGGCGCGATCTGCATCGCGGTCGGAGTGCTCAGGCTCGGATTCGTCACCGAGCTGCTGTCGCTGCCCATCCGGTACGGTTTTCTGAACGGCATCATGCTGACGATCAGCATCGGACAATTGCCCAAGCTCCTCGGCTACAAGGGCAACGGCGAATCGTTCATCGAGCAGGTGCGCGACGTGGTCGCAGGCATCGCGGCATCGAAGGTGAACGCAACGTCGTTCGCACTCGGCGTCGCCGCGCTCGCGCTGATACTCGCGTGCAAACGGCTCTGGCCCAGGATGCCGGGTGTGCTGCTCGCCGTGGCGGGCGCGACGGCGGTGGTGATGTGGTTCGATCTGTCGACGCGCGCCGGCGTTGCAACCGTCGGTGCGGTCCCGCAAGGCCTGCCGGTGCCGCGCATCCCCGACGTGAGCTTCGACGACTGGCTGCATCTCGCGGGCAGCGCAGCGGCGATCGCGCTCGTTTCGTTCACGGATATCAGCGTGCTGTCCCGCACCTACGAACTGCGCAACGACACCAGCGTGGACCGGAATCACGAATGCATCGCGCTTGGGCTGTCGAACCTCGCCGCCGGCCTGATGCAAGGGTTCGCGGTGAGCGCGAGCGGCTCACGCACGCCCGTCGCGGAAGCGGCGGGCGCGAAGACGCAGGCGACGGGCGTGGTGGCTGCCGCCATCGTTGCCGCACTGCTGCTGTTCGCGCCGCGCGCGCTTGCACACACGCCACAATCCGCGCTGGCCGCCGTCGTGATCGCGGCATGCGTGAACATGATCGAGGTGCGCGGCGTCGTGCGGCTTTATCGGCTCCGCAAAAGCGAGTTCGTGCAGGCGGTGGCGTGCTTCGTCGGCGTTGCAGCCGTCGGGGTCGTGAACGGCATTGCGCTGGCGCTGTTGCTCACCGTCCTGTCGTTTCTATGGCGCGCGTGGCGGCCTTACGATGCCGTGCTCGGGCGGGTCGACGGCAGGAAGGGCTATCACGACGTGTCGCGCCATCCGGACGCGCGGCGCGTGCCCGGGCTCGTGCTGCTGCGCTGGGATGCGCCGCTCTTTTTCGCGAATGGCGAAATCTTTCGGGAACGCGTGTTGCGCGCCGTCGATGAATCGCCGGAGCCGGCACGCTGGATCGTCATCGCGGCGGAGCCCGTGACCGACATCGACCTCACGGCCGCCGATGCCCTCGAACGGCTGCATCTCGAACTTGCCGCGCGGCAGGTCAAGCTGGTCTTCGCGGAGCTGAAAGGCCCCGTCAAGGACAGCCTCAGGCATTACGGCATGTACAGCATGTTCGGCGACGACAACTTCTTTCCGACGATCGGCGAAGCGGTAAGTCGTTATGTGGGCATGCATCGAATCGAGTGGCACGACTGGGAAGACTCCCGGGGATCGGCGGGGGACTGATGGTCGGCAACATATCGGAGGCGGTATGGAACGAGAGCTGAAGCTGCGGGTTTCCGCAAAGAACCTCGACAAGTTGCGCCACGCGCCGTTGCTTGCACAGTCCAACGGCGCCGGTGCGACTCAACAGCTGACGAGCACGTACTTCGACACTGCCACGCTCGCATTTCACCGGTGCGCGGCTTCCCTGCGGGTGCGTGCGGCAGGAAACCACAGAGTCCAGACGTTGAAACTGGAAGGATCGGCCCGGGCCGGCCTGTTCGAGCGGGACGAATTCGAGACGCCCGTCGACGGCGACGTCCCCGATCTGACACGGCTGCGGGACACGCTCCCCGATGACACCGAGTGTGGCCGCCTGGTTCGCGACCAGGCCACGGCACCGGATCTTCAGCCCGTGTTCGTCACGCGAATCAAGCGGCGGGTTCTACCGCTGCGCCTGCCTTCCGGCGACGAAGTCGAGGTCGCGCTCGACAAGGGGACGGTCGACGCGGATTCGAAGTCGGTCCCGATCGCCGCGATCGAACTGGAACTGAAACGCGGCCGCCCCGAAAACCTGTACGGCATCGCACTGGAATTGCTCGACATCGCGCCATTGCGCATCGATCACGAGAGCAAGGCCGATCTCGGGTACGGGCTGCTCGTCGCCGAGCACCAGCCGGCCGTCAAGGCGCGACCGGTGCAGCTGAAGAAGCACGATTCGATCGAAGACGCGTTCTGCCGGATCGTGCGCAACTGCCTGGACCAGATCCGCGCCAACGAACGCGGTGTCGAGTCCGGTCATGATCCGTCGAGCGTGCATCAGATGCGGGTGGGGCTGCGTCGCCTGCGTTCGGCGCTCGACCTGTTCGCGAAAGTGATTCCCGCGTATCCCGGCCTTGACGACGAACTGCGCTGGATCGCCGGCGAGCTCGGCGCCGCGCGCGACTGGGAAGTGCTTGCCGGAGCGACGCTCGACCATGCCGGCACGAACGGCAATCCGGACGAGATCCGTTCAGTGCGGAACGCCTGCAAGCGCATTGCCGCCATCAATCGCCAGCGCGCGGCCTCCGCAGTCGGATCGGTTCGCTACACGCGGCTCGCGTTACAGCTCGCGTCATGGGTGAACCGAAAGGGCTGGCGGGACGGGATGCCTGACGAACGGCGCGATGCCATCATGCAGCCGGCGAGTCCGTTTGCTCACGAAGTTCTGCGTCGCCGGCACCGGAAACTGATCAAACGCGGCAAGAGGCTGGCCGATCTCGACGATCACCGGCGTCACCGTGCGCGCATCGCGGCGAAGAAAGTCCGGTACGCCACCGAATTCTTCGCGTCGCTGTGCCGCAAGCAAGCCGTCCGCTCGTACGTCGACGCGCTGTCCGAACTTCAGGATGATCTGGGCTGGCGTAACGATGCCGTGGTCGCCGAGCAGTTTCTGAAAGCGCTGCCTCGCACGTCACCCGACGCCGCGCCGGGTGCGGGCTTTGCTCGCGGCTTTCTGGCCGCGCGTGCCGCGGCCGATCATCAGACGTTGAAGCAGCTGTGGAGCCGCTTCAAACGGCTGTCGCCGCCGCACTGAAGCGGCACGCGGCCGCATCGACGTTGCGCGATGGCACTCAGGGCTTGCACGCGATCGCCTCGATCTCGATCCTGGTGCCGACCATGTTCGTCGCCTGCAACGTCGAGCGTGACGGCTTGTTCTCGGGGAAGAACTCCGCATAGACGCGATTGAATTCGGCGAAGTCGCGCGCGTCTTCGAGCCAGACGGTGGTTTTCACGACGTCGCCGAGCGTGCATCCTGCCAGCGCGAGTACGTGTGCGACGTTCTTCAACGTCTGACGCGTCTGCGCTTCGATCCCGCCGGCAACGATGCTGCCGTCTTCGTTTCTCGCCACCTGACCGGATACGAATACCAGATCGCCGGCTTTGGTCGCCAACGACCGAGGCAGGTTTCGCGTGACGGGGTTGCTTTCTGCGAAGTATTCGATTGCCATTTGAACCTCCGTTCGATCCGCCTGGCGCCTGCGCCGGCCAATGACGACGAGCGTAGCGCGGAACCCGCGCGCTGCCAATCCGGTGTTCGCGACCGAAGCGCCGCGACATGCTGCGTCGCCCCGTCGTCGCCAATCAATAGCGCTCGGACACACCGTCGATCCCGCGCTCGTGCAATTCGCGCACGAGCCTCGCACGCACCGTCGCGACATCGGAAAACGCGGGCCGTCGACGCGCGGCGATTTCGTCAGCCGTATAAGGCTTGAAATCGCGCGGCAGCGCATCGCGATTCATCGTCGTGAGCACCCAGTTCAGTACGTCGGCGAGATCCTGGTCCGACAGCGCCGAGTTCGACGCGCCGGGCACGCGCATCACGTATTCGCGCCCGGCCGGCAGATGCGTGAAATAGCCGAGCGAGTTCGCGAGCGGCGGCACCTTGCCCGGAATGCCGCCGCCCGTCGCCGTGTGGCAGCCCATGCAGTTGAGGACCCAGTGCTGCCGCGCGAGCGTCGCGTCGGCCGCGCCATCGGCATGCGCGGGAGCTGCAATCGCACATGTCGCGACAGCAACCACCAGCGCCGAAGACAGACGGCGTGTCACGAACGAGCCGATCCGCAACGCCGCCGTACGCCCGCCACGACGCCGAATGCCGGCCGCATTCACAGCCCCAGCCCCTTCGTCACGATCGCCCGTTGCGCGTGAACGGCCGTGCCGTCCATCTCCTTCGCCCGCGCCGCGCGAATGTCGGCCGCCGTGAACGGCTTCGCGTCGCCGTGCCGGTCGTTGAGATCGAACACGACGTAGTTGAGCACATTCGCGATGTCGTCATCGCTCGCGCTCGCGAACGACGGCATCTTGAAGTTGTAGCGCTTGTCGTACACCTTGATCTCGCCGAACATCCCGTGCAACAGCGTCGCGACGAGTTGCGCGCGGCCCGCGTCGGCCGTCGCGTACTTGCCCGGATACTCGGTCAGCGGCGGCGCGAGGCCGTCCTGCCCCTTGCCGCCCGCCTGGTGGCACACCGCGCACTGCGCGTCGAACAGGCTCTTGCCCGCCGGGTAATGAACGGCCTGCTGCGCACCGGCCTCGCCCGGCAGCATCAGAAACCCGGCGGCAGCCGCCACGCACGCGGCCACGATCTTTCCAGCTTGCTTCACTTTCATTGCTTTGCCGCTCCCAGCAGGACCGAAACCGAACAGTGGTAATTCGAATTACCGTTCGCCATGCACCAGTTGATGTCGTTGTTCAGCGACAGCTTGTACAGCGGCTTCTCGCGCTCGTTGCGATTGCAGAAGCACTTGCCGCACGACGTCTTGCCGCAGCAGTCGTTGTACGACACGATGTAGTCCGAACCGTCGTGCGGATTGCGGCAGGTGCCGATCCACGTGATCGGCGACGGTGTGGTGCCCGGCGGGCAGCTGCTCGACGTACCGCCGCAGCAGCTGCACAGCCAGCCGTCGATCGCGCAGTATTTCCAGTAGTCGCAGCTCATCGGATCGTCGCTCGCGCCCGATGCGGCGGCACCGGACGCCGCCGATGCACCCGAGGCCGCGTCGGCCGCATACGCGGTTCGATCGACGGGCAACAGCGGCAGCATCGCCGATCCCACCAGCACCTTGCCGAGCTTCGCCATCGCGCTGCGCCGCGAACTATGCTGCGCGACGCCACGCGCCGACCGTTCGAACCATGAATCAAACAGGCCCATTCCGTTGTTCTCCGTTGACGTTGAAGGAAGGTCGGTCGATCACGCGTGCTGCGCGTGCTCTTGATGGCCGTCGTGGTCGTGATCGCCGTGCACGAACTGCTGCAGCGATGCGACGCCACGCTCTTTCGCTTCGAACAGGCTCTCGAGATGCTCGCGCGTATTGACGAGCCCCTTCGCGCGCACGGTGCCGGTGTCGTCGAGCAGCACCGCGTACGGCAGCTTGCCGATCTGGTACGCAAGGCCGAGCTCCTGCGACAGTACGTACGGGAAGCGCGCGAGGTCGTGCTTCTGCGCGAAGCGCGTGTGTTCGTCGGGATCGCCGTCGCTCGCGAGCACGATGTTCACCGGCGTCGACTCGCTCGCCTGCAGCGACGGCAACAGCGGCAGCAGCTTCTTGCAGACCGGGCACGTCGGCGACAGGAAGAACAGCAGCGTCGCCTTGCCCGCTGCATCGATGCCGCCGACCTTCACCTGCGAGCCGCGAATGTCGGTCAGCTCGAAGGCGGGCGCGATCGCGCCGACCGCCGGCCCCTTGTCGATCATCAATGCGCCGGCCGGCATGATGCGTTCGTACAGGATGCCGATCTGGCGCACGAGCGCGAGGCAGATCGCGCCGAGCGCGAGCACGGCGACCCACAGCAAGGCGGTGGAAACGGTGAGAGCGGTTTGCATCATGAATTCCTCAGGTGGGAAAGGCGCGGTACGTTGGCGAGCAGCACGTCGACGGTGAGCAGCGCGCAGACGATCAGCAGCACGGAAGAGAACAGCGTCAGGTAGTCGAACCACACGACCGCGCGGCTGCCCGGCTCGACGAGCGCGGTCGCGGCCAGCACGACGAGCAGCAGCACGCGCGCGACATGCAGCCAGCCGATCCCGCGCGGCGCATTCGTGCGCGCGGCCGCGGCAAAACCGGAACAGCCGCAGTCGATGTCGGTATGGCCGCGCAGGATGTTGATCGTCATCCCGGCCGCGAACACGAGCAGCAATGCGATCAGGCCGAGCGCGCCGGTCATGCGTGTATCGGGAAACAGCAGCGCCGCGGCGCAGACGGCTTCGGCGAGCGGAATCGCGAACGCGGCGGGCGCGGTGAGCGCATCGGGCAGCAGGCGATAACCGACGAGCGCCTGCCGGAACGCCCCGGGCCGGCGCATCTTCGCGAAGGCGCCGAGCAACACGACGACGGCCGCGCCTGCCTGCGCGCTGGTGGCGAGTACGGGATCGAGCATCATCGCGACCTCACGGGTTCACGAGCAGCGTCGGCGTACTGCCGATCTGCTTCTCGACGTGCTGCAGCTTGCCGCTGTGCGCGTCCATCACGACGAGATCGGACGTGCCCGTCAGCCCGTAGAACAGCGGCTTGTCGTCCTCGCTGACCTGGATCGACACGAGCGGATCGACCTTCTGCTGCGCGAGATCCCAGCGCGCTACGCGCTGTTTCGTCTTCAGGTCGTAGATCCACACCTGCGTGCCGGGATCCTTGTGCGTGCCGTCGCCACCCTTGTGCATCAGCACGTAATAACGGTTCTGCCTGACCTGCACGGCCGTCTGCTGCATGCCGCCCGGGCGCCAGCCTTCGGCGCGCTCGGCGTCGGTCAGCAGCGACCACGACTTGCCGAACGCGGGCCTGGCGCCGTTGAAATCGGCGCTGCGCACGTTGCCGTGGTAGGTCGTGAACAGATAGCCGCCCTGGTAGCGCGACGCGTTGATGAAGGCCGGATCGTTGTCGACGTCGATGAATGCATCGGACATCGTGCGCTTCACCTCCTTGCCGTTCGCGTCGAGCGTGACCGTGAGCGCCTTGCCGCTTTCGCACAGCGCGGTGAAGCGGTCGTTCCCCGACGGATACGCAAGCACGCATGCCGCGGTGTCGATCTCGGACAGCACCTGCTTCGACACCGCGTCGATCACCGTCACCGACGCGGCCGGCGTGATGTTCGCGACGTACAGCCGCTTGCCGTCCGCGCTGAACGCGGTGTTGTACGGCGACGGCACGTGCTGCCCGTGCTTCGCCGGAATCACGATCTCTCCGGTGTGATCGAGCGTCGTGTTGTCGGTCATCTCGACGACGTCGGTGCGCGTGCCGTGCGAGCCGCGCGAGAAATAGGTCGTCGCGATGAAGCTGGTCCTGTGGTCGGGCGAGATCGCGAGGCCGGGCGCGAAGCCGCCGTCGATCTGGCCGAGCAGCTTCTTCGCGTCGGCGTCGTACACGAAGATGCGCCCGTCGGTCATCGTCGGCATCGCGATGTCCACGACGTACACCGCGTGCGGATGCCACGGCGGCATCTTCTGCACGACCAGTTCCTCGGGCTTTTCCGTCGCGTCCGCGCTGCCGGCCCACGCCGCCGCGAACGCCAGCGTCGCCGCGAAAGCCGCGGTGCGTCGCCTTGTTCTCATGTCGCCTCCAGTTGGGATTCAGGTAATGTGGGGCGACTGTAGTTCGACAATAAATCGGTTCAGCACCCGGACCGGCAACGCGTGCGTGCCGATTCGGGATATTGGAAAACCGCCTGAAAGGCACCTGCGGCGCGCCCCATCCGACCCCGCCAGAACCCCTGCCGGAATAGCGCTCATCCGTATTGCACCGACCGCCCGGTCGGTTTAATCTTGCGCGGTCCGAACGACCGCCGGAGGCGCCGTGCTCGTGTTTCACCAGATGTTCGACGACGCAGACCGGCATGCCGAGGCGCTGCGCGGCTGGGATCAGCGTTACGACCAGATCGGCTGCGGCTCGTATCGCAGCACGGTCAAGCACGTGGAGCTCGACGGCGTGCAGTTGTTCCAGGAAGCGGCGAACGTGCGCGTCATCCAGCGCGGGCGCCTGCCGGCTGGCCATACGGTATTCGGAATGCCGCTCACCGGCTCGGGTACCTTCGCCTTCGGCGATGCGCGCATCGAGCGCGGCACGATCGTGATGGCGCGCGGCGGCTCGCCGTTCGAACTGCATTCACCCGACGACATGTCGCTGATCGGCGTGGTCGTCGACGCCGAGCTGATGCAGCAAATCGAGGATGCCGCCGACGTCCGGGTCGACGAGCGCGCGCTGCGGCGCGGCGTCGTCGACGTGCCGGTCGCCGCACGCGAACGCGCGAGCCTGCAGTTCGCGACACTGCTCGAACGCGTGCTGTCGGCACCCGCCACGTTCGATGCGGCGCGTGCGCAGTCCGAGTTGCGCGGCGAGGTCGCCAACGTGCTCGTCGATCTCCTGACCTACCGGATGCCCGAGCCGCCGAACCGCCTCACGCACGCGTGCCACGCCGATATCGTGCGGCGCGTGCACGACTACGTGATCGGGCACCCGGAAGCGCCCGTCGACATCCTGAGCCTGTGCACGCAGCTGCGCGTGAGCCGGCGCACGATGCAGAACAGCTTCCAGTCGGTCGTGCAGACCGGTCCGCTGAACTACACGCGCTCGCTGCGCCTCGCGCAGGTACGACGCCTGCTGCTCGACACGCGGCAGTCGGACCTGCCGATCAGCGAAGCGGCCGCGCGCTGGGGCTTCATCCACCTCGGGCATTTCGCGAACGCGTACAGGGCCCAGTTCGGCGAACTGCCTTCGACGACGGCGCGCCGGACGGTGCGCGGCGCAAAAACGCGCTGAGCGCCGGCAAAAACCGCGATAATCGTGCGTTGAACGTCCGGCTTCCGCGAGCCGGGCGCGGCGTGCGCGGGCCTGCCCGCTCGCCGTGCCGCGCCCGCGCAGTACGTGACGACCACCCGCTTCCACCCCACGCCCCGATGCCAGAGGATTTCCACTTCCTGTTGCTGCCCGGCTTCTCCGCGCTCGGCTTCATGTCGGCGGTCGAACCGCTGCGCGTCGCGAACCGCTTTCGCACCGAGCTGTACCGCTGGCACGTGATCAGCGCGGACGGCACGCCCGTCGCCGCGAGCAACGGCATTCCGGTCGCGGCCGAAGCCGCGTACGCGGACGTCGCGCAGGTCGAGACGGTGTTCGTCGTCGCCGGCTTCGATCCGCTCGTGTGCTACGACCGTGCGCTCGCGGACTGGCTGCGCCGCCAGAACCGGCACGGCGCGACGCTCGGCGGCATCGACACCGGCAGCTTCGTGCTCGCGGAAGCCGGGCTGTTCGACGCATCGCAAACGCTGACGCTGCACTGGGAAGCGCTCGCCGCGTTCCGCGAGCGCTACCCGGGCCTGAACGCGACGCAGGAACTGTTCGAGATCGACGACCGGCGCATCACCTGCGCGGGCGGCACCGCGTCGATCGACATGATGCTCGACCTGATCGGCCGGCGGCATGGCGCCGATCTCGCGGCGGCCATCTCCGAACAGTTCGTCGTGAGCCGCATCCGGCAGCGCTCGGACAGCCAACGGCTCGAGATCGCCGCGCGCTATGGCGTGCACAACCGCAAGCTGATCCAGGTGATCGACACGATGCAGCGGCACATGGAAACCCCGCTCGGCTCCGATGCGCTCGCGCAGGACGTGGCGATCACGCGGCGCCAGCTCGAACGCCTCTTCAGCGCGACGCTGAACGACACGCCGACGCGCTTCTACCTGAACCTGCGCCTCGATCGTGCACGCGAGCTGCTGCAGCAGACCGACATGAGCATCACGTCGGTGTGCGTTGCGTGCGGCTTCGAATCGCCGTCGCATTTCTCGCGCACGTATCGCTCGCGTTTCGGCGTGAGCCCGCGCAGCGACCGCCGCGCGACGCGCTGAACGGCGCCGCTTTTGCGTACAATCCGGCGCGCTATTGCACGCGCCGGCAGCGTTTCCCGCCATTCGCTCAACAATGCCGCCGATTGATCGACGGACCGAAGCGGCCTTCGAAAATAAATTGCAAAGTTGCCGAAAATATTCTGTAACATACCTCGCAATTAGATAGGCAGCCCTAAGGAGATGAGAGCCCGGGCCCGACGCATGTCGCGCCACGCAGGCTGCCAGACCGATATCAATTCCGAGGGGTATGACATGACGATGCTCGCCTCACCGTCGCCGCACCTGCCTGCCGTTCGCTTCCCCGCCGCCATTCCGTTCCGATTCGTTTCGACCTGACGCTTAGTTGTCCTCAGTCAGTCGAACTCCCAGCACCGCTTCGCCGCACCGGTTCCATCGAGCCGGCGCGCGAGCCGTGTCGTGCCTGCTCGCCACGAGCGCGCGGGCGTGTCCAACCGTTGAGATGAGGATCACCCATGCAGACATCACGCAAAGCATTGCCGCTCGCCCTGGGTCTCGCGCTCGGTTTCGGCATCGTCGGCGGCAGCGCGGCCGATACCAAGGTCGCGAACCCGCAGGCGTCGAGCCTGCGCGAAAGCCTGACGCGCGGCGTGGCACCGGCCGCGGCCAAGGCCGATACCGCCGCGGGGCAATTCCGCGCCGACGGCGTCGCCGTCACGCTGTACAACCCCGCCTATCGCGCGAACAAGGCGGCCGCCACGCCCGCGGCCGCCGCGCGCGATTTCGTCGCGTCGCAGGCGACGCAGCTCGGGCTCGACCCGGCCGCGCTCGCGAGCCTCGCGGTGACGTCGGAGCGCAGCGATGCCGACTTCACCGTCGTGCGCTTCCAGCAGCAGGCGGCCGGACTGCCCGTGTACGGCAGCGACATCGCGGTGACGGTCGCGAAGGACGGCCGCATCCTGTACGTCGCGAGCAACACGATCAACGGCGTGGTCGTCACCGCGCGCAAGACACAGGCGGTCGACCAGCAGCAGGCGCTCGACCGCGCCCGCGCGTATCTCGGCGTCAGCGGCTTCACGAACCTCGACGCACAGCGCGTCGCGTTCGTCGACAAGGCCGGCACGCATACCGCATGGAAGGTACGCGGCCGCCCGCAGGACGGCCCGAAGGGCGACTGGGAACTGTTGATCGACGCGGACAGCGGCGAAGTGCTGCGCGCCGAGGACAAGGCGTTCTATGCGACCGACGGCACCGGCTTCGTCTTCCGGCCCGATCCGCTTTCGTCGACGAAGAGCAGCTACGGCAGCACGGGCTACAAGGACGGCAACGACGCCGATTCCACCCAGCTCACGGCCGCGCGCGTGCGCGTGACACTGAAGGATCTCGCGCAGTCGAACTCGCGCTACGTGCTGTCGGGCCCGTATGCGTCGTGCGTCGACTTCGATGCGCCGCGCGACAACGCGTGCCCGGCGCAGGCGACGCCGACGTTCGAGTTCACGCGTGGCAACCTGTATTTCGAGGCGGTGAACACGTACTACCACATCGACACGTTCCTCCGTTACGTGAACCAGACGCTCGGCATCAAGGCGCTGCCTTACCAGTACACGGGCGGCGTGCAGTACGACCCGCACGGCGAATCGGGCGACGACAACTCGTCGTACTCGTCGAGCAGCGGCCGGCTGACCTTCGGCCAGGGCGGTGTCGACGACGCGGAAGATGCGGACGTCGTGATCCACGAGCTCGGCCACGGCATCCACGACTGGGTGACCAACGGCGGCCTGTCGCAGCAGGAAGGCCTGTCGGAAGGCACGGGCGACTATCTCGCCGCCGCGTACAGCCGCGACTTCAATCAATGGAGCCCGTCCGACGCGCAGTATCACTGGGTCTACAACTGGGACGGCCACAATGAATACTGGGGCGGCCGCGTGACGAACTGGAACGTCGGGCGCACCTACGCGCAGGCACGCGGCGCCGAGATCCACACGGCCGGCCAGTACTGGGCGTCGTGCAACCTCGTCGCGCGCGACGCGATCGGCGCGCAGGCGATGGACAAGGCCTTCCTGAAAGGGCTGTCGATGACCAACAGCTCGACGAACCAGAAGGCCGCCGCCCAGGCGGTGCTGACGGCCGCCGCCGCGCTCGGCTACAGCAGCGCGCAACTCACGGCGATCGGCAATGCATACAACAAGAGCTGCACGTACGGCGTGACCGTGCCGCAGAAGTCGTAATTCCGCAGCAGGCGGGGGCGCCGCACGACCTGCGCGCGCCCTCTTCCTCGACATCGCCATCCTCACGAGATCGAACATGCCTACTCTGACATTGACCCGCCTGAGCGCCGCGCTGGGCGTCATGCTGCTGACCGCCGCCGCGCACGCGACGCCGGTGTGGATCACGCTCGGCGACACCGCGTTCCGCCAGCTTCAACGCATCGATGCGAGCGCAACCGCCCAGTACAGCACGGCGGTCGACGCCGGCAAGACGGCCGACGGCGCCGTGCGCCGCGAAACCGTGCATATCGTCGAGATCGACGATTCACGACTCGGCGAACTCGCCCACGCGGTCCACCACGTGCGCGGCCATGGGCCCGGCTACATCGTGCACGACTCGTTCGACGACGCACGGCAGGCATTGCAGCCGGTACCCGCGGCACTCGCGAAACAGGCGGCCGTGCCCGCCTACCCGGTATCGAACGCGCCGCAGATCAAGACCTGGATCCAGCAACTGCAGGCCAGCAACATCGTCGGCACGATCACGTCGCTGTCCGGTTTCACGAACCGCTACTACACGACGTCGCACGGCGTCGCCGCGTCGGACTGGCTCGCGCTGCAGTGGCGGCAACTGGCCGGCTCGCGCACCGACATCGCCGTCGAGCAGTTCACGCATGCGGGCTTTCCGCAAAAATCCGTCGTCCTGACGATCCGCGGCAGCGATCCGGCCGCGGGCACGATCGTGCTGGGCGGCCACCTCGATTCGACGGTCGGCCGCACGACGGAAAACACGCGCTCGCCCGGCGCCGACGACGATGCGTCCGGCATCGCCAGCCTGACCGAAGCGCTGCGCGTGCTGCTCGCGAACGGCTACCGGCCGAAACGGACGATCAAGTTCGTCGGCTATGCGGCCGAGGAAGCCGGCCTGCTCGGGTCGAAGGCGATCGCGAAGCAGTTTCGCACGCAGAACGCGAACGTGGTCGGCGTGCTGCAGCTCGACATGACGAACTACCAGGGCGATCCAAAAGACATCTACCTGATCACCGACTACACGAACGCCGCGCAGAACACCTATCTGACGAACCTCGCGAAGACCTACCTGCCCGAGCTCGCGATCGGCACGTCGCAATGCGGCTATGCGTGCTCGGATCACGCGTCGTGGCATGCGCAAGGCTATCCGGCGTCGTTCCCGTTCGAGGCCGACCAGAACGACAGTCCCTATATCCATACCGTGAACGACACGCTGGAGAATTCGGACCGGCAGGCGAACC
This sequence comes from Burkholderia sp. Bp8986, assembly GCF_003854225.1. Taxonomy (NCBI): domain Bacteria; kingdom Pseudomonadati; phylum Pseudomonadota; class Betaproteobacteria; order Burkholderiales; family Burkholderiaceae; genus Burkholderia; species Burkholderia sp. Bp8986. Next base: position 122,659 of record NZ_QTQM01000011.1, on the reverse strand, counting down.
ACGCGCTGAAGTTCGGCAAGCTGGCGCTTGCGTATGCGGTCGATCTCGGCGGCGACGGCAGTACGACCGTCAAGCGCTGACCGGCCTCGGCCGGCGCGAGTCGCACCGGGCGCGCATGCGTCATGCGCGCCCGGTCGAGCGCGTTTCCCGTTCCGGATAGAATCGTCGTTCGACCACTTCCGCACCACGGTGCTCCGCCATGACCGATTTCTCCCGCTCCGTCGACGCCCTCTCGCCCGAGCACGTCACGAGTGCATTCGATTTGCCCGGCCACACGATCGTCCGCTCGCTCGGCGTCGCACAGGGCATCATCGTGCGTTCGCGCTCGATCGTCGGCTCGTTCGGCGCGGCGCTGCAAACCATCTTCGGCGGCAACATCACGCTCTATACGTCGCTGTGCGAGAAGGCGCGCCAGCAGGCGTTCGACAAGATGCTCGCCGACGCGCGCAAGCTCGGCGCGAACGCGATCGTCGCGATGCGCTACGACTCGACCGAGATCGGCTCGGGCGTCACCGAAGTGATCTGCTACGGCACGGCCGTACAGGTCGCGCGCGACGCCGGCGTCTGACCGTCAGCCGTTATGCGCTTATGCGCCGGCCGCACACACAATCGCGACGATCGAGCCGATCACGAGCACCACGCCGATCGTCTTGCGCTTGTTCAGCTCCGTCCACAACAGCACGCCGGTGAGCGACAGCAGGACCAGCGCGCCCGCGAGCGTATCGACGAGCAGCACCCAGCCGATGCTCGTCCCGACGCCCTTGTGCAGGTTCGTCAGCCATGCGAGCGTGCCGTTACCGGTACGCTTGAGCGTCATCGTGTCGCTGCCGACCCAGTAGTCGACCGCGACGTTTTCATGCGGCGACGCGAACACGAGTTGCCAGTGCTCGGGCTGCACGGTTTCGCGGTCGCCCCATGCGACCGGATGCGCGGGCTCCTTCTGCACGCGGCCCATGCGTTCGGGCAGATGCAGATCCGGTTGCGCACGCAGCCATTGCTCGAGCTCGCGCGGTGACGCGGGCCGCGGATCGGGCACGCCGAGCCGCAACGTCTCGACGCGCGGCGCGCCGGTCTGGATGCGCAGCGGCGGCGCACGATGATTCAGCAGGAAGCCCGTCGTGCCGAACAGCAGCCCGAGCGCCGCGCCCCACAGGCCGATCCAGCCGTGCACCTTGCGCAGCCATTTGATGAAGGTGCCGCGGCGCGAACGCGTGCCGCCGGAGCCGGCCGGGCGCACGCCCGGCGCGATGCGCGACGCGGATGCCGCGTCGATGTCGATGGAATCGGCAACGCTCACGTCTCGCTCCAGATTCTCAGAAGATTGTGGTAGCAGCCGACCAGGCTGCGGCAAGCCTGCGTATCGGCGCCGCCGGCGTTGAGCCGCTGGATCGCCGTGTCCATGTCGAACAGCAGCGCCCGCTGTGCATCGCTGCGCACGAGGCTCTGCACCCAGAAGAAACTCGCGACGCGCACGCCGCGCGTGACCGGCGTGACCTGGTGCAGGCTCGTCGCCGGATAGACGATCATGTCGCCCGCGGGCAGCTTGACCTGCTGCACGCCATACGCGTCCTCGATCACGAGTTCGCCGCCGTCGTATTCGTCCGGCGCGGACAGGAACAGCGTGACCGACACGTCGGTGCGCAGCTTCACGCCGTTCGGCAGCACGCGCACCGCGCCGTCCACGTGACTGCCGAACGTCATCCCGCCTTCGTAGCGGTTGAAGAGCGGCGGATAGACCTGGTTCGGCAGCGCCGCGCTGATGAACAGCGGATTGCGCTCGACCGCGGCGAGGATCGCGTCGCCCAGTTCGCGCGCAATCGGCGCATGCTCGGCGATCTGCTGGTTGCGCTTGACCGGCGCGCCCGTGTAGCCGGCCGTCGCGCGGCCGTCGACCCACGCGTCGCCCGCCTGGTCGAGCCGGTCACGCACCGCGCGCACCTGCTCGGGTGTCAGCACGTTCGGGATGTGTACAAGCATCGTTCCACCTTTTTCATCGAATGACGCGGCGATCGCACGCGTGCGGTCAGAACCGGTAGTCGAGCGTCGCGAGGAACGTGCGTCCGACGCCCGGCACCGCGCGGCCGCCGTCCGACTGGATCAGCGCATCGTAATAGAACTTGTCGGTCAGGTTCAGCAGGTTCAGGCGCAGGTCCCACTGCTTCGCGTGATACGCGGCCGTTGCATCCCAGCGCGTATAGCCGCCCACCTGCACGTAGTTCGTGTTCGCCGCGTAGCGACCCGACATGTAGGTCGGACCGCCGCCGATTTCCCAGTGCGGCGTGAACGCATACGTGGTCCACAGCGTGAACGTGTTGCGTGGCGTATTCGCGAGCGTCTTGCCCTGGGTGCCGTCGAGCGCGCTCAGGATCACGCCGTTCATGTACGTATAGCTGCCGAAGACCTGCCACTTCGGCGTGATGTGGCCCGTCACGCTCGCCTGGAAGCCACGCACGCGAATGTCGCCCTCGAGCAGGTATTCACCCGTCGACGTCAGCGTGCGCGCGTTGCTCTTCTCCTGCTGGAACAGCGCCGACGTGACCGACAGGTTGTCGTTCAGCAGATCCCACTTGGCGCCGACCTCGTACGACTTCGTGTGTTCCGGCGACAGGTTCTGCGTGTTGTTCGTGACCGTCAGCGTCTCGAGCGACGGGTTGAACGACGTGCCGTACGAGAAGTAGTACGACTGCGATTCGGTCGGCTGGTAGATCACGCCGGCCCGCACGCTCGTGAAGTAGTTGGTCTGCGACGCGTAGCGCGGCGCGCTCACCGTGTTCGCGAGATGCGCCTGGAAGCGATCCCAGCGCAGCCCGCCGACGAACTTCCAGTCGCGGCCGATCGATACCGTGTCGTTCATGTACGCGGCGAGCGTCGTCGCGCCCGATTCAGCGTGATTGGCCGGCGTCTGCGTCGCGTTGGACGCGCTCGACGACAGATAGGCCGGATCGATCAGCGACAGGATCGGCAGGCCGCTGCGCGTGTACGCCTGGTTCGTGTAGCTGTCGTGCCCGACCTCGACGCCCGCGATCAGGTCGTGCTTCACGAAGCCCGTGTCGAACTTGAAATGCGCCATCGTGTCGTTGTCGACCGAATGGTTTTCGATCACGCGATCGTGACTCGCGAGCTTCACGTACAGCGCGGACATCGGCAACGACGTGTAGTTGCCGTTCGCGAGCGCGGTGCTCGACGCGAGCGGCCCGGTCAGCACCGCGTTCGCGGCCGTCTCGCGCGCATCGGTCATCGAGTGCGAGAACGACGTGCGGTTGCTGATCGTCAGCGCGTCGTTGACGCGATGATCGATGCGCGCGGACACCGTCTGCACGTCCTGGATCGTGCGGTCGTCGGTGAGGCCGTAGAACGTGTGCTTCGACACCGGCGCCGGATGGCCGTTGACCGCGAGCACGCCGTAGTCCGGCATGTCGTAGTTGTGCTGGATCAGTGCGGACAGCGTGATCTCCGTCGGCGTGCCGATGCCGAAGCGCAGCTCCGGCGCGATTCCGTAGTCCTTGTTCTTCATCACGTCGCGCGTCGAGCCGAGCGACTGGCCGAACGCGTTGATGCGGAACGCGGAGGTCGCGCCGAGCGGCCGGTTCAGGTCGACGCTCGCGCGGTAGTGGTCGTCGGTGCCGATCGTCGTCGACACTTCGGCGGACGGCTTCAGGTTCGCCTTCTTCGACACCTGGTTGATCACGCCGCCCGTCGAGCCGCGCCCGAACAGCATCGACGACGGGCCGTACAGCACCTCGACCGAATCGAGATCGAACGTGTCGCGGTAGTACTGGTTACGGTCGCGGAAGCCGTCGAGATAGATGTCGTTCTGCGCGGTGAAGCCGCGCAGGTTGATGTTGTTGCCGATCTGCCCGCCTTCCGCGCCGCCGATCGTGATGCCCGGCGCATTGCGCAGCGCGTCCTGGAACGACGTGAGCCCCTGCGATTCCAGCAGCGCCTTGTTGATCACCGTGACCGACTGCGGAATGTCGCGCAGCGCGGTGGGGGTTTTCGCGCCGACGCTCGAACGCTCGGCCTGGAAATCCTGATGCACGGCCTGCCCCGACACGTTGACCGTCGGCAGCGTGTCGCTCGCGGCCGGCGTCGCACTGCCCGGTTTCGCGGTGACGGCCGGCGCCGATTCGGCGCTCGTGCCCTGCGCGAATACAGGCGAAGCGATAGGCAAAGCAAAGGCCAGCGCGAGCGCACTCGCGAACGGGGTCTTGTTCGGCATGAAAATCCAGTCGGAATTTGAAACCGCCCCGCGTGGACGCGCGGCGACGCGCGCACGAGGCACGGATACGCTGGCTCGCTGGCCGCCGACGATCAGACCGACGGCGACACTAGCTGGCTACGGTTGACGAGTGACCGGCAGCGCAGTCGTGGCCGCGGTCATGAAAATGAGAATCGGTATCATTCCAGATATTTCTTTTCGTTTCAATCGATACCCGCTTCGTCATACGGAAGAACGATGTTTCGAAAAATTACGGAAAGTTTGATGTAATTATATGAATGGATTTTGTAATTGATCGGGATATTCAGTCTGACAAATTCAGGGCTAGGAGCCTTGTGCAGCAAGGCACTGAAGTATCAGCCTCTTTTCGGATTCCCACCGCGGTGGGCTCGATGATGCCAGCACCGCTTTCAGCTCCGGTACCCCGCATCGCGAGAAACGACAGCACCGGATTGATTGTTCAGACGATTATCCGACCCGAATGCCGTTTGGAATTCGATTGAAACAGGAAAGCAATTTGAAATGAATTACGGCGAATGAGGCCGGTTTCCCGTGAACGGCAAACGCATCGCCCCGCTGACGTCGACTCAATGATCGCGTTCCAGCGACGTCATGTTCCGCAAGGTCGGGAACAACCGCATCCATGTCAGCGCGACGGCGATCGTCGCCGCGCCGCCGACGACGATCGCCACCGGCGCGCCCCACCACGCAGCCGTCACGCCGGATTCGAATTCGCCGAGCTGGTTCGACGTACCGATGAACAGCGAGTTGACCGCGCTCACGCGGCCGAGCATGTCGTCGGGCGTGCGCAGCTGCACGAGCGACAGGCGCACGACGACGCTCACCACGTCCGATGCGCCGAGCGCCGCCAGCGCGACGAGCGACACCACGAAATTGCGTGACAGCCCGAACACGATCGTCGCGATGCCGAATGCGATCACGCCGCCGAACATCGCGCGGCCCGGCCGCCCTTTCAGCGGAAAGCGCGTGAGCCACAGCGTGCCCGCGAGCGCGCCGACCGCCGGCGCCGCGCGCAACGCGCCGAGCCCCCACGGGCCGACCTGCAGGATGTCGCGTGCGTAGATCGGCAGCAGCGCGGTCGCGCCGCCGAACAGCACCGCGAACAGGTCGAGCGACAGCGCGCCGAGGATCGCCGGTTCGCGCCGGATGAACGCGATGCCGGAAAACACCGACCGCAGCGTGACCGGTTCGCGCGCCGGCGGCGCACTGCGCAGCGGAATCGTGCCGCTCAGGATGGCCGCGATCGCGAACGCCACGACGCTCGCGCCGAACGCCGCGGGCGCGCCGACGCCATACAGCACCCCGCCGAACGCGGGCCCGAGAATCTGCGCGGCCTGGTTCGCGGACGTCGACAGTGCGGTCGCGCGCGGCAGGTCGCCGCGCGGCACGACGGCCGGCAACAGCGACGACACCGACGGCGATTCGAACGCACGCGCGGTGCCGACGATCGCGGCCAGCGCATACACGCCCGGGGCGGTGAGCCCGCCTTGCGCCGCGCCGAACAGGAATACGCCGGCGGCCAGCGCCTCGACGCCCTGGCAGATCGTCGCGATGCGCCGGCGGTCGTAGCGGTCGGCCACCTGCCCGACGACGAGCGTCAGCGCGAACATCGGCACGAACTGCGCAAGCCCGACGAGCCCGAGCGCGAATGCGCTGTGCGTGAGCGCATAGACGTACCAGCCGATCGCGACCGACAGGATCTGGAAAGCGAGCGACGACATCACGCGCGTGCCCCAGAAGCGCTGGAACGGTGTGTGGCGGAACAGGTTGGCGGGTAACGGCGACGGCGAAGTGGATTCGGGTAACGGGGTGGTCATCGGCGAGACGTCATCGGAGGAAGGCCGGCGATCGCCGATACGCGATGCGGCCAAAGCGCGATGATAGCTTCAACCAACGAGACCTTGCCGAATGCTCGCCGGACGCGGGCAAGGACGGCGCATACCGCACGACGTTGCATCGCGCCAAAAAAAAAAAGCGCGAACCACGGTTCGCGCCAAAGAGAGACCTCGCTGAAGACGTCGAAAAAACTACCTCACCCCGCTCAGAACGAATGCCGCATCCCGATTCGCACGTCGGCCTGCGTCTGCGTCGTCGACGGCGTGAAGCTGTAGCCGATCACCGCATCGACGCCGTTCGACGCGCGCAGGTAATCGCCGGAGATATACACGTCGGTGCGCTTCGACAGCAGGTAATGGAGCCCCGCCGTGCCCATGTTCCAGTGATGGCCTTCGAAGCGCGTGTGCTGGTAGCCCGCGATCAGGCTGAGCGCCGGCGTGAACTGGTACAGGCCGCCGCCTTCATACGACTGCATGTGCGACGACTGGCCGAAGCCCTTGATCGTCGTGTACGAGTAGTTCGCATCGAGCGTCAGCTTGCCGATCGTGTAGCTCGTGCCGACGCCGAACGTGCCCTGGCTGTCGACGTTCATCGGCGTGTCCGCGAACAGGTCGGTGCGCGCGCCGGTCGCCGGATCGACGGTGACGGTCTGCTGGCCGAGGAACGTGTGCGTGCCGATCATCGCGTACGGGTCGAACGCGTAGATGCCGTGCGGATTGTTCAGGCGCGTGTACGCGGCGCCGATCGAGAAGTCGCCCTTCGTGAAGCTCGCGCCCGCGCTCCATGCGCTGTCGCGGTGGAAGTTGCCCGCGACGTTGCCGAACGAGTACATCGCGCCGAACTTGAAGCCGCTGAGATCGTTTGACAGGAACTTCACCGAGTTCGGCAGGCGGTCGCCGTTGAAGCGGTCGAAGTCGCCCTGGTGGATCGCGTAGCCGCTGCCCCATGCCGAGATGTTGTAGATCGACACGAGCTCGTTGGTGATGTCGAGCTGGTTGCCGAACGACAGCGTGCCCCAATCGTTCTGGAGACCGACATAAGCCTGCCGCCCGAACTCCGCCCCGCCGAAGCCGAGCTGCCCGTTGCCGAGGTGGAAACCGCTCTCGAGCGCGAACACGGCCTTCAGGCCGCCGCCGAGATCTTCCGTGCCTTTCAGGCCGAAGCGGTTCCCGTACGAGACGCCGTCATCGAACTTGACCACGTGCGAACCGCCCGTGTTGTTCACGTACGTGATGCCCGCGTCGAGAATCCCGTACAGCGTCACGCTGCTCTGCGCGTGGCCGATGGCGGGAATACAGGCCGCGCATGCCAGCGCGGCGGCTACGGCAACTTTCTTTTGCTTCATTGTCGACCACCCTCCCTGAACCCTTCGATGGAAAGAACCGTGGCCTGGCGCGCACAGCAATACGCCGGCTGATTCGAATTCGGTACGTCCGCTGGCTTCGGCATTTCGTTTTCCGCAATAACGCAGCCATTGGCGAAAAATACAAACCCATATTTCAGGTCACCCGTCTGAAGGCGACACCAAATGGTCTCGATGCGACCGTTCGGGAAAACACGGAGGCGGGCGGCGCGGCGAAAAACCGGCCGCCCGGAGGCGGTCAGCGGGCGTCGAGGGCCGCGCGCACGGCCGGCAACGCGGGAGCGCCGGCCGCCGTGGTGACGCCGTCGAGCCACGCTTCGACGAGCGCTGGATCGGCCTTCAGCGCATGCTGGGCCGCGAGCGCGGGCGACGTCTTGTGGTCGAGCATGTCGGCGATCATCCGGTTCTCGACGTCGACGGAGAACGTCATCTGCCTGAACAGCCGCGCGAGGTTCGCGCACTGGCCGGCAAAGCCCGCGCGCGTGACCGTGTTGACCGTCGCGCCGCCGTAGTTCGGGCCGAAATACGCGTCGCCGCCCGACAGGTAGGTCAGTTTGAACTTCGTGTTCATCAGGTGCGGCTCCCACGCGAGAAAGACGATCCAGCGCTTGTCGCGCACCGCGCGCTCGACCTGCGTGAGCATCCCCGTCTCGCTCGATTCGACGAGCGACCAGTTCGCCGCGCCGAGCGCATGGTCGGACAGCATCCGCTTGATGTTCTGGTTCGCGGGCGCGCCGGGCTCGATCCCGTAGATCTTGTCGCCGAAGCGGTCCGCGTAGCGCGCGAGGTCGGCGAACGTGTGCACGCCGGCCGCCGCGACGTAGTCGGGCACGGCCAGCGTGAACTTCGCGCCGTTCAGGTTCGCGTGCAGCACGTCGATCGACTTCTCGTCGACGAACGGCTTCACGAGCGGCGCCTGCGCGGGCATCCAGTTGCCGAGGAACACGTCGACCTGCCCTTTCTTCAAGCCCTGGTACGTGATCGGCACCGACAGGTTCGCGACGTCCTGCCGATAGCCGAGCGCCTTCAGCACGACACCGGCCATCGCGTTCGTCGCGTCGATGTCGGTCCAGCCGGGCGCCGCCATCTTCACGTCGCGGCACGTCTGCGGGTCGGCGGCGCGCGCGGGCTGCTGCATCGCCACCACGCACGCGGCCGCGGCGAGCGCGGTGCCCATACTCCGGATTGCTGCATTGCATTGCCGTTTCATGATTCGCTTCCTCCGTCGTTCGTCAATGTCCGCTGCGGCCCGTTCAGCGCCCGACGCGCGGAAAGCGCGCCATCGCTTCGAGCGTGTCGAGTTCGATGTGATTGCGCATGTAGCGCTGGCTCGCGTCGGTGAACGGCTGCCAGTCCCACGCCTGGATGCGGCCCTGCGTCGTCGCCGCGTAATGGAAGCGGCGCCGCCGCTGGCTCGCTCGCACCTGCGCGTCGAGTTCCGGCAGGTTCCAGCGGCGCGCGGCCTCCTCGCGGAATGCGGCGAGCACGCCGGCGGCTGCCGGCAGGCCGGCCAGGTTCGTGCGCTCGCGCGGATCGTCGGCGAGGTTGTAGAGCTGGTCGGGATCGGCCGGGCAATGTACGTATTTCCAGTCGCCGCGGCGGATCATCACGACCGGCGCAACCGCCCCTTCCGCGAGGTATTCGCCGAGCGCGACGTCGTGCGCGGGTGCGCCTTGCAGATGCGGCACGAGGCTCGCGCCGTCGACCGGGTCCGGCCAGCCGCCGGCCGGCGCCGCGCCGGCGAGGTCGACGAGCGTCGGCAGCAAATCGACGTGCGACACCGGCCCGCGCACGCGGGCGGCACCGAAGCGGCCCGGCGCGTGGACGATCAGCGGCACGCGGCAGCCGCCTTCGAAGAACGTCATCTTGTACCAGAGTCCGCGCTCGCCGAGCATGTCGCCGTGGTCGGACGTGACGATCACGATCGTGTCGTCGGCGAAGCCGCATTGCTCGAGCGCGGCCAGCACGCTGCCGAACTGCGCGTCGACATAGGACGTCGCGCCGTAGTACGCGCGGCGCGCGGCGCGGATCTGCGCGTCGGTCGGCGGCGTGCGGTCGTTTTCGCAGACGAAGCGCAGCCGCTGCGAATGCGGATCGCTCTGCTGCGCATCGAGCCGCACGGCCGGCATGTCGATCTCGTCGTCGCGGTACAGGTCCCAGTATTCGCGCGTGATCGCGTACGGATCGTGCGGATGCGTGAGCGACACGACCATGCAGAACGGCCGCGCGTCATGACCGGCCGCGCGCTCGCGCGCAACGTCGTACAGCTTCTGCTTCGCCGCGAACGTGACTTCGTCGTCGAAATCGAGCTGGTTCGTGCGCACGCACGGGCCGGCCTCGAGCACCGAACTCATGTTGTGATACCAGCTCGGCCGCTCGGTCGGGCGGTCCCAGTCGGGCACCCAGCCGAAGTCGGCCGGATAGATGTCGGTCGTGAGCCGTTCCTCGAAGCCGTGCAGCTGGTCGGGTCCGCAGAAATGCATCTTGCCGGACAGCATCGTCCGGTAGCCGCCCGCGCGCAGGTAGTGCGCGAAAGTCAGCGTTTGCGCCGGCAATTCGGCGGCGTTATCGTAGGCGCCGATACCCGACGGCAGCTTGCCGGTCAGCAGCGAGAAGCGCGACGGCGCGCACAGCGGGCTCGCGCAATACGCGGCGTCGAACACCACGCCTTGCGCCGCGAGCCGGTCGAGCGTCGGCGTGCGCGCGACGCGGTTGCCGTAGGCCGGCAACGCGAACGGCGTCAGCTGGTCGGCCATCAGGATCAGGATGTTGGGAGTCGGGTTCGTCATCGGCGGTCTTGGGGAAATCGGTGTTCGAATGGAGCGGCGCGACGCTCGGGCGGCGACACGGCCGGCATGACGGACGCAGCCTGAAGAAAGTGCCGCGCGCACCGGCCGCGACTGGCTAGAATCGCGGAAGGCCTGGCGCGGCGCCGTTCCGTGCCGTGCCGTCCGAAGCACTATCCCCCGCCCGAATTCGCGCGGGAAGGCGTCCGGCCCTTATGAGGCCATTAGAGAGACTTATGTCGAAATCCGAACCGTTACCGTCGATGCAGGCGCTGCGCGCGTTCGAATCGGCCGCCCGTCTCCAGAGCTTCACGGCCGCCGCGCGCGAGCTCGGCTCGACGCAACCGGCCGTGAGCCAGCAGGTGTTCCAGCTCGAAGCGGAACTCGGCGTGCCGCTGTTCGAGCGCAGCCCGCGCGGCGTCACGCTGACGAGCGACGGCCAGTGCCTGTACGAAGCCGTGCGGCTGAGCCTCGACACGCTGCGCGGCGCCACCGCGACGCTGCGCGCGCGCCGCGAGCACGGCGCGCTCACGATCGTCACGGATTTCGGTTTCGCGACCTACTGGCTGATGCCGCGCCTCTCCGGCCTGAAGCGCGTGATGCCGGACGTCGACGTGCGGGTCGTCACCTCGCAGGATTACGACGCGCAGCGCGACCACGCCGACATCGCGGTTCTGTTCGGCGACGGCCACTGGCCGTCGTGCACGGCCGCGCGACTCTTTCCCGAATCGGTCACGCCCGTCTGCTCGCCGGCGTTCCGCGCCGCGCACGCGCACGTCGCGCGGCCCGAGCACCTGCAGGCGCTGCCGCTGCTGCACGTGCAGGCGACGCGCCCCGAACGCTGGCTGTCGTGGGCCGGCTGGTTCGACGCGCACGGCCTCGACGCGCCGGCCGCCGCGCGCGGCGTGACCTTCAACAGCTATGCGCTGGTGATCCACGCGGCGTTGCTCGGCGACGGCGTCGCGCTCGGCTGGTCGCCGCTCGTCGACGAGCTCGTCGCATCCGGGCAGCTCGTGAAGCTCGTCGACGCACCCGTCGTCACGTCGCGCGGCTACTTCCTCGTGCGGCCGCCGCAGCGGCCCGAGCCGGACGCGACACATGTGTTCCGGCGCTGGCTGCTGGACGCGTGCACGCCGGCTTGAGCGGGCGGCTGGCCGGCGGAGCGCTGCCTGACGCTTGCTGGAGCGGCTGCGGCTGTCCCATCTGACGCGCGCTGGACTGGCTGCGCCTGCCCCACCTGACGTCCGATGGAGCGGCTGTGCCTGCACCGCCTGACGCCCGCTGGAGCCACTACGACTGCGCCGCCTGACGCTCGCTGGACCAGCCGCGCCCGCCCCGACACCCCGCCCCGCGCTCCCCAAACCCCCTCCTCGAGCCTCGCCACCGCCCCGCCGCGCTGGCGCCCCGATACCAGCCACACGGCGGGTTGGTTCTATCCGCGCCCAAATCGTCCTGATTTACTTGAGCCTCCCGCTACCCGCTCAGCGTGGCGCCCCGTCGCGCCACCGCGCGCGTTGCGTTCCCTGACATCCGAGGAATCTCATGACCGCCGACTCACGCCCCGATCAATTCGTCCTGACGCTGTCGTGCCCGAGCGCGGCCGGCCAGGTCGCCGCCGTCGTCGGCTTTCTCGAGCGCCATCGCTGCTACGTCGATGCGCTGAACGTGTTCGACGACGATCTCAGCAACCACTTCTTCGTGCGCTGCGTGTTTCATCCGACGGATGAGACACTGCAGATCGACGCGCTGCGCCAGGAGTTCGGTCCGATCGCGACCGCGCTCGGCGGCGGCGGTAACGGCGACACGCAATGGGCGATCCACGACGTGAACGCGCGCCCAAAGGTGCTGATCATGGTGTCGAAACTCGAGCACTGCCTCGCGGACCTGTTGTTCCGCTGGCGGATGGGCGAACTGAAGATGGACATCGTCGGCATCGTGTCGAACCATCCGGACTTCGAACCGCTCGCCACGCAGCACGGGCTGCCGTTCCGCCACTTCCCGATCACGGCCGACACCAAGGCGCAGCAGGAAGCGCAGTGGCTCGACTTCTTCGAGTCGAGCGGCGCCGATCTCGTGATCCTCGCGCGCTACATGCAGGTGCTGTCGCAGGAAACCAGCGCGAAGCTCGCGAACCGCGCGATCAACATCCATCACTCGTTCCTGCCCGGCTTCAAGGGCGCGAAGCCGTATCACCAGGCGCATGCCCGCGGCGTGAAGCTGATCGGCGCGACCGCGCACTTCGTGACCGACGATCTCGACGAAGGCCCGATCATCGAGCAGGTGGTCGAACGCGTCGATCATGCGCTGCGCCCCGAGCAATTGCTCGCGGTGGGCCGCGACGTCGAGTGCATCACGCTCGCGCGCGCGGTGAAGGCGTTCATCGAGCGGCGCGTGTTCCTGAACGGCGACCGGACGGTGGTGTTTCCGTAAGCGCATCCGTTCGGCGCGCAGCCAACAAAAAACCCGACCGGCAGCACCTGCCGGTCGGGTTTTTTATCGCGTTACGTTCGACGCGTCGCGCAACGGCCCCGGGTGCGGTGTCCGGGTTCGTCGCGCGATGCGCGTGCCGCGTTCAGATGCTTACTTCACCCACGCGAAGTAGTACGACAGCCAGATCGTCAGCGCAGCACCGACCAGCGCCGCATACGGCATCAGGTTCAGCCACATCGCGCGCTTCGGCACTTCGAGTTCCATGTCGCGCTGCATCTGCGCGGGGAAACGGCCGCGATCCTGCCAGTAGTGACGATAGAGAAACACCGGCACGATCAGCAGCATCGCGATCAGCCCGTTGCGCAGCGTGCCTTCGCCCTGCAGGTTCGCGCCCGCGCCGACATAGACGAGGTTCGCGTAGCCGCAGACCGAGCCGGCGACGAGCAGCCAGGTCGGGCAGCGGAACGGCCGATCCCAGTTGCCGCGGTCCATCCGGTGGATCCAGCCCGACTGAAGATTCAGGAATACGAACAGCATGTAGCAGACGTTCGAGATCGCCAGCACCGTCATGTAGTCCGACATCATCAGCAACACGAGGTTGAAGCCGAGGTCGGTCCACATCGCGCGCGTGGGCGAGCCGTGCTCGTTCACGTGCGACAGGTACTTCGGCAGCCAGCCGTCGACCGATGCCTGGTACAGCGTGCGCGACGAGCCCATCATCGACGTCATCACGATCAGCAGGATCGACAGCATCAGCATCACGACGACCGCGTTCGCGACCCACGCGCCGCCACCGACGATCTTCGCCATCGCGGCCGCGACGCCGGTGCCGTCGCCGATCGCCGGGTCGAGCATCGCCTGCGTGCCGAGCGCGCCCTGGAACGCCATCGGCACGAGCGTCATCACGACGAGGCACAGCGCGCCCGACCAGAAGATCGCCTTCGCGGTGTCGCGACGCGGATCCCGGAATTCGCGCGTGTAGCAGACCGCCGTTTCGAAGCCGTACGACGCCCAGCCGGCCATGAACATCGCGCCGAGCGCCATCGTCACGCCCTGCCCGTTCCACGAACCGAAGGTCGCGGTCGTGAGGTTGCCTTGAGCGTCATGACCGAGCGGCAGCAGCGGAAGCAGGTTCGACATCGGCACGTCGCCGGTGACGAACGGCACGATGCCGACGATCAGCAGCGGCGTGAGCGACGCGATGCCGAGAATGCGCTGCGTGCGCGCAGCTTTCGATGCGCCGCTGTGCTGAAGCTTGAACGTGATGAGAAGCAGAATCGTCGCGATGATGAACGTCGCGTTGATCCGCAGTGAAAGACCGGACTTGATGAACCCGAGATCCGCAACCTTGAACTGCCAGTGCAGCACCGCCGCGTCGGCGGGAAAGAGACTCGTGAGCGCATAGCTCGCCGCGAGGCCGCAGCCGAGCGCAAGCATCGGCGACCACGCGAGCCAGTTGCACCACACGGAAACCGGGGCAATCAGCTTGCTGTAACGGACCCAGCCGATCGCGCCGTATACCGACGCGCCGCCCGATTTATGGGGAAATAGTCCCGATATTTCCGCATAAGTCGCGCTTTGAATCAGCCCCATCGTGATCGCGGCGATCCAGATCGCCCACGCGGGCTGGCCGATCGTCGCGCATACGCCGCCGATCGTGAACAGCACGCCTGCCGGCACGCCGCTCGTCACCCAGAATGCGTCTTTCCAAGTCAGGCCACGATGCAGCGTGTGGCCCGTCGAATCATGTGAGATGGTTGCCTCAACGTCACTGGTGCGATTAGCACGCAGTCCTGCTTGACTCATCCAATTCCTCCTGTGATGACTCCGCACAAGGGCGCTAGTGTAACAACTTACGCGCTTTTTTGCAGAATCAGTAAAAGAAAGCCGGGATATGGCCGCATGAATTCACGATTGTTTCGGATTCCTGCATGCCATTCCCGGCGTATTTATTTATGATGATTCGCGCGACGAATCGCCGCGGTTTTACTGCGCGCCTTCAGTCCACGAATTCACGCGGTCAGCATGCGCGGCAATCCATGCATCGGCGGCCGCTTCCGGCTTCGAACCGTTCTGGATCGCGAGCATCACGCTGTCGATCTCGCCCGGCTTCCACTGGAACTTCTTCAGGAACGCGACGACCGGCTTGGCCTTCGTTTCGAGCTGCGGGTTCGCGACGCTGTCGACGTGCTCCGCGCCGCCGAACACCTTCTTCGGATCCTCGAGGAAGCGCAGCTTCCACTTCGCGAACATCCAGTGCGGCGCCCAGCCGGTCACGATCACCGGCTTGTTCGCGCCGACGGAGCGCGACAGCTCGGCCGTCATCGCGCTGCCCGAACTCGGCATCAGCGTGTAGCTGAGGCCGTAGCTCTTGATCGCTTCGTCGGTCTTGCGCATCACGCCCGCACCCGCATCGATGCCGACGATCCGGCCGCCGAAGCTGCTTTTCTCGGCATTCAGATCTTCGATGCTCTTCGCCTTCACGTAGTCGGGGACGATCAGGCCGATCTTCGCGTCAGGGAAGTTCGCACCGAGATCGACGACCTTCGACTTGTATTCGCCCCAGTAGGAGCCGTGCGTGACGGGCAGCCATGCGGACAGCGTCGCGTCGAGGTCGCCGCGCGCCACGCCCTGCCACATGATCCCGGCAGCCACCGGCACGAGCTGGACCTGGTAACCGAGCTTCTTCTCGATCACGCGTGCCGCGACGTTCGACGTCGCCACACTGTCGTCCCAGCCTTCGACGTAACCGATCTTCAGCGTAGGCTTCGTATCCGCGAGCGCCGACGCGCTCAACGCAACCATCGCCGACAGTGCGCCGGTCCACAGCAGTTTTCCGAACAACTTCATGGTCGATCTCCTTGAAATGCGCACCGTGCGCGTTGTCTCTCTAGGTTCTTCAACCACAAATCCGCGGTATCGTTGTTTTCCGACGGATGCTTGTCCGGAGGCGACGCAACGCGACGCGACGCGCCCGGACCGGCGATGGCTCGATACGACTACTTGTCGATCACGAGATCCGACAGCGGCTTGCTGCAGCACAGCAGCACCATCCCCTGATCGATCTCGCGCTGGCGGATGCCGCCGTTGTGCTTCATCTCGACCTGCCCCGACACGAGCTTCACCTTGCAGGTGCCGCACATGCCCTGCGTGCACGACGCCGGCAGCCGCACGCCGGACTGGCGCGCCGCGTCGAGCACGTGCTGCTCGGAGCCGCACGAAATCTCGCGATTGCTCTTCGCGAAGCTGACCGTGTACTGCTTCGTCGCGACGTCGCCGTCGTTGGCCGCCGGCGCGAGTTCGGCGATCACCTCGTCGCTCGCGGTCTGCGCGAGCGTCTCGAACGAGAAGCTTTCCTCGTGATACTGCTTGCGGTCGAAGCCGGCTTCGTCGAGCAGGTCGCGCACGGCCTTCATGTACGGCGCGGGGCCGCACGTGAAGATCTCGCGCTCCATGAAGTCCGGTGCGATCAGCTTCAGCAGCGGCAGCGTCAGGAAGCCCGTGACGCCCGGCCAGTTGGTGCGTGCACCGACGCGCTCGACGACGAACGACGTGCGGAAATTCGTATGGTTCGACGCGATCAGGTCGAGCTCGCGCGCGAAGATGATGTCGTCCGGCGTACGTGCGCTGTGCACGAACAGGATGTCGCGATCCTCGGCGAGATCATGGTGCGCGCGGCTCATCGACATCAGCGGCGTGACGCCCGAACCGGCCGACAGGAACAGGTACTTGCGCGCCGGATGCCGCGCGCACGTGAATTCGCCGGCCGGGCCGAGCACGCGAACCGACGCGCCCGGCTGCAGGTTGTCGTGCAGCCAGTTCGACACCTTGCCGCCCGGCACGCGCTTCACCGTGATCGAGATCGTGTGCGGCCGCGCGGGCGACGACGAGATCGTGTAGCACCGGTTGATCGTCTCGCCGTCGATGTCGAGTTCGAGCGTGATGAACTGCCCCGGCTCGAAGGAAAACGCACGGCCTTGCGGCGAACGGAAGAAGAAACTCTTCACGTCGTGGGTTTCCTGACGCACGTGGCAGCACACCAGCGTTTCCTCGACGTCGCTCGTCCAGCGCTCGGGCAGCGCGCTCCAGAACGCCGGGTGCGTCACCCGGCTGTCCACCGGCTCGAAATTGGCCGAATCTCGCATCATGTGTAGCTCCACTTGCTGTCTGCTGTACTACGCGCCGATTTTTTCGGCGAGCCGGCCGATGTACCAGGCCGAGAATTTTTCGACGAGACCTTCCGTGTACGGCGAATACGGGCCCGGCTCGTATGCGCTGCTGGTCGCGCCGCGCTGCGAGAATTCGACGAGCGCGCGATCCTGGTCGTTGGTCGCGTTCCACACGGCCGTCAGGTTCTTCACGTCGTAGTCGATGCCTTCCTTCGCATCCTTGTGGACGAGCCACTTGGTGCGCACGAGCGTCTTGCCGGCCGACAGCGGAATCACCGAGAACGTCACGATGTGATCGCTCATGAAGTGATGCCACGAGTTCGGCTGCGTCCAGAACGACAGGCCGCCGAGGTCGGCCTGGTCGAACTGGCCGAGCAGCTTCTTCGATGCGACCTTCGCGTCGAGCGTCTGCGATTCGCCGTGGCGGTCGAGCGGCAGGCGCTGCGTGCGGAAGCCCGTCACGTCGAGCAGCTTTTCGATTTCGGCGGACGGCAGGCCCATCTCGGCCCACTCCTTGCCGCGGCGCACGCAGGTTTCAGCGAACGCGTCCATGCCTTCGGCGTTCGCGTCGGAGCGCTGGTAGCCGAAGCCGTATTCGTACAGCGAGATCGTCAGCTCGGGATGGTTCGCGACGCAGTGATAGCACTCGCGGTTGTTCTCCATCGTGAGCTTCCAGTTGCCTTCCTCGATGATGTCGATCTGCGCGGCGATCTTCGTGTTCGGCAGATCGTGCGGCAGCAGATACGGCTCCATCTGGGCGCGCAGCTGCGCGAAATCGACCGGCGGCTCCTCGGCGAGGCAGATGAAGATCAGGCCCGCGAGGTTCTGCACGTGCACCGACTTCAGGCTGTGCTTGCAGCGGTCGAACTTCTCGCCCATGTGCTCGGCGAACATCAGCTGGCCGGTCAGGTTGTAGGTCCAGCTGTGGTACGGGCACACGATGTTGCCGACCGAGCCCTTATCCTCGTTGCACAGGCGCGCGCCGCGGTGGCGGCACACGTTGTGGAACGCGCGGATTTCCATGTCGTCGTCGCGCACGATCAGGATCGAGTCGCTGCCCAGTTCCACGGTCACGTAGTCGCCCGGCTCGGGAATGTCCGGTTCGACCGCGACCTGGATCCAGTGCTGGCGGAAAATCGCCTCCATGTCGAGGGCGAAGATGTCCTCGCTCGTGTAGAACGGCGCCTCGAGGCTGTAACCTTCCTTGCGTCGCTCGATCAGTGCACGAATGTCTGCCGATACTTTCATCGTTTGCTCCGGATTCCTTGCGTCCCAGTGTGGTTGCCGACAGGCATCAAAATCAGTAGTCGATGAGCTGATGCTCGCGCAAATACGCGAGGATCACTTGTGCTTTTTCGACTGAACTCCCTTCATTTACGACGTTGCCGCCGCGGCTTTCGGTCGTGGTCGCGGACAGCATCCGGGCATGCCCCGAGCGCTTCTCGGCGGCGACCAGCTTTACGGGTTTACGCTCGATCGGGCCGACCTTCCAGGCCGCCGCATCGGCGTCCGCGCCGGTCGACGTGAGTGCCGGGCGGATCGCGCCGGCGCGCAGCCGCGCATACGCGTAGCGCGGCGCCACGTTGGCGAGCGGATGGACCGCGACGACGGCCGGCAGCGCCGCGTCGACGCGCCGCCGCAGCCCTTTCGGCAAGAATTGCCGGACCGCCGCGCGGCCGCCGTCGACCGTCACGTCGACGGCCGAGCCGACGAGCGGATAGCCGAGCGCCGCGGCGACGCGATACGGCAGCATCCCGGTGTCGTACGCGCCCTCGGCGCGCGTGCCGGTCAGCACGAGGTCGTAGCCTTCGACGCGCGCGGCGAGCGCATGCGCGGCATCGTCGCCGTCGTGGCAGGCCAGCACCTCGACCTGCCGCGCGCCGAGCGCGAGATATTCAGCAAGCGCTTCATTCGCGGGATCGCCCGCATGGATCACGTCGAGCTGCGCGCGATGCCGCTCCGCGAGCTGGCGGCCGACCTCGAGCGCGGCCGCGTCGTTGCGGCTGTAGCGCGCGGTGCCGCTGACGGGGTGCCGGCCGACGGACACGAGCACCGCGATGCGTTGCAACTGGCGGGGGGCGTTCATGCTGCGACTCCTTCGGTTTCACGCGAGCCGACCGCGGCCGGCGATTGTCCGCGCGACGCGCGCGCGGCCTGCACCTGTTCGATCAGCGCGGCGATCGTCGCCTGCGCGTCGCCCACCACCGTCAGGTTCGCGCGCTTCGCGATCGGCGCGCTGCCGTCGAGGTTCACCGCGATCACGTGACGGCAGTCCTTGATCCCCTGCAAGTGCTGCACCGCGCCCGAGATGCCGAACGCGATGTACACGCTCGCCTCGACCGTCTTGCCGGTCGCGCCCACCTGCTTGTCGCGCGTGAAGTGACCGTTGTCGACCGCGACGCGGCTCGCGCCGATCGCCGCGCCGAACGCGCCGGCCAGTTGCTCGAACGCGCCGATGTCGGACACGCCGTTGCCGGCCGACACGATGAAGTCGGCTTCCTCCAGCGCGACCTGCGCCGCGTCGATTTCCTCGAGGCCGAGATCGCGGTACGGCTGCGCCGCGTCGCCGGCCGGGCGGATGAAGTCGGCGGCCAGGCGCTCGCCGGCGCCGACGAACGGCAGTTTCGCCTCGACCGCGTTCTGCGCGAGCAGGATCACGTCGGGCAGCCCGCGCGTCGCGAACGCGCGGCCGGCCTGTGCATACGCGCCGACATGCTTCGCGTCGATCTCGACCACGTGGGTCGCGACGCTCGCGCCGGCGGCCGCCGCGTACCGCCGGCCGAGATCGCCGTCGCCGGTCGCGTTGTCGGGCACGAACACGTGCTTCGGCGCGAGCGCCGCGGCGCATGCCTGCAAGGCTTGCAATTCGCTTTCGGGCGCAAACGCGCGACGGTCGAAGTCGGCCAGCTCGATCAGCTTGTCGACGCCGAGTTCGGCGGCGTCATCCTTCAGTTCGCCGAATGCCAGCAACGCAACTTCCGTCTGCGCGTCGGCGAGCACCGCGGCAGCGGCAATCGCCTGCCGCGCATGATCGTCGAGCGCGCCGCGCTCGGCGTGCGCCACCACCAGCATCACGTGCTTCGGGTCCTGCACCGCGCGGCGCGGCTTCGCGGCCGCGGCGCCGTGGCCGTGCGCGGACCACTGCGCGGCGCTCGCGTCGGCGCTGCCTTCCTCGCCGAGCGTGATGCGCTTCAGGCCCGCGGCCGTGATGATGAACGGCCGGCGCGGATCGATTCGTTTGATCGTGTTCATCGATTCACTCCAGCGAGGCGGCAACGAGTTCGGCCACGTCGAGCACGTCGGGGCGCGGGCCCACGACGCCTTCGAGCATCGCCGTGCAGTTCGGGCAACCGACCGCGACCACGTCCGCGCCGATCGCGCGCGCGTCGGCGATGCGGATGTCGGGAATACGCTGCTTGCCCGGGATGTCGGTCAGCGGCGCACCGCCGCCACCGCCGCAGCAGCGGCCGCGCATGCCGTTGCGCTCCATCTCGACGACCTGGATGCCGATCGTCTTCAGCAGCTTGCGCGGCGATTCCGTCTCGCCGTTGTAGCGGCCGAGGTAGCACGGGTCATGATACGTGGTGCGCTTCTCGCGCAGCGACTCGACCGCCTTCGGCGCGATCTTGCCGCTGTCGGCCAGCTCCGCGAGGTAGGTCGTGTGATGCTTGACCGTCACGCGCAGCCCGAGCGCGCGGTATTCGTTGCGCAAGCTGTGCATCACGTGCGGGTCGGCCGTCACGATCTGCTTGTACGACAGCGAGCCGAGCGTGCCGATCAGGCGCTTCGCCATCTGCTGGAACGTCGCTTCGTCGCCGAGGCGGCGTGCGACGTCGCCGGTGTCGGTCTCGGTCCCGCCGAGCACCGCGTAGTCGACGCCCGCCTTGTTCAGCACCTTGACGAACGCGCGCAGCGTGCGCTGGTAACGCATGTCGAATGCGCCTTCACCCGCGACGAACAGCACGTCGACCGGCTTGCCCGGTTGCGCGACCGGCGCGTTCAGGTCGACCGACCAGTCGTAGCGCGCAGCCGCGTCGTAGCCGCCCATCGTGCCGGTCTCGCGCAGGTTCGCGAGCACTTCCTGGCCCTTGCCCGGCACCGTGCCGTGCACCAGCGTGCGGTTGCGGCGCATGTCGACGATCGCGTCGACGTGCTCGATCAGCATCGGGCACTCCTGCACGCATGCGCGGCAGGTGGTGCACGACCACAGCGTCTGCTCCTCGATCAGGCCCGACACGATCGGGCCGTTCGGCTCGCCGCGATGCTGGCCGACCGCGAGGCCCGGCGTCGGGCTGCCGGCGTACGCGGCATCGGTGCCGCCCGCCATCCCGACGACGAGATCCTGGATCAGTTTCTTCGGGTTCAGCGGCTGGCCCGATGCGAACGCGGGGCACGCGGCTTCGCACTTGCCGCACTGCACGCACGCGTCGAAGCTCAGCAGCTGGTTCCAGCGGAATTCGACCGGCTTCGCGACGCCATACTCCTCGTGCTCGATGTCCGGCAGCTTCAGCGCGGTCGGCGGCGTGGCCGTGCCATTGCCCGTGAACGATTCACGGGTGGCCGCGAAACGCTCCTGGCGCGGGTGGAACGCAAGGTGCAGCAGACCGGCGATCGCGTGCTTCATCGGGCCGCCCTTCGCGGCGCCGACGGTCATCGTGAAGGCGCCGGCGCCGATCAGCAGCGCGCAGAGCACCGCGAACGCACCCGACATCGCGCCGGTCGGCACGACCATGAACAGCACGAGGCCGAGCGCGAACGAGCCGAGCAGCCAGGGCAGCGCGTTCCACGGGCCGCGCGACAGGCGCGCCGGCACGTCCTTCGCCGCGCGGCGGCGCCAGACGAACACCACGCCGACGAGCATCGCGAGCGCCGCGAGGAAGATCAGCTTGTCGAGCCACGGCGAGTAGATCGCGAGGCCGTAGTTGACGAACACCAGCGCGAGCGCGGCGATCGCGCCGCCGGCGGTCGCGACGTGGGTCTTCGCGATGTACGGATCGCGGGCGACCACATGATGCAGGTCGACGAAGTAGCGCTTCGGGATCGCGAACAGGTTCGCGATGCCGAACGAGCCGGGCGCCGTCGCGCGCCCGAGACGCCAGTAGGACGAGCGCTTCGCGACCGCGAACGCGAGCCCCGCCACCGACAGCCACAGCAGTGCGGTAATGAGGAAAGCCGGATTCATTTTTTAGAAATCCTTGACGAGACGCAGCGAGTCGTAGATCGCACCGTGGACGTTGTGCATCGAGATGCAGTCGCCGACACGGAACAGCAGGAAGCGGCCGTTGCCCAGTTCTTCCGACAGGCACGGCTGCGGCTCGGCCGCGAACAGCGTGTGCGGATCGATCTGGCCGCGGTTCACCGACTCCGGCTTGAGCTTCCAGTACAGCTCGTCGTTCGGCGACGAACCGTTCTCGATCACGACCTGGTCGACCGCGCGCTCTTCCAGCTCCTCGGTGTATTCGTTGCGCAGCACGGCGATGATCTTGCCGTCTTCCTCATACACGCGATCGAGCATCGTGTTCGGCGTCGGGATCACGCCGAGCGCGTACAGGCGGCGATAGAAGATCGGGAACGTCGTGCCGCCGCAATCGTCGGCCACCTTCACGTCGGGCGTCACCACCTCGACCTTCGAGCCGCGGCTCGCCATGAAGTCGGCCACGCCGGCGCCCGCATGCGTGCTCACGCCGTCGAACAGCAGCACGTTCTGCTTCGGCTCGACCTTGCCGGTCAGGATGTCCCACGAGCTGACGGCGAGACCTTCGGCCACGCCCCACGCCGGCACCTGCCACGTGAAGCTCGAACCGCCGGTCGCGAGCACGACGATGTCCGGCTTCTCGGCCATGATCATCTTCTCGTCGGCGGCGACGCCGAGGCGCCGGTCGACGCCGAGACGCTTGGTTTCCATGTCGAACCAGCGGATGATCCCCGACATCTGTTCGCGCTGCGGCGCCTTCGCGGCGATCATCACCTGGCCGCCGACTTCGGCGTTCTTCTCGAACAGCACGACGTCGTGGCCGCGCAGCTTCGCGACGCGTGCGGCCTCGAGCCCCGCGGGGCCCGCGCCGACCACCACCACCTTGCGCTTCGGGCCGCGCGACTTCTCGATGATGTGCGGCATCGTCGCTTCGCGCGACGTCGCGGCGTTCTGGATGCACAGCACGTCGAGGCCGTTGTACTGGCGGTCGATGCAGTAGTTCGCGCCGACGCACTGCTTGATTTCGTCTTCGCGGCCGTCGCGGATCTTGATCACCATGTGCGGATCGGCGATCTGCGCGCGCGTCATGCCGACCAGGTCGATCATGCCGTTCGCGAGCAGGCGCTCGGCCTGGCCCGCATCGCGGATGCTCTGTGCGTGCATCACGGGAATCTTCACCACCGACTTGATGCCGGCCGCGAGGTGCACGAACGGCTCCGGCGGCAGCGCCATCGGCGGCATGCAGTTCGCGATCGTGTTGTGCGTGTCGCCGCCCGAGCCGACCACGCTCAGGTAGTCGATCAGGCCCGTCTCCGACATCGCCTGCGCGATTTCCTTCAGCGCTTCGTGATCGAGGCCGTCCTCGTGGAATTCGTCGCCGCACATGCGCAGGCCGACGCAGAAGTCCTTGCCGACCGCTTCGCGCACGGCCGTCAGCACTTCGATGCCGAAGCGCAGACGGTTCTCGAGGCTGCCGCCCCATTCGTCGGTGCGGTGGTTCGAACGCTTGCTCCAGAACTGGTCGATCAGGTGCTGGTGCGCGGCGGAGATTTCGATGCCGTCCATGCCGGCTGCCTTCACGCGCTTCGCGGCGGCCGCGAAGTCGCCGATGATGCGGCGGATTTCCTCGATCTCGATGATCTTCGCGTTACCGCGGTGCACCGGCTCGCGCACGCCCGACGGCGACATCAGGTGCGGCCAGTGCTCGCCGTGGAACGACGAGCGGCGGCCCATGTGCGTCGCCTGGATCATGATCTTCGCGCCGTGCTTGTGCATCGTGTCGGCGAGACGCGTGAGCGGGTCGATGATCTTGTCGTTCGACAGGTTCACCGACTTCCACCAGCCCTGCGGGCTGTCGATCGACACGGGGCTCGAGCCGCCGCAGATCGCGAGGCCGACGCCACCCTTCGCCTTCTCTTCGTAGTAGCGGATGTAGCGGTCGCCCGGCAGGCCGCCCGGCTCGGCATACACCTCCGCGTGCGCGGTGCTGACGATCCGGTTGCGCAGCGTCAGCTGGTTCAGCTGCATGGGTTTGAACAGGTGGGGATAACGCATCGCAGGCGACCTCTGGCGTTCGAATGTCTCGTGTTGCGGGTGTTGTTTGTTGCTGTGTGTCGGGTCGGCGCGTCAGTGCGCGATCGGCGACACTTCGAAGACGCAGTGATCGTGGTGCTCGGCCGCACACTGCACTTCCTTCGACTGCGCGCGCGGCGCGCCCTTGCCTTCCGGCGTCGTGTCGTTGACCCAGTCCATCGCGCCGGCGAACCAGCCCGCGAACATGTAGCAGAGCTTGCCTTCCTTGCCCGGCTGCTGGAGCACGAACGACGAGTGGCGCAGCTCGATCTTCGCGCGTGCGCTGGCCGGATCGGCCTCGATGATCGAGAACAGGCCCCAGCCGCGTTGCGACAGGCGCTTCAGGTAGTGCTCGAACACCGCCATGCCGGTGAGGCCGTGCAGCTTCGCTTCCTTGTCGCACCAGTGGTACGCGGACTTGTAGCCGGCCTTGTAGAGGATCTCGGCATACGCCTCGACGCCGAGCGCTTCCTCGACGGCGACGTGGTTGTTCGTGAAGAAGTGGCGCGGCACGTACAGCATCGGCAGCGCGTCGGTGGTCCAGACGCCGGTATCGGGATCGACGTTGATCGGCAGTTGCGGTTGCATCGTGGTGACTCCGTGAGGAAAATTGGCCGCGCGGCTCAGGCGCAGGCACGACATCGTCCGCGTGCCCGCGCGACAGGCGCCGGCACGTCCCGATTGTTCTAGTGTTGAATCGCGGGTGGCGGTTCGGCTCGGCGGACGCTTACGCGCCCCATACGTCCTTGAACACGCGCACCCAGTTCTCGCCCATGATCTTGCGGATGCGCGACTCCTTCCAGCCGTGGCGTTCCATCGCCGCGGTCAGGTTCGGGAATTCGCCGATCGTGCGGATGCCGTCCGGGTTGATCACCTTGCCGAAGTTCGTCAGCTGGCGATAGCGGCCCTTGTCATGCGTCAGCATGTCGAAGAATTCCTTCGCGAAATCCTGCGTGAAGTCCGTGCCGATGCCGACCGCGTCTTCGCCGATCAGGTTCACGACGTAGTCGATCGCCTCGATGTAGTCGTCGATGTTCGCCTCGATGCCGCGCTTCAGGAACGGCGCGAACATCGTCACGCCGACGAAGCCGCCGGCGTCGGCGATTTCCTTCAGCTGCGCGTCGCTCTTGTTGCGCGGATGTTCCTTCAGGCCCGACGGCAGGCAGTGCGAGTAGCACACCGGTTTCTTCGAGAACGCGATCGCTTCCGACGACGTGTTGCCGCCCACATGCGACAGGTCGACCATGATGCCGACGCGGTTCATCTCGGTGATCACTTCGCGGCCGAAGTCCGACAGGCCGCCGTCGCGCTCGTAGCAGCCGGTGCCGACCAGGTTCTGCGTGTTGTAGCAGAGCTGCACGACGCGCACGCCCATGTCGGCGAACGCCTCGATGTAGCCGAGGTTGTCCTCGAACGCGTGCGCGTTCTGGAAGCCGAGGATGATCCCCGTCTTGCCTTCCTTCTTCGCGCGGAAGATGTCGTCGGTCGTGCGCACCAGCGTCAGCAGTTCGCCGTTCTCGCGGATCTTCTGCTTCATCACGCCGATGTTGTCGACGGTCTTGGTGAAGTTCTCCCACACCGATACCGTGCAGTTCGCGGCCGTGATGCCGCCCTTGCGCATGTCCTCGAACACCGGCTTCTCGAACTTCGAGATGTTCAGTCCGTCGATGATGATGCTGTCCTGATGCAGCGTGCTCATATCTGCCTCTCGCTCCAGTCTCTGCTGTATGTGGGGTCGTCGATCAGTAAATCGGGAAGCGCTCGCAAAGCGCGAAAATCTCGCGGCGCACGCGCTGTTCGGTCGCGTGGTCGCCTTCGGGGTTCGCGCGCAGCGCGTCGAACACCTCGAGAATCAGGCGGCCGACTTCGCGGAACTCCGCGACGCCGAAGCCGCGCGTCGTGCCGGCCGGCGTGCCGAGTCGGATGCCCGACGTGACGGTCGGCTTCTCGGTGTCGAACGGAATGCCGTTCTTGTTGCAGGTGATGCCCGCGCGTTCGAGCGCCTGCTCGACCGGCGCGCCCTTCAGGCCCTTCGGGCGCAGGTCGACCAGCAGCAGGTGGTTGTCGGTGCCGCCGGTGACGAGGTCGACGCCGCCCGCCTTCAGCACTTCGCCGAGGGCCTGCGCGTTCGCGAGCACGTTGTCGATGTAGGTCTTGAAGTCCGCATGCAGCACTTCGCCGAACGCGACGGCCTTGCCGGCGATCACGTGCATCAGCGGGCCGCCCTGCAGGCCGGGGAACACGGCCGAGTTGATCTTCTTCGCGATCTCTTCGTCGTTGGTCAGCACGAAGCCGCCGCGCGGGCCGCGCAGCGTCTTGTGCGTGGTCGACGTGACGACGTGCGCGTGCTCGACCGGATTCGCATGGCGGCCGGCGGCGATCACGCCCGCGATGTGCGCCATGTCGACCATCAGCTTCGCGCCGACGCTGTCGGCGATCGCACGGAAGCGGGCGAAGTCCAGCGCGCGCGGGTACGCCGAGAAGCCGGCGATGATCAGGCTAGGCTTGTGGTCGTGCGCGAGTGCCTCGACCTGGTCGTAGTCGATCCGCATCGTGTCGCGGTTCACGCCGTACTGCACGGCGTTGAACCACTTGCCCGACAGCGCCGGCTTCGCGCCGTGCGTCAGGTGGCCGCCGGCGTCCAGCGACATGCCGAGCACCGTGTCGCCCGGCTTCGCGAGCGCGAGCATCACCGAACCGTTCGCCTGCGCGCCCGAGTGCGGCTGCACGTTCGCATAGCCGGCGTTGAAGATCTGCTTCACGCGCTCGATCGCCAGCGCCTCCACCTCGTCCGCGAACTCGCAGCCGCCGTAGTAACGCTTGCCCGGATAGCCTTCCGCATACTTGTTGGTCAGCACCGAACCCTGGGCCTCCAGCACCGCGCGCGACACGATGTTTTCCGACGCGATCAGCTCGACCTGCGACTGCTGGCGCTCGAGTTCCTTCAGGATGGCGCTGCGCACCGGCGCGTCGCGCTCGGCGAGGGGCTGCGAGAAGAAAGGCTGGGTGTTCGACATAGTGCGTCCGTGACGAAGAATAAAGGGCGTGAAACCGAAGCTCGAGGCCCGCCATACCTGGGTTTCCAGCGCATCCAGTGCAAGGCTGCCGACGGCTCTATTCTTGTCGTTCGGATTTTCGACGGATTGATGAATTTAGACGCGTTCTTTACCTTTTCCGCCATGCGCGTCCGTTTTGTACAAGTGACCGGTCGTGCTTTTCGGGATGACGAGGCAAGCCGGCGTGTGCGGTGAATTCGCGATTCACCGATGGACAGGCACTTCGGCGGTGCCTGTGCTGTGCTTCCCGGGTGCAGCGCGGCCCGCTTACGGTGCAGTGCAGCATCCGCCCCGCGCCCATACAACGTATGGAGCTAGGGTTTAGCCGTATGGCACGGTTGTTGCGCTCGCTCCCACAATACGGCAGCCCGATCCGCGCCTCGGGCTAAAAGCTATTAGAGATTCAAGGAACGCTCCCCATGTCGCCCGACCGCACAGCGTCGCTGTCCCACTTCGCGTTCATGCCTTTACCGAACTTCACGATGATCGCGTTCACCAATGCGATCGAGGTGCTTCGGATGGCGAACTACCTGAGCGGCCAGCCGCTCTACCGCTGGTCGATCATCAGCCCGGACGGCGGCCCGGTCACGGCGAGCAATGGCCTCACGGTCGACACGGGCCCGGCCGAGTGCGTCGGGCAGCCGGATATCGTATTCGTGTGCGGCGGCGTCGACGTGCAGCGCGCGACCACGCCCGCCCATCTGTCGACGCTGCGCCGCTTCGCGCGTTCGGGCATTCCGCTCGGCAGCCTGTGCACGGGCACCTATGCGCTCGCGAAGTCGGGGCTGCTCGCGGGCTACGCGTGCGCGATCCACTGGGAAAACATGTCGGCGCTGAAGGAAGAGTTTCCGGACACGCGCTTCCTGAAGGAACTGTTCGTGGTCGACCGCGATCGCATCACATGCACGGGCGGCGTCGCGCCGCTCGACATGATGCTGAACCTGATCGCCGCGCGGATAGGCACGCCGCGCGTCACGCAGATCGCCGAGCAGTTCATCGTCGAACACGTGCGCGACACGAGCGCGCAACAGCGGATGCCGCTCGTCGCGCGGCTCGGCTCGGCGAACAAGTCGCTGTTCGAAGTGATTTCGCTGATGGAGAACAACATCGAGGAACCGCTGTCGCGCGAGGAACTCGCGCGGCTCGCGAACATGTCGCAGCGGCAGTTGCAGCGCCTGTTCCGCGAACACCTCGGGATGACGCCCACGCACTATTACCTGACGCTGCGGCTGCGCCGCGCGCGCGAGCTGCTGCTGCAGACCGACATGTCGATCATGCACATCACGATGGCGTGCGGCTTCCAGTCGGCATGCCACTTCAGCAAGAGCTATCGCGACGCGTTCGGCGTCGCGCCGACGCGCGAACGCCGCAAGCAGGTCGCGCCGCTCGCGCAGGGCGCGGCGACATCCGCGCCGGCATTTCCGGCGCATGTGATTCATGCGTGACGCACGAGTTGCGCGATAAAAAAAAAGCGGCCTCGAAGGCCGCTTTTTGCTGGTGCTTACGATCCCCACACCTGCATTTCGTCGAGCGAATACCCCCACTGCGTCGCCCGCTTCGTACCGAGCATCCGCACGTAGCGCCCCTGCGCATTCAGGTTCGGCAACGTGACGTGACCGTACGACACGCCGTTGTTCGTCGAGTAGACCGTCGTCCAGTTCGCGTTGTCGTTCGACGTCTGGATCTGGTACACGAGCGCGCCCGCGTCCCAGTAGAGATCGACGCTGCTGATCTTCTTCACCGCGCCGAGATCGACGGAGATCCATTGCGGATCGACGCCCGCCCCTTCCGGCGAATCCCAGCGCGTGCTGGTCGTGTTGCCGTCGAACGCCTTGTCCGCCGTCAGCGATGTGTTGTAGCTCGCCGACGCGGCAGCCGGCCGCCCTTGCGACAGCAGCGTCGGCTGCGCGGCGGCCGGGCCGCCGTAGTAGCTCGAGCCGAGCTTCGCCTTGGTCGTGTCCGCGTTCACGCCGAACTGCGACAGGCTCCAGCGCTGGCCGGTCGTCACGTCGCCGACGTAGAGCTGGTAGCCGCCCGCCGTCGTCGACGAGAAGAACACGTAGTTCGTGCCGGTCACCGGCGCCGGGTCCGAGTTGTTGCTCACGCAGTCGTTGATCGGCAGCGCGTTCGGCGTCGATGCCGGGTCCGCGGTCTTCGTGTAGATCTGGTCCGCGCCGCCGCTATCCTTCCAGCGTGCATAGAACACCATGCCGTCGCCGCGTACGATCGGATAGTAGGTCTGCAGACCGGCCGGATGATCGAACGTGGCGGTCGCGCCGGTCGCGATCGTGCGCTTCATCAGCCCCATGTTCGAGCCGGTGCCCGTCGCGTAGTAGACGGCGCTCGCGTCCGGCGCGAGGAACGGCATCGAGTATTCGGCGCCGGCCGGTGCGTTCGTCAGGCTCACGACCGACGTGAACACCGGGCCCGCGCTCGTGTACGACAGCGTGCCCTGCTTCACGTCGCCGTTCTGCTTGAACACGAGCGTCTTGCCGTCGGCGCTGAATTTCGGATCTTCGTTGCGCGTCGCGCCGGTGCTGTTCGTCAGGTTCACGGGCGGCGTGCCGGCGCCGAGCTGCAGCATGAACACGTTCCATGCGCCGTTGCTGATGCCCATGAACGCGAGCCACTTGCCGTCGGGGCTGAACACGCCGTTCATCGGATCGGTGATGCCCCAGCTGCTCTTGCTCAGCTGCGTGAGCGTATGGGCCGAAAAATCGTACAGGAACAGCTGGCTCGTGCCGTCGCCGTAGTTGACGTAGCTGTGATAGACGAGCTTGCCGGTCAGCGCCGCGGGAAACGACGCGTTGGATTGAGTCGGAGGATTGCTGATGCAGGCCGCTTCGGCGGCACCACTGGACAGGTTGAGAGCGATGCCGGCCACGAGGCCCGCAGCGAGGAACTTCGATTTCACGCTGATTGCTTCCGGGAAAGATAGGGACGGAGCGGCCCGGGTCCCGCACACGGTGCACGGGGATCAAGGGTCCGCCATCGGAGGGCGCGAACTCGGTATCGATCACGCATCGGGAATGAAACTTGCGCAGGATGCCTGCTCGCTCGTCTGAAGAAAAGGCTCAAAGTGAGTCGAAAACAACCGGATCAGCGACAGGCGCATCAGCGTTTGAGGGCGGGATTGAACGCGGCGGAGGCCGTGCTACTCTTTTTTTCACGACGGCCGCGATCGGCCGGAGGGCAGGCATGAAGCGTTATGCGGCGCTGGCTCAGACGATTGGCGACGCGATCCGGCGTGGCGACCTCGGGCCCGGCGCGCGTATCCCGACCGTGCGCGCAGCGTGCCGCGCTTACCGTGTAAGTCCATCCACCGTGTTTCGCGCGTACTACAAGCTCGAAAGCGAGGGCCTGATCACCGCGCGTGCGCGCTCCGGATATTTCGTTGCGAACGTGGATGACAAGCGCGTGCGCGCGGGTCACGACACCCCGCGCAAACCGGCTGCGCCGCAGGCAGGCGACAACGATGTGCTGTTCCGCTTGCTCGACTCGCTCAAATTCGACGACATCGTGCCGCTGGGTTCCGCATTCGCGAGCTATTCGCTGTTTCCGATGAGCAGCCTGTGGCGGTATGCGGCGGCGGCGGCCCGCAACATGGACCGCGCGAAACTGCTGGCCGGACTGCCGCCCGGCCATGAAGCGCTGCGCCGCCAGATCGCACTGCGCTACCTGAACGCGGGCGCGTCATTGCCGATGGAAGAGATCGTCATCACGACCGGCGCGGCCGAAGCGCTGACGCTGAGCCTGCAGGCGCTCACGCGCCCCGGCGACATCGTCGCGATCGAACGTCCGGCCTACCACGCGGTACTGCAGGCCGTGCGGCGGCTGCATCTGAAGGCCATCGAAATCCCGGTGGATCCGCGCACCGGCCTCGATCTCGATGCGCTCACCGACGCGCTCGACACGCATCCGGTGCGCGCCTGCTGGTTCATGACCTCGTTCCACAACCCGACCGGCGCGACGCTGCCCGACGAGCGCAAGCGCGCGCTGATCGAGCTGCTCGCGTCGCACCGCGTGCCGCTGATCGAGGACGACGTGTTCGGCGAACTGCACTTCGGCCCGACGCCCACGCGGCCCGCGAAGCTGTACGACGAAAGCGGGCTGGTGCTGCATTGCGGTTCGTTCTCGAAGTGCCTCGCCCCCGGTTTCCGGGTCGGCTGGGTCGCGGCCGGACGCTACGTGAAGCAGATCAGGCAGGTGAAGAACGCGAGCGCGCCGGCGGCCGACGTGCCCGCGCAGATGGCTGTATCCCGCTACCTGCTCAACGGCGCGTACGACCGCTTCCTGCGCAGGCTCCGCCGCAACCTGGCGGCGCACCAGGCACAGATGCTGGCGGCCGTCCGCGCGTACTTCCCGCCCGACACGGCGGTGCATGCCCCGCGCGGCGGGTATTTCCTGTGGATCGAATTGCCGCCGCACGTGGATGCGATGCGGTTGTTCGGCGACGCGATGAAAAACGGCGTCAGCCTCGCGCCCGGGCCGATTTTTTCCATGACGGGCGCCTTTCACCGCTACGTCCGGCTGAACTACGGCCGGCCGTGGACCCCTGCCGTCGAGGACGCGATGCAAACCCTCGGGACGCTCGCGGGGCGGCAACGACAGACGAGGTAGCAACGACCATGCAAGTCCTGCCCATCCGGAAAGTCCGCACGCGCGACACGTTGCGCGGCGCACTGAACCTGCGCGCCGAGCCGCGCGATGCCGTCAGCCAGCGCTGCCGGCAATGCGGCTTCATGGCATTCCGCGCCACCGAGCAATGCCCCGTCTGCGGACTCGGGGACTGGCCGTTCGCGCCGCTGCGCGAATCGAGCGAATCGAGCGACCAGAGCAACCGGAGCGACGAAGCGCAGGCCGCTCCTCCGCACGACGCGCCCCCCGTCCCGACATGGTCGTCGCGCATCGGCGCCGCGGTGCGCAGCGCGGCGATCCGGCGGCCGAGCGCGTCGAGCGCGCCGCTGCTGAGCATCCTGACCCTCGTGCTGCTGGTCGGCGGCTATGTGACGTTCGACCGGACGTGCAAGGCCGACCCGGTCTGCCGCGGCCAGGGGGCGCCGGCGCCAGCGGCAAACGACGCCAGTCTGCATGCGGCCGACGCGCAGACGTTGCCGGTCGTGCCCGCGCCCGTCTATGCATTTCATCCGGCCGACCACCCGGCGCTCGACACCGACCGGCTTGCCGCCGACGACCGGCTGGACGCAACCGATCGAGCAGGCTATGCCGGCACGAGCCGGCACATGACCGGACGCACGGCAACCACGGTCGCACGGCACGCACCGGCGGTGCGCGCACGCAGCGGTACTCGCGTCGTCAACTGGAAAGGCGGCGCTACCGCGACGCGACATGCGCACGCGATCCGCCGCGTGAGCCTGCATACGCGCCACGGTCGGCGCGCGACGGCAAGCGCGACCCAAGTGGCCATGGTCTATCGCGCGCACTGAGCGCCGGGCGCGCCGGAATTCGGCGCGATCGCGGCCGCGATGCTGTCGTACGGGATCGCCGCATACGACTCGACGCGCAAGCCGGCGAGCGTCCGGCCGTTCGTGTCGGCGTTCGGCAGCCGGTTGGCCGCGGCGATCGGTCTCGTGCCGCACGCCGTATCGCAGCAATCGCGGGCCGGGGTTCGCCTGCGCCGGCAGCACCCGGCCACAGCAAAAACGGGCGGCACCGTTTCCGGTACCGCCCGTTTCATGTTCCGCCCGTTCGTGCGTCAGGCCGCCAGCAAGCCGTGCGGATCGATCACGAATTTGCGCGGCGCGCCGCCGTCGAACTTCTTGTAGCCTTCCGGCGCCTGATCGAGCGAGATCACCTCGACGTTGACGATCTTCGCGATCGGCAGACGGTCGAACAGGATGGCCTGCATCAGGTTGCGGTTGTACTTCAGCACCGGCGTCTGGCCCGTGAAGAACGAATGCGACTTCGCCCAGCCGAGGCCGAAGCGGATGCTCAGGCTGCCGTGCTGCGCGGCCTTGTCCTTCGCGCCCGGATCGTCCGTCACGTACAGGCCCGGAATGCCGATCGCGCCGGCCGGACGCGTGATTTCCATCAGCGAGTTCAGCACCGTCGCGGGCGCTTCCTCCGAGTGGCCCGACGAACCGTGGCCGTGCGCCTCGAAGCCGACGCAGTCGACCGCGCAGTCGATCTCCGGCACGCCGAGGATCTGCTCGATCTGCTCGCCGAGCGACGCGTCCTTCGACAGGTCGACCGTCTCGAAGCCCATCGCCCGCGCGTGCGCGAGGCGTTCCGCGTTCATGTCGCCGACGATCGTGACCGCCGCGCCGAGCAGGCGCGCCGATGCGGCCGCCGCCATCCCGACCGGGCCCGCGCCCGCGATGTAGACCGTCGAGCCCGGCTTCACGCCCGCGCTCACCGCACCGTGATAACCGGTCGGCAGAATGTCGGACAGGCAGGTCAGGTCGCGGATCTTCGCCATTGCCTGGTCGCGGTCCGGGAATTTCAGCAGGTTGAAGTCGGCGTACGGCACGAGCACGTACTCGGCCTGGCCGCCGATCCAGCCGCCCATGTCGACGTAGCCGTATGCGCCGCCGGCTCGCGACGGATTCACGTTCAGGCACACGCCCGTATGCGTGTCCTTGCACATCGCGCAGCGGCCGCACGCGACGTTGAAGGGCACCGACACGAGATCGCCGATCTTCAGCGTCTCGACGTCGCGGCCCACCTCGACCACTTCGCCCGTGATCTCGTGACCGAGCACGAGGCCGATCGGCGCGGTCGTGCGGCCGCGCACCATGTGCTGGTCGGAACCGCAGATGTTCGTGCTGACCACTTTCAGGATCACGCCGTGGCCGATCGCGCGGCCGGTCGGATCGACCATCTTCGGATAATCGATCTTCTGAACTTCGACCTTGCCCGGCCCAAGATAGACGACACCTCGATTGCTGCTCATCGTATTGTCTCCATGTCTCGTTGGATGGCGCTGCTGTGCGCCGGCAGATGCGGTGCTACGCAACGTGCTGTTCGAGAGTAGTCCCGGAGGTGGGGGCGTCGATGTCTCAAACGCGACACGCGTTTGATCGGTGCCGACATCGGTGGCGGAAATGCGAAAGTCGGGCCGGAAAAGGGGTTCGGGGTGGGGGCTGCAGGAGATGCAGGCCGCGAGGCCGCCGGAGCCGCCGATCGGCGCGAACGACCCGCCAATCCGTGCGTGGGTCGGGTGCGTTGATTGGTACCTTGATCGGGGCCTTGATCCGGGGGCGCCGATCGGGTGCCCTATTCGGGCGCGTCGGTCGGATGCACCGGTCACCCGCCCCCGCCATCTGTCACCCGGATTGGTTCGTGCGTTTTCTGCGTGCGTCGGCGTCGGAAACTCACCCGCCCTGATTCTCGCGGACGATCGCGGCAGCAGCCGCTTCCGCGTCGCTCGCGATGCCGTCGTGCACGCGCGTGCTGACGGCCGGCGTCGGCGGTTCGCTGTCGAGCGCATGGCCGTCGCGGTTGCGCGTATCGACCGTCGCGCGCATCGACAGCCCGACCCGCAGCGGATGCGCGGCCAGATCGCGTGGATCGAGCGCGATCACGACCGGCACGCGCTGCACGACCTTGATCCAGTTGCCGGCCGCGTTCTGCGACGGCAGCATCGAGAACGCGCTGCCGGTGCCGGCCGAGAAGCCCTGCACGCGGCCGCGATAGACGACGCGCGACCCGTACAGGTCCGACACCACGTCGACCGGCTGGCCGACGCGCATGTGGCGGATCTGCCCTTCCTTGAAATTCGCCTCGATCCACAGCCGGTTCAACTGCACGATCGACATCAGCGGCACGCCGGGCCCGACTTGCTGGCCCGCCTGTACCGAACGCTGGCCGACCGTGCCGTCGACCGGCGCGACGATCGTCGTGCGCTTCAGGTTCCGGTACGCGAGCTTGAACTGCGCGGCGGCCTGCACGACGGCCGGGCTCTCGTCCACCGGCAGCTTGCTGCCGAGCGCGCGTGCGGCGTCGAGCTGCGCCTGCGCGGCCGCGAGGTTCGCCTGGGCGCCGGCGACGGCCGCGCGGGCGCGCGCCAGCTCCTCCGGCGCGACGATCTCGACCGACGCGCCCGAACGCGCGGCAAGCGCGCGCTGCGCGAGCGACAGGTCGGCCTGGCGCGCGCTCACGGCTGCCACGTACATCGTGTTCGAGATCTTCGCGTTCGCGACCTGCCGCACGGCCTGCGCGAGCTGCGCCTTCGCCTGCGCGAACGCGACGGACGCTTCCGTATCGTCGAGCCGCACGAGCGTCTGCCCGGCGCGCACGGGCTGCGTATCGGCGACCAGCACGTCGGTCACGGCGCCCGGAATCTGTGCGGCGACCTGCACGATGCTGCCGGCGACGTACGCGTCGTCGGTATCCTCGTAATAGCGGTCGCGTAGCAGCCAGAACGCGATCCAGACGAGCGCGGCGAGCATCACGATCGCGAAGAACAGCATGAAGCGCTTGCGACGCGTCGCGCGGCGCGCGTCGAGTGCGAGGTCGTTCAGAGTGGCCGGCTGCGCCGCGGTGTGAAGGTTGTCGTGGTGCATCAGTCGCTTTGCGTAACGATCAGGCGGTCATGCTGGAACAGGGGGAGCGCGGACGTGCGCGTGTCGGCGGCAACGGTGGGGGGCGCGCGGCGCGAGCCGACGCCGACGCTCGTGCTCGTGCTGGTATTTGCACTGGCGCTCGTACTCGCGCCGGTACTCACACTCACATTCGCGGCATCGACAGCCGGACTACGCGGCGCGACCGACACCGCCGGCGGATCGATCCGCGCGGCACGCGGCGCGGCGCCGCTACCTGACACCGCCGCGCGCCGCACTTGCGCGCTGGTGTCCGCCGAGCTACCGCGGGCAGCGGCGTTCACCGTCGCGCCGCGTTTCGTCCGCGCGCCTTGCGCGGTACGCGCCGCGGGCATCGCCGCACCCGCAGTCGTTGCGCTCGCATCGAACCCGCCGCCGAGCGCGCCGACCAGCCCGACGCACAGCGTCCGCTGCCGCCCGAGCAGCGCGATCAGCTGCGCGCGCTCGTCGATCAGCGTGAGGTCCGCGACATCGACATCCTTCTGCATCAACACGCCGCGCCGATGGCGATCAGCCGCGATCTGCACGATCTTCTGCGCGGCGGCGACGGCATCCTGCTGCTGCACGACGAGCGTCTGCGCGGTCTGCAGCGACGTGACGATTTGCGCGACCTGCCCGAGCGCGTCGTCGACGGTCTTGTTGTACAGCCCGATCGCGACGTCGGCCTGCGCGACGTCCGCGCCGAGCTTCGCCTTCAGCCGGCCGCGATCGAACACCGGCAGCGAGATCGCCGGGCCGACGGAGCCGGCGAGCGAATCGCGCGAGAACAGCGACGCGGGCGTCAGCGCGAACACGCCGCCGAGCGCGACGAGGTTCACGTCCGGATAGAACTGCGCGCGCGTCGAATCGGCATTCGCGAACGCGGCTTCGACGCGCAGCCGCGCGGCGACGATGTCGGGCCGGCGGCCGAGCAGATCGGCCGGCAGCCGCGCGGGCAGCGCGCCGCCGGCGAATGCGCCGACGCGCGGCCGCTGCAACGCGAGCCCGCGCTCCGGCCCGCGGCCGGACAGCACGCCCAGCTGCAATTGCGCGAGCTTGATCTGTTCGTCGTTCAGCGCGATCTGTGCGAGCAGGCGGCTGCGCTTGATCGACGCGTCGCTCGCGTCGTACGCATTGTCGAGGCCGCGCGCGGTGCGCTCGCGCAGCACGGCCGTCACGCGCTGGCTGATCTTCAGCTTCTGCTGCAGCAGGTCGCGCACCGCGTACGCCTCATCGAGCTGGCAATACACGGTGACGATCGCGACCGCGAGCGTGAGCCGCACCTGCTCGGCCTCGACACCGGCCGCGTCGCGCAGCGACATCAGGCTCTTCGTCGCCGCGCGGTTCTTGCCCCACAGGTCGAGCTGGTAGTTCAGCCCGACGAACACCGACGACGGCGACACGACCGGATCGCCGAAGATCTCGACCGGCACGCGATAACCGCCCGCCGTCACGTCGGCGATGTCGCCCGGCTTCGGCATCCGCGCGCGGCTGACCGTCGCGCCGGCCGTGCCGGTCAAGCCCGTCAGCGAATCGAACTGCTGAAGCTGCGACTGCGCGATCCGCAGCCGCGCCTGCGCGACCTGCAGATTCGGATTGTTCTGCGATGCCTCCACGACCAGTTCGTCGAGCTGCGGATCCTGCAACTGCTTCACCCAGTCGGGCGCGGGCCATGCGCCATCCGCGCCGGGCCCCGCGGTGCGAGCGAGCGCGTCGCCGGCCGGTGCGCGCAGCGACAGCGACGGCAGGAACCCCGACGGCACGCAGCCGCCCAGCGCCAGCAGCGCGGCGGCCGCGACGATCGCCCAGCCGCCCTGCCCGCGCCGCGCCGGCCGAGCGGCTCGCGCCGCTTTCATGATGCGTTCCATCGCCGCCCTCATCCCTGCTGGACGCGCCGCGCGCGCGCGGCGAGACGCGGCCGCGTGCGCTCGAGCGGACCGAGCCGCCCGAACAGGCCGTCGGCGATGCCGAACGCGATGCCCGCGAGCTTGGCGCGCTTGTCGCGCTCGACGAGCGCGATCTGCACGACCTGCCACACGGTCAGCAGGTTCGGCACGATCGCCACCGGAAAGCGCAACCCGTACTGCATCCCGAGCTGCACCGCATTGCGTGCGCTGTAGTAGCGCCGTTGCCACGAGTGATTCATCGACGTCATTTCGAAAGGGCCGAACGCGTGCCGCTGCTTCGCGCCGATCCGGTGCGGCAGCACCAGCGACGGCACGACGTAGAGCGGCACGTTGCGCGCAAGCGCGCGGAAGCTGTACTCGGTATCGACGTGATCGATGAACAGCGTCTCGTCGAAGCGGCCGAGCACGTCGAACGCGGCGCGCGACACGACGCAGCCCGACGAGATCAGGAACGCGCAGCGTTGCGGCGGCGCGTCGGGCGCGAGATGCAGCCGGCGCAACGCGATCCCGTCGGTCGCGAGTTCGGGCAGGAAGCTGCGCGCGTTCTCGTCGAAGATGCGCGGGCCGGCCAGGAACGCGCGCCCCGCGAGCCCCGTGCAGGCGTCGCGCATCGTCGCGAAGTAACCGGCCGGCACCGACGAATCCTGGTCGAACAGCGCGACCGCGTCGACGTCGTCGCGAAACAGCGCCGCGAGCCCCGCGTTGTAGGCGCCCGCGATTCCGCCGCGATTGCCGTGATGCAGCAGCGCGATGCCGTCGCGCGCGCACACGTCGCGAGCGCGCGCATCGGGCTGCGGCGTGTTGTCGACGACCAGCAGCGCGTCGCACGCGTGCCGCCACGCGCCGAGCGCCGCGAGCTGCGCGTCGCTCGGGTGATACAGGATCACGAGTGCGCCGAGTGTCGTCATGCCGCTCTCCTCAATGTCCGAACGAAGCGGCCGCGCCGCGCTTCGGCCGCGTGAGCCACATCATCGCGGCGAGCATGAGGCACGTCATGCTCGCCATCCAGAACATGTCGCCCGTCGCCATCATGTACGCCTGCTGCATCACGATCTGGTGCAGCATGGACAGCTCGCGCACGCCGTCCACGCCCATCGCGTTCAGCGTGTGCACGAAGCGCTGCGTGTTCGCCGACGCGTGCGTGACCGATTGCGACACGACGTCGTAGTGATAGGTCGCGCGGTTGTCCCACAGCGTCACGCTCATCGCGGTGCCGAATGCGGCGGACAGCGTGCGCAGGAAGTTCGACAGGCTCGACGCGGCCGCGAGCCGGTCGTCCGGGATGCGCGACAGCGTCGCGGCCGTCAGCGGAATGAAGAAACACGGCAGCCCGATCCCCTGGATCAACCCGGGCGCGGCGATCTGCACGAACGTCATCTTCAGCGTGAAATGCGCATCCCATGCGAGCACGGCCGCAAATATCAGGAATCCGAACGTCGCAAGCACACGCGCGTCGAAGCGATGTGCGTGCACGCCGACGAGAATCGAGAACACCAGCGCGAGCACGCCGAGCGACGCGGTGGCGAGCCCCGCGTGGAACGCGTTGTAGCCCATCACCGCCTGCATCCACAGCGGGAACACGACGCCCACCACCGAGAAGCTCATCATCCCGAGCGAGATGATCAGCACGCAGAACGAGAACGTGCGGTCGCGAAACAGGCTGAGGTCGACGACCGGATGCGCGTCGCCGGCTTCCCAGATCAGCAGCGACACGATCGCGAGCCCCGCGACCACCGCGAGCGTGACGATCAGCGGCGAATCGAACCAGCCCTTGTCGTGACCGAGATCGAGCATCGCCTGCAGCGAACCGACGCCGATCACGAGCAGCACGATGCCCGGCACGTCGATCGGGCCGGCCGCGCCGCGCTGCGCGTCGGGGCGCAGCATCGCGGTGCAGACGGCGAACGAGAACAGCCCGATCGGCAAATTGATCAGGAAGATCCACGGCCACGAGAAGCTGTCGACGATCCAGCCGCCGACCACCGGCCCGAAGATCGGCGCGAGCAGCACCGTCATCGCCCACAGCGCGAGCGCGACCGTGCGCTTGTCCGGCGGGAACGTGCGCAGCAGGATCGTCTGCGACAGCGGCACCATCGGCCCCGAGCACAGCCCCTGCAGCGCGCGGCAGACCACCAGCACGTGCAGGTCGCGTGCGAGCCCGCACAGCAGCGACGTCAGCGTGAACAGCAGCACCGCGCCGACGAACAGCCGCAGCTCGCCGACGCGCCGCGCGAGCCAGCCGGTCAGCGGCACCGCGATCGCGGCCGCGACCGAATACGAGCTGATCACCCACGTACCCTGGCTGTTCGACACGCCGAGACTGCCGGAGATCGCCGGCACCGCGACGTTCGTCACGGTCGAGTCGAGCACTTCGATGAAGGTGGCGAGCGACAGCGCGAACGTCAGCAGCGCGAGCCGCGCGCCGCGCACCGGCGGCGCGGCGGGTGCGGGTTCGCGTGCATCGACGGCGGCGGGCGCGTCCTGAAGCGGCGCTGCGGTACTCATGCGCCCGCCGTCGCGAGGTAGGCCTGCACCCGCGCGCGTCCGTGGTTAGGCGCGAAGCGCTCGATAAAATCGGCGGCGCGCTCGCAGCCGTCCGGCGCCGCATCGATCAGCGCACGCGTGCGTTCCGCATGCACCGCGAATTCCGGCTCGTCCAGCGCGCGCGCGAGCGCCGCACCGAGACGCGCGCCGTCGACGGGGCCGTCGATGCGCACGCCGGCGCCGCTCGCCGCGACGCGCTGCGCATTGTCGAACTGGTCGTGCGCGAACGGCGTCACGACCTGCGGGATCCCGGCTTCGAACGCGAGCGCTGCGGTGCCGATCCCGCCGTGATGCACGAGCGCGCGGCAACGCGGCAGCAGCGCGCGCATCGGCACGAAGCGGCGCACCAGCAGCCGGTCGCCGGCCGGTGCCGCATCGTGCGGGCTCAGCAGGATGCCGCGCGCGCCGGTGGCATGCAGCGCGTCCGCGACCGCGCGCGCATACGCGGCGTGATCGACCCGTGTCGACCCGGCCGTGAACACGACGGGCGGCTCACCGGCCGCGAGGAACGCGTCGAGCGCGCGATCGTCGTCGGGCGTCGCGATGTCGTTGAACAGCGGAAAACCGCTTTGCAGATGACCGGCCGGCCAGTCGCGCTGCGCCGGTGCGAACCAGTCGGGAAACAGGCACAGCACGCCGTCGGTCGAATGCAGCCAGCGGCCGAGCACGCGCCGCGCGGGCGCGAGCCCGAGATCGCGGCGCACCGCGTTGAGCGCCGGCCCGCACACGCGGTCGAGCACCTGCCGCTCGATCAGCGTCATCAGCGCCGCCTTCACCGGCAGCGGCCAGCGCGCGGGAATCGTCAGGCGCGGATGCGTCGGCGGAACGTGCGCGGACAGCAACGTCGACGGCGACACCTGCACCGACACGTACGGCGTGCCGTGCAGTTCCTGCATGAAGCGCGCGGAAAACGCCCACAGCGTGCCGACCAGCACGGTATCGCGATCGGTCAGCGCGCGCAGCGCGTCGTAGTGCGGGCGCAGCACGGGCGCGATCACCTGCCACAGCGTGCGGAACGACGTGCGCGGATCCCACAGCGCCGGGTTCGCCATCGCGGCCTCGTACTCGGCCGCGGTGCCGACCGGCACGAACGTGAAGCCGCAACGGCGCGCGGCCGCCTCGAACGGCGGATGCGTGCAGAACACGACGTCGTGGCCGCGCGTCGCGAGCGCGCGCGCGACGCCGAGCAGCGGATGCACGTCGCCCGCCGAGCCGATCGCGGTCACGATCACCTTCGCCATCGCGCGCCTCGCGGGAGTCAGTAGAAGCCGGGGATCAGCGCCGCGACCTCGCGGCGATACTGCGTGTACGCCGGCCCGAAATGGCCGGTCAGCCAGCTCTCCTCGACACGCACCTTGTACGCGAGCGACGCGAACACGAGCGCGACGCCGAGCGCGCCGCGCCACTCGCCGCCGATCAGCGCGGCGCCGGCCAGCGCGATCAGGCAGCCGGTGTAGATCGGATGACGCACGAGGCCGTACGGCCCGGTGCGAACGAGTTCGTGGTTTTCCTTCAGCGTGACGGACACGCTCCAGTTCGTGCCGAGATGCAGCCGCGCCCACACGGAGAACAGCAGCCCCGCGACGAGCACCGCGAGCCCGCATTGCGCCTGCAGGCCGAAGCACTGCCAGTCGGGCACGAGCGCCTGCCACGACGGATCGGGCAGGATGATCAGCGCGCCGCCGACGATCAGCGGAATCGACTGCAGCGTGCGCGAGCGCGACGCCTCCTTGCGCACGGTCGTCTTCACGGCCTGCGACGTCGCGATCCAGTAGGCGAGCCAGATGGCCCACGGAGCGACGATGGCGATGGTCTGAACGATATTCACGGCTGGCCTGCCTCGTGTGGATGAGAATTCGGATGCACCCGGCGTGCCCGGTGCGCGACGTGCTGCGTCACGACGACAGCGCCGGCATCGGCGCGGACACGCACGCATGCGCGGCGCCGAGCGCGATGCCCGCGGCAACGGGCGGCGCGTCGCAGAAGTAGTCGAGCAGCGCCGCCCGCGTGGCTTCGCGCTGCGCGCGGCCTTCGATGTCGAGGAAATGGCCGGCGTCGGGAATCGTCGCGAAGCGTGCGCGCGGCACGTGCGCGGCCAGCTGGCGAACGTCGGCCGGCGTCGTGTATTCGTCGCGCTCGCCGTTCAGGAACAGCAGCTCGCAGCCGATGTTCGAGAACTCGCTCAGGTAGCGCTCCGGCTGCAGCGACAGGATCTGGTCGACGTGGAACGCGACCTGGTCCTGCTCGTCACGCGGCAGCCGCGTCAGATACCGGTAGTTGTACAGCTTCATGATGCGCGGCAGGTAGCGGCCGACCGTATCGTTCAGCAGCTGCGCGGCCTTCAGGTTCTCGCCGGCCGCGATGTGGTCGCGGGCGCGCGTCACGTAGTCGACCATCGCGTCGTTCAGGAACGGCGAGAACGAGCAGATCGCCGCGCGCCGCACGCTCGGGCAGCCGCGCGCGAGCGCGAACAGCGACGCGACGCCGCCCCACGATACCGACACGAGGAACGCGGGCGCGAAACGCTCGACCAGATGCTGGAGGATCGCGGCCTCGTCGTCCTTGGTCAGGATGAAGCAGCCGGGGTTGTGCTGGCGCGACTGCCCCGCGTACGGCAGGTCGAAGCAGATCGTGTTCATCCGCTCGCCGAGATACTGGACGGTCTGCCCGAACGAGGCGGTCGTCGCGAGCGCGCCGTTGACGAGCATCGCCGTGTCGAACGACGGATCGAACACGTTCCGTTCGACGTAGACCTTCAGACCATTCGGTAGCGGGA
Source organism: Burkholderia sp. Bp8986 (assembly GCF_003854225.1). Taxonomy (NCBI): domain Bacteria; kingdom Pseudomonadati; phylum Pseudomonadota; class Betaproteobacteria; order Burkholderiales; family Burkholderiaceae; genus Burkholderia; species Burkholderia sp. Bp8986. The sequence goes on along the minus strand of NZ_QTQM01000011.1, from coordinate 79,745 downwards.
CCACGTATTTTTCGGTCGGCATCGTCGTTCTCCGGTGGATGCGGCGTCTCGGCGTCGCGGCATGCTGCAGGTGCGCAATGGCGGGCGCCGGCCCTGTCGCGGTCGTTGGCCGCGCCCATTGCCGACGCACCGCGGGAATAACCCGCGGCGCCGATTCATTCCTTGTGGTGCGGCGCCATACTAATACGGGCAATATTACTTACTCAAGTCATTCCAACGATCCCCTCTACTCCACCTGGAAATACGCCAGATTCGAATATTTTTGGCATTTTTTATGGTATGCGGAATCGATCCGAAGGTGGCGGCAATCGTTTGCGAGCGAGCCTTCAATCAATGGCGCCACCAAATCATTTCCTTTAAATTCAAATAGATAAAATGTTTTAATCGATCGATTGAAGCGAGTTTTCAGAAATTTCCGTTAGAGGCGCCGGGCATTCGAATTTCCGGATTTACGAGAATTTCACATAGCTCGACATTCTTTCGATCAGTAATAAATCGAATACGGAAACATTCGCGGCCATTGCACCGTCTTTACCGAAACCGTTTTAAACAAACTTCAAATTATTTAACCACCTTTCAATCGGTTTTTCCGCACCTGCACAATCGCGGCGGCATCATCGGCTTGGTTCCTCCACCCTTCCATCTACCGTCGGACCCCGATTTTTTATTGATTGAACGGTCAATAAAAAACCGCTAAGCTCTCGGCTTCCAGGAACGGCCCGTCCGGGCGAAGGAGTCGCGATGCCGAAAGTCGGAATGCGGGAGATTCGTCGCGCGCAGTTGATCGACGCGACGCTGCGCTCGATCGACGAAGCCGGCCTGCCCGGCACGACGCTCGCCTCGGTCGCGCAGCGCGCGAACATCTCGACGGGTATCGTCAGCCACTACTTCGGCGACAAGGACGGCCTGCTCGAAGCCACGATGCGGCACGTGCTGCGCGATCTGTGGGCGGCCACCACGCGCCGCCGCGTCGCCGCCCGCAAGGACCCGCGCTCGCGGCTGCGCGCGATCGCCGCCGCGAACTTCGACGTCACGCAGGTCAGCACGCCCGTGATGAAGACCTGGCTCGCGTTCTGGTCGCAGAGCATGCACGACGCGATGCTCAAGCGCCTGCAGCACGTGAACACGCGGCGCCTCCATTCGAACCTGTGCGCGGAATTCGCCAAGGCGCTGCCGCGCGCGAAAGCACGGGAAGCCGCCAGCGGCCTCGCCGCGCTGATCGACGGCCTGTGGCTGCGCGGCGCGCTCGCCGGCGGCCCGATCGACACCCGGGCTGCACTGAAGCTCACCCACGATTACATCGACCTGCTGCTCGCGTCCGACTGACGCGTCGCGCACTCGCCCTCAAGGAGATCCTCATGTCCGTATACGGTTTGCAGCGCCTCTACATCGGCGGCGGTTACGTCGACGCCACCAGCGGCAAGACTTTCGACACCTTCGATCCCGCCACCGGCGAACTGCTCGCGCAGGTGCAGCAGGCGAGCGCGGCCGACGTCGACCGCGCGGTCGCATCGGCGCAGGAAGGCCAGCGCGAATGGGCCGCGATGACCGCGATGCAGCGCTCGCGCATCCTCCGGCGCGCGGTCGACCTGCTGCGCGAACGCAACGACGAACTCGCGGCGATCGAGACGCGCGACACCGGCAAGCCGATCGGCGAGACGCTCGCGGTCGACATCGTCACCGGCGCGGACGTGATCGAGTACTACGCGGGCCTCGCGACCGCGATCGAGGGGCTGCAGGTGCCGCTGCGCGCCGAGTCGTTCGTCTATACGCGCCGCGAGCCGCTCGGCGTGTGCGCGGGCATCGGCGCATGGAACTACCCGATCCAGATCGCCTGCTGGAAGACCGCACCCGCGCTCGCGGCCGGCAACGCGATGGTGTTCAAGCCGAGCGAAGTCACGCCGCTCACCGCGCTGAAGCTCGCGGAAATCTATACGGAAGCCGGCGTGCCGGCCGGCGTGTTCAACGTCGTGCAGGGCGACGGTTCGGTCGGCGCGCTGCTGACGGGCCATCCGGACATCGCGAAGGTGTCGTTTACCGGCGGCGTCGAGACCGGCAAGAAGGTGATGTCGCTGGCCGGCGCATCGTCGCTGAAGGAAGTGACGATGGAGCTCGGCGGCAAGTCGCCGCTGATCGTGTTCGAGGATGCCGACCTCGACCGCGCCGCCGACATCGCGGTCACCGCCAACTTCTTCAGCTCGGGCCAGGTCTGCACCAACGGCACGCGCGTGTTCGTGCACGGCTCGGTGAAGGACGCGTTCACGCAGAAGGTGCTCGAACGCGTGAAGCGCATCCGCGTCGGCAAGCCGACCGATGCCGACACCAACTTCGGCCCGCTCGTGTCGGCCGCGCAGCTCGACAAGGTGCTCGGCTTCATCGAGAGCGGCAAGGCCGAAGGCGCGAAGCTGCTGGCGGGCGGCACGCGCCTGACCGACGGCCACTTCGGCAACGGCCAGTACGTCGCGCCGACCGTGTTCGGCGACTGCCGCGACGACATGAAGATCGTGCGCGAGGAGATTTTCGGGCCGGTGATGAGCATCCTCGAATTCGCATCGGAAGACGAAGTGATCGCCCGCGCGAACGACACGCACTACGGCCTCGCGGCCGGCGTCGTGACCGAGAACCTGTCGCGCGCGCACCGCACGATCCACCGCCTCGAAGCCGGCATCTGCTGGATCAACACGTGGGGCGAATCGCCGGCCGAGATGCCGGTTGGCGGATACAAGCAATCCGGTGTCGGACGCGAGAACGGCATCACGACGCTCGAACACTACACTCGAATCAAGTCGGTACAGGTCGAGCTCGGCCGTTACAACCCGGTGTTTTGAGAACGAGAGGAGATTCCCCGTCATGACGACACGCGAATACGACTACATCATCTGCGGCGCGGGCTCCGCGGGCAACGTGCTCGCGACGCGCCTGACGGAAGATCCGAATGTCACGGTGCTGCTGCTCGAAGCGGGCGGCCCCGACTACCGCTTCGACTTCCGTACGCAGATGCCGGCGGCGCTCGCCTATCCGCTGCAGGGCCGTCGCTACAACTGGGCCTACGAGACCGACCCCGAGCCGCACATGGACAACCGCCGGATGGAATGCGGCCGCGGCAAGGGGCTCGGCGGCTCGTCGCTGATCAACGGGATGTGCTACATCCGCGGCAACGCGCTCGACTACGACAACTGGTCGACGCACAAGGGGCTCGAGAACTGGACGTATCTCGACTGCCTGCCGTACTTCAAGAAGGCCGAGACGCGCGACGTCGGCCCGAACGATTACCACGGCGGCGACGGCCCCGTGTCGGTCACGACCAGCAAGCCGGGCGTGAATCCGCTGTTCGAGGCGATGGTCGATGCGGGCGTGCAGGCCGGTTATCCGCGCACCGACGACCTGAACGGTTATCAGCAGGAAGGGTTCGGCCCGATGGACCGCACCGTCACGCCGAAGGGCCGTCGCGCGAGCACCGCGCGCGGCTACCTCGACCAGGCGCGCGCGCGGCCGAACCTCGAGATCGTCACGCACGCGCTCGCCGACCGCATCCTGTTCGACGGCAAGCGCGCATCGGGCGTCACGTACCTGCGCGGCAGCGAGCGCGCGACCGCGCATGCGCGCCGCGAAGTGCTCGTGTGCAGCGGCGCGATCGCATCGCCGCAACTGCTGCAGCGCTCGGGCGTCGGCCCCGGCGCGTGGCTGAAGGAACTCGACATCCCCGTCGTGCTCGACCTGCCCGGCGTCGGCCAGAACCTGCAGGATCACCTGGAGATGTACATCCAGTACGAGTGCAAGGAGCCGGTGTCGCTGTATCCGGCGCTCAAGTGGTGGAACCAGCCGAAGATCGGCCTCGAATGGATGCTGAACGGCACCGGCCTCGGCGCGACCAATCACTTCGAGGCGGGCGGCTTCATCCGCACGCGCGACGACGACCTGTGGCCGAACATCCAGTATCACTTCCTGCCCGTCGCGATCAACTACAACGGCTCGAACGCGATCGAGATGCACGGTTTCCAGGCGCACGTCGGTTCGATGCGTTCGCCGAGCCGCGGCCGCGTGAAGCTGCGCTCGCGCGACCCGAACGATCATCCGAGCATCCTGTTCAACTACATGGCCGAAGCGCTCGACTGGCGCGAGTTCCGCGATGCGATCCGCGCGACGCGCGAGATCATGCGGCAGCCCGCGCTCGACCGCTATCGCGGCCGCGAGCTGAACCCGGGCGCCGATTGCAGGACCGACAAGGAACTCGACGCATTCGTGCGGGCCCGCGCTGAAACCGCGTTCCATCCGTCGTGCTCGTGCAAGATGGGTTACGACGACATGGCCGTGGTCGACGAGGAAGGCCGCGTGCACGGGCTCGACGGGCTGCGCGTGGTCGACGCGTCGATCATGCCGATCATCACGACCGGCAACCTGAACGCACCGACGATCATGATCGCGGAGAAGATCGCCGACAAGATCCGCGGACGCAAGCCGCTCGCGCGTGTCGACGTACCTTACTTCGTCGCGAACGGCGCGATGGCGCGCAATGTCGCGAAGGCGGTGCGGCAGCCGGAAACGGCGTAACCGCGCAAGCGCCCTCCCCGGGCGCAGCAGCAACCTGCACGGCTCGCGGCGTTCTCGCCGCGAGCCGTTTTTCATTTCATCGGGCGCGCTCGCCGCCCGTATTGAACCGCGTGGTCGCAGCCGCCCTCGGCCGCACGCGTTTCGCGCGCACGATCGGATTCGTTCGCGACATCAGGCTCATCGCGCCGCGCAAGCGATCGAACGCGACATTCTCCGTCGGTCCGAAGCGGCCGACCGCCGGCCACGCGAGCGCTTCATCGAGCCACGTCTGCCACTCGTCGCCGTGAAAGCGCCGCGCGAATTCGCGCACGATGCCCGGCGCCGCGATCACGATGCCCGCCAGCAGGTAAAACGCCCAGAAGCTGCCCGCACCGACGAGCCGGTCGAGCCGGCATACGGACACCGCCGCGAGCAGACCGTCCATCGACGCGAGATCGGTGCGCCGTTCGCGAATCGCGCGCGCAACGAGGTTGTGCCGACCGCCGTACGCAGCGAAGGACACCCCGTTGCCGGCGGCAAGTTCCGCGCAGAACATCGCGAGCGCGGCCATCTCGTCGACGCGCGCGGCATCGTCGCGCGGCCCGCAGACGCGCAGCACGATCGCGTCGATGATCGCCCCGGGCTGCGCCGACGGCGCCACGCAAGCTGCCGCGACGGCCGCGCGTCGTTCTCTCAGGTTCTTCGCGGGCGGTGCTTCGCCGTTCGCGGATGGTTCCCGTACTTCGTGCTCGCCGCCATCGTCACCGCCGGGTTCGACACCGCCGGCAATCCGCTCGAGCGCGGCCCAGCCGTCGTCGGGATCGTCGAAAGCCCATGCATCGACGAAGCCGTGCGCCGAATCGAATACCGCGCGCGATCCGCGGCAGCGTCGCTCGGCATGCGCGAGCTGTGCCGTGTCGGGAATGTGCAGGCAGGCACCGAGCGGATCGCTCGCGTCGCACGCGCAACCGCCGCCGTCCGTTGCAATCCACGGCGCGAGTTCGTGCAGGACGGCGATCGCTTCGCGCGACAGGTTCACGCCGGCTCGCCCGCGGGCTGCGCGCGCCGGCAGGACGGCCGTTGCGTCAGCGCCAGCGTCGGCGTCGGCCGTCGCCACGCAAACCGCTTCGTTCAGGTGTTCGATCAGATACTGCAGCCACGCGGCCGTGCGCAGCCGGTCGAGCGTCGCACCGCGGGCATCGCCATACTTCGCTGGGTCAGTAAGCATGGGGGGTCCGGAATGGTTGTCTTGTATCGGCCGAAGCAGGCGGCACGATGCGCCGCACCGGCCCCCTGCACGGCCGCCCGCCTCGGATCACGAGGCAGGCGGCCCGCCGGCCGTCGCGCCGCTACGCGCGACGACGCGGATGCATCGCGAAACCGGAACGCCCGCCGCGCATCCCTGCACGGCCCTCATTCATCGCGGGCGTCCGGCCTCGATCAGGTGCCGCTTACTGCACGTGGAACTTCGGCGACGTGGCAACCGTGCCGCTGACCGTGCAGTCCGGCGTCAGCACCGCGTTGTTGAACGTCAGCGACGAGTTCGGATCGCTCCACGTCGTCACGATCTTGCTCGGCCCGCAGGTACCGAGCAGCGTCACGGTCACCTTCGCGTTGTTGATCGTCAGTTGCGTCGTGCTGTCGGCCTGCCCCGTCCACGGCGCCGCGCTGGTCGCGCTGCCGCTGATCAGGCCGCACGTCGCGCCGCCCGCGAACGTCGTCGACGTGATGTTGACGATGCCCGTCGAGCTGATCGTGCCGTTGAACGTCGCGTTGCAGCTCGCGTTGATCGCCCCCTTGGCCAGGACCGTGAGGCCCGTCGCGGAGAACGGTTCCCCGTTCGGGTTCATCGCGTGCCCGTCGACGCGCGAAACGGTCACGGCGAAAGCAGGCGCGGCCGAAACCACGGTGAATACCACTGCAGCAACAAGCGATACGAGTTTGCGAATGCTCATTTGAACTGCCCCCTCTCTCTTCACAATTGGCGGCACGCCGCCAGGAACGCGACACGCCGGCCGGATTCGCCCGGCCGCGCGGTCGCAGGAAGCCGCCGGCGTGCGCGATGCACGCCGGACGGCTCAGAACCTGTAGGAAACACCGACGAACGTGATCAGCGGGTCCGCCTTCAGCCGCGTGCGCGTGGTCGCGAGCGTCGAACCGTCGGCGGCCTTGATCACGAGCGACGAGTAGGTCTTCAGCGGCATGTAGGTCAGCGTCGCCGTGAGCCCCCAGTGCTTGTCGATCGCATAGCTCGCGCCGACGTTGTAGACCGGCGTGAACGACGACGACGCCTTGCCCTCCACCGACGTCGGCCCCGGCTTGCCGGCGCCGGCCGCGAGCACGCTGCCGAGGTTCTCGTTGATGTCCTTCGCGAAGTTGCCGTTCAGTTCGATGTTGCTGAACCAGCTGTAGGCCACGCCGATCCCGACGAACGGGCGGAACTTCGCGGTCGGTGCATTGAAGTAGTACTGCAGAATGATCGTCGGGCTCCATTGCCGCGCGTTCTTCACGGCCGGCTGGTTCGCCGGCTTGTCCATGTCGACGTTGCCGAGCGAACCGGCCGGACCCGGCGGCCTGATCACGCCGTGCCCGGTCAGCGTGAACTCGGGCGGCACGCCGAGCACCGACGTCACCGCGATGTGGTCGGTGAAGAAGTGCGTGAGCGTGAGGCCGACCGTATCGGCGTTGTTGACGGTCAGGCTCGTGCCCGGCGACGTGAACGAACCGGGCAGCCGCAGCGGCCCGTTGATCGGCATGCTCGCGAGATTCGTCGTCAGCCCGTTGGTCGAATCCTGCGGCATGATGTGCAACCAGCCCAGCGTCGCGACGTTGTCGCCCGCCTGCTGGGCCGATGCGAGCGTCGACACGCCTGCGACGACACCCGCGACAATCAGCTTCTTCATCAAGTCTCCCCTCGTTTCGTCCGGGCACCGCGCCGTTGCGCGCGGCACCGCCGTGTCTCCATCCATGCGCGGTTACTGCACGAACGCACCGACCGTGAAGTACGGATTGCGCGTATCGGCCATGTCGAGGAACCCGAACACGCCGCCGGTGAACACGAACTTGCCGGTCGCCGGCCCCGACGCCGCATCCGCGTGCACGGTCGTCACGACGCCCGGCACCTTCTGCGTGTAATCGAGGTTCAGCGCGCGCGTGAGCACGGCCTGCGATGCGTTGAACGGATCGAGCAGCGTCGCCTGCGCACCGACGAGCGCGGTCGCGCGATAGTTGAACGCGCTGTCGACACCCGTGTACTCGCCGTTCTGCGAGCCCTGCGCGATCGCCGCCTGCGGGCTCAGGAACGAGATGCCCGACTCGTCGTCGGCGCTCGGCGGGCCCTGCGTCAGGTCCGCGTTCGCGGCGCCCGTGCGGATGAAAACCGGCACGAGCTGGTTGCGCAGCTTGCCGACGATCAGGATCCCCTTGCCGGCCTTCGCCGGATCGAGCGCGGCGAGCGTCGGCGCAATCTGCGGCTGGTAGTTCAGCGACTGGAACGCCGGGGCGTCCGCGCGCAGCGTGAATGGCTGGTTCACGGTCGCGCTCGACGCGAGCGGCTGACCGCCGTTCTTCTTGCCGAAGTTGTCGGTCTCGACATAGCTGCCGTCCGCGTGGATCGTCACCTGTTGGTCGAGCGCCACCGGCTGGAAGTTCTGCGACGGCACCTGGTGGTAGCCGAGCTGGTTGTACGTGCCGACGATCTTCGACAGATCGGTTTCGAGCGAGGAGAAGCTGATGAACGGGTAGTACGGGAATGTCGTCTTCGGAATCCTGCCGACACCGATCACGCCGTCGAACTGGATCGTCGCGCCGGGAATCGCGCCGCCGAGCACACCTTCGCCGAGGAACAGGCGCGCCGGACGGCTCGGGTCGAGGCTCGCGTTCTGCATCCGGAACGTGCACTGGTTCAGCTTCACGGTCGGCAGGCCCGTTTCGTCGGCCAGCGTGCCGTCGACGACGTTGGCCGGCGCGGTGTCGCGCGTCGGTTGCACGGTGCCGGTGGTGGTCGGCACCGGCGATGCGAGGTAGGTCATCCGGTACGTCATCTTCGTCGTGTCGAGCTGCACCTTCACGAGTTCGCCCGAGCCGGAGCCGCCGACGAACACCGTGCCGTAGTCGATGGCCTGCGGGCACAGCCGGACCACCGGTGCGGGCGGCGGGTCGCCATCACCGCCGCAGGCGGCCAGCACGGGCGCGAGCGATGCCGCGGCCATCCAATGCTTCACATTCATAGGAATCCTCTTGAATTTCGATTCGCCGGCGGCGACGCGTGTGCCGCCGGTGCTCCGGGTTCAGTCCGCGGTTACTGGACGAACGCGCCGACCGTGAAGAACGGATTGACCTTGCTGTTGTTGACGACCATCGCGTACACGTTGCCGGCCGTCACGAGCCAGCCCGTGTCACCCTTGCCGAAGATCGCCACGTTGCCGTTCGCCCCCTTCGCGTCGAAGTCCTGCGAGGCCGTGACCTTGATCTTGCCGGGCGTCGCCTGCGTGTAGTCGAGCGCGAACTGCGACGTGACCGACGACGTCTGCGGATCGATGAACGCAGCGGTGGCGCCCTGGAACAGCGTCGACGTATAGTTCGCGGCCATCGTCGACACGGCGGTGCCGTCGTTGCAGTTGCCGGCCTGCGCCAGGAAGAAAGTGCCGTCGAAGGTGCCGGGCAGATCCGGATGCGGGACGTTGTTGTTGAAGCTCGGCCCCGACGTCGCGATCGCGAACGTCGCGGTGCTGGGTGCCACGACGCCGCACGCGGACGCGCTCGTTGCGCCGATGAACCCGCCTTTCAGCGAATTCGCGCCGACGGCCGTGGTCCGCGACAGCATCGAGATCCCCACCTCGGCATCGGCGACCGACGCCAGCAGGTTGCTCGCGTCGATATGCGTGTAGCCCACGCGAATCACGATCGGCACCAGCACGCCGTTCAGCTTGCCGACGATCATGATGCCCTTCGCCTGACTCGGCGCGACGATGACGATTGCCGAGCCCTGCCCCGCGAACGGATAGATGAGGTTTCCGCCCGCCTTCGCCACCGGGTGGCTCACGAACACGTTGTCGGACGAACCGTCCGTATTCTTGCGCAACGCCCACGGCGTCCCGGTGGTCTGGCAGGAGTAGTCGCTGCCCGCCGTGATGGTGCACGAGCCGTCGGCATTGAACGTCTGGTTCCAGTTGACGACATCGGGTTGCCAGCCGACGGCGCCCGTGCTGCTCTGCGCGCTGCCGCCGACCGGCGACAGGTGGATGCCGAGTTCGTTGTAGTTGCCGGCGACCTTCGAGAAGTCGGTTTCGGTGTCGGTGAAGCCGATGAACGGATAGAAATCGAAGGTGCGCGACGGCACGGTGCCGAGCACGACGCCCGGGAACGGCTCGAGACCGGCGAACGCGATCGTCGCGCCCGGAATCCCGCCGCCGACCACCCCGTTGCCGACGAACAGCATCGGCGGGTCCGCGCGATTGATCGTCACCGCATACGCGCCGTCGCTCGTCGCGCCGCTGTCGAGCACGAACGCGCAGCGGTTCTGCTCGGCGGTCGGCAGACTGGCCGGATGGTGAAACGCGCCACTGATCGTCAGGCCCGCACGCGTGTCGTTGACCTGCCCCGCCGACGTCGGCACCGACGACTCGATGAACTGCATCTGATACGTCAGCTTCGTCGTGTCGAACTTCACCTTCACGTATTCGCCGCTGCCGGCGCCGCCCGTGTAGGTCGTCGTGTAGTCGAGCGAATCCGGACACAGCTTCTTCACGACGGGCGGCGTCGTCTCGGCGCCGCTCGGCCCGCATGCGCTGCCCGAGCACTGCGGCACGTTGATCGGGCCCGGATCGTCGCCGCCGCCGCAACCGGCGACGAACGGCAGCGCCAGCACGGCGCACGAAAGGATCGCCTTCCGCCATTCAGGAATGCAAAGCATCAACCCCTCCTTTTGAGGTACGACAAGTCTCGTCCGGACGGGCTGCGTGGCCCGCCGGTTGGTATCGCGCCGCCGCGACGGCGCGCGGCGCATGACGATGCGCGCAATGCGCGCCGCGTTGCCGGTCGGGCAAAGGTGATCAGGACCGCCGCGGCAGGCAAGCGCTCTCCGGCGGCGCCGTCATGCGGCACGGCACCGTCGGAGCAATCGAAACGGGAAGTGGAGCGTCGCTACAGCGGCAACGCGATGTGATGACGCAGGCACGCGACTCGCGTCGCGCCCGCATCCGGCGAAAAGCAGCAAAACGGCCGTCCGGCCGGCCCCTCGGAAAGGCGTCTCATGGTGTGGTCTCCATACGTACGCTTGATTCGTTATCGTGATGCGTCGTTGGTCGAGACTATGATCGGACGATACGCACAAGTAAATGGATGCAGAGTTCCAAACGCGCCGAAGCGCGCGCGCCTAGTGCGAGCAGGGCGTTTGACAATTTTTCAAACGGCCTTCATTTTATTTGCTCAGACAAATACCGGGGCTGTACAACGCGCGTTCGAACGAGGGCGCCCGACCCACGCGAGGCCCGGCGTGCGGGCCTCAGGCGGGCCGCACGCACGAGGGCGCACGCTCACACGTCGATGATCGCAAGCGTGCCGTGGCTGCCCGGCAGCACCGCGTGACGCGTGCCGGCGACCGCGAGATACATCTGTCCGGCCTCGACCACGACCGTCTGCGCGTCGACCTCGAGCATCAGCCTGCCGTCGAGCACCAGCAGCCCCTCGTTGTAATCGTGCACTTCCGCTTCGTACGGCTGCGCGTCCATGCGCAGCACCTTGATCCGGGCCGGGCCGACTTCGCCGACGATCGTGGATTGCCATGCGACGGCCTGAGCCGCCGCGACGGACTTGAAATCGATCAAAGACATGCGCACCGCTCCTGGGACGTGAGAGGAACGCATTATCGCGAGCGCGGCGCACGCCGTCCCGGTACGGCGCGGCGTCGACCGGGCAGCACAGTCGTGCCGGCCGCCAAGCGCTCACGCGAGCGTCATCCGATTGCCCGAAAATCGCGCGCATTGTTCACTCGAGTCCAATAAAGCATCGCTTTGTTGAGCCAAACGCGCGCATTTCACGCAAATCGCGCACCGGCATCGCATGTCCTTGCCGTCGAAATGCATTTCCATCTTCCGATTGCTAATATGGCGGTCCTGCGATCCCGCACCACAACGCCGTTCGACATGACGCCCGTTCGCCATGCCGCCCCCGCCCCGCCGCTTCGCTGCGGCGGCTCCGGGCACGCGCGGCGCGCAGCGTCGGACCGACCGGCCGTGCCATCCGTGAGCATGCAACCGATCCTTTCCGTCTCCGACCTCTCCAAGACATACGCGTCCGGCTTCCAGGCGCTGAAGCACGTGACCCTCGACATCCGCCCCGGCGAGATCTTCGCGCTGCTAGGCCCGAACGGCGCGGGCAAGACCACGCTGATCGGCTCGATCTGCGGCATCGTCACGCCGACCGAAGGCCGCGTGACGGTCGGCGGTCACGACATCCGCGATCAGTACCGCGCCGCCCGCGAAATGATCGGCCTCGTGCCGCAGGAGCTGACCACCGACGCGTTCGAAACCGTCTGGGCGACGGTATCGTTCAGCCGCGGCCTGTTCGGCAAGGCGCCCGATCCCGCGTACATCGAGAAGACGCTGAAGGCGCTGTCGCTGTGGGACAAGCGCGACAACAAGCTGATGACGCTGTCGGGCGGCATGAAGCGCCGCGTGATGATCGCGAAGGCGTTGTCGCACGAGCCGCGCATCCTGTTCCTCGACGAGCCGACGGCCGGCGTCGACGTCGAGCTGCGCCGCGACATGTGGAAGCTGGTCGACTCGCTGCGCGAAAGCGGCGTGACGATCCTGCTGACCACGCACTACATCGAGGAGGCCGAGGAAATGGCCGACCGGATCGGCATCATCCTCGGCGGCGAGCTCGTGCTCGTCGAAGAGAAGCGCGAGCTGATGCGCAAGCTCGGCAAGAAGCAGCTGACCGTGCAGCTCGAGCATCCGCTCGCGACCGTGCCGGCCGATCTCGCCGCGTTCGGGCTCGAACGCGCGGATGACGGCAACGCGCTCGTCTACACCTACGACTCGCAGCGCGACGACGCGAGCATCGCGACGCTGATCAACGCGCTCGGCTCGGCCGGCATCGGCTTTCGCGACCTGCATACGACGCAGAGCTCGCTCGAGGACATTTTCGTCAGCCTGATCGACAACCGCCGCAACGGCGCACAAGGGACCTAACGCACATGGCGAACATGAATTTGCATGGCATCCGCGCGATCTACCGCGCCGAAATGGCCCGCACGCGCCGCACGCTGATGCAGAGCATCATCGCGCCGGTGATCTCGACGTCGCTGTACTTCGTCGTGTTCGGCTCGGCGATCGGCTCGCGCATCAGCGACGTGAACGGCATCGGCTACGGGTCGTTCATCGTGCCGGGCCTCGTGATGCTGTCGCTGCTGTCGCAGAGCATCTCGAACGCGTCGTTCGGCATCTACTTCCCGCGCTTCACGGGCACGATCTACGAGATCCTGTCCGCGCCCGTGTCGTACTGGGAGATCGTGATCGCCTATGTGGGTGCGGCCGCATCGAAGTCGCTGCTGCTCGGGCTGATCATCCTCGCGACGGCCGGCCTGTTCGTGCCGCTGCACATCCTGCATCCGTTCTGGATGGTGCTGTTCCTCGTGCTGACGTCGATCACCTTCAGCCTGTTCGGCTTCGTGATCGGCATCTGGGCCGACAGCTTCGAGAAGCTGCAGCTCGTGCCGCTCCTGATCATCACGCCGCTCACGTTCCTCGGCGGCAGCTTCTATTCGGTCGACATGCTGCCGCCCGCGTGGCGCATCGTCACGCTATTCAACCCGATCGTCTATCTGATCAGCGGCTTCCGCTGGTCGTTCTACGGGCTGGCCGACGTGCACGTGGGGATCAGCCTCGCGGCGACCTCGCTGTTCCTCGCGATCCTGCTTGCAGTCGTCGCGTGGATGTTCCGCACCGGCTACAAGCTGAAGAACTGACGCGGCTCGGCCAAGGGGGCGCCGCGGTTCGCGGATTCGGGGCCGCGCTGCTAGACTGGATCGGAAGATCGACTGCTGCCGTCTGCCGCGCCGCAACCCGCGACGCGCGGACGGCCCGGCTCCCTTCCCTGCGCGAGGATCCCCGATGAGCGCCTCCCGAATCGACGTCGTCCGCGACGGCCTGTTTCGCGCCACGTCCTACGTCGAAACGCTGAACCTGAGCTTCAGCCAGTTCTTCGTACGATCGACGCACGGCGACGTGCTGTGCGTCGAAACAGGCACCCGTTCCAATTTCACCCAACTGAGCGCGGCACTCAACACCATCGGCATCGCGCCGTCGATGGTCAGCAGCGTGATCGTCCCGCACTTCGAGGCCGACGAAATGGGCGCGCTGCCCGACTTCCTCGCGGCCAACCCGGCGCTCGTCGCGTACGGGCATCCGATGTGTACCTGGGGGCTTGCCGACGTGTTCGGCGTGCATGCGGTTCCGCTGACGGACGGTGAACCGAGGACGCTGTCGGGCATCGACGTCGTGCCGGTCTTCACGAAACACGTGCATCAGTGGGATTCGCTCGTCGTGTACCTGCCGGCGTACAAGGCGCTGCTGTCGTCGGACATCCTGATGCGCTTCGGCCGCGAGGATGCCGACGATCCGCTGCCCGCGATCCTCGACGCGATCACGCGCTCGGACTACCTGCCGTCGCTCGCGCACCTGGCGAGCGCGCTGCGCCGCATCCAGGCGCTCGATCTCGACATCATCCTGCCGATGCACGGCCCGGCGATCACGCACGACATTGCGCGCGTGATCGCCGGTGTGATCGCGCATTGCGACGCGACCGCGGCATAGCGCACGCGCTGTCGCGTGCGGCAGCCGGCAGCCGGCAGCCCGTCGCCCGTCGCCGGTCAGGCGCCGGTCACGACGAATTCGGCGGACGCCTTGCTCTGGACCGCGGCCATCACCGCGAGTTCGCGCTTGCTGCGCGGCTCGCCGGCCACGACGCCCGTCGCATGCTTGGCCTTCGCGCCGAGCGGAAAGAACACGAACGACGCGCCGGCCGGCGCATCCGGCTCGGCCCGCAGGCGTTTGTTCAGAATCTTCAGGTACTTTTTCTTCGAGACTTCCTTCGTTGCCATGGCGCCCTCCGCATGAACGTAATGCAGACCAGCATACCAGTTTTGACCGGCGGCTCCAGCGGGCCGCGGCACGATCGCCCCGTACCGGAATCAACCGGCTTGCGCGACTCGCCGCGTCATCGGGCATCGAGATTTTTTTTCGCCCGATGTCGATTCGCGCGATCGTCGCGCGTCGTAGTGTCGTAACCGATCGATTTGCCGTCCGCATGGCCGGCCGGTCGCGGATCTTCCCTTTCCCGTTCAAGGAGTCACAACGATGCGCGTCATGGTAATCGTCAAGGCAACGGCCATTTCCGAATCGGGCGCGATGCCCGATACCGAACTGCTGGCCGCGATGGGCCAGTACAACGAGGAACTCGTGAAGGCCGGCGTGATGCTGGCCGGCGAAGGGCTGCACCCGAGTTCGCGCGGCAAGCGCGTGCACTTCTCCGGCAAGGACCGGACCGTCATCGACGGCCCGTTCGCCGAAACCAAGGAACTGATCGCCGGCTACTGGCTGTGGCAGGTCGACTCGATGGAAGAAGCCGTCGAATGGGTCAAGCGCTGTCCGAACCCGATGCCGATCGAATCGGACATCGAGATCCGCCAGGTGTTCTCGCCCGAGGATTTCGGCGCGGAATTCACGCCCGAGCTGCAGGAGCAGGAAGCGCGGCTGCGCGCGCAACTCGGCGACTGCCCGAAGGCGCCGCCGGCCGGGAACTGACGGAGCGCACTGACCTGCCCGCCGGGCGGGCCGCCTCGCAGCCGTGCGCGGCGGCCCGCCCGGAAAGTCTCGGGTCGATCGCGCCCCGGCACCGCGCCACCCGCCGTTCCAGCCTGCCCTTCGGCGCTTTTTTTTCACCTCCGTTGTCGATTTCCCTGCTTGCCGGCCGTCCTGATGTCGTAAGCCCCGTTCGCCTTCCGGCGGACGGTCATCCGACCACCCACCCCAAGGAGATACGACCATGCGCGTCCTGGTAATCGTCAAGGCCACCGCCGATTCCGAATCCGGCCGGATGCCCGACCCTGAAATGTTCGCTGCGATGGGCCGCTTCAACGAGGAGCTGGCGAAGGCCGGCATCCTGCTGATCGCCGACGGCTTGCAGCCGAGCATGCGCGGCAAGCGCGTCCACTTTGCCGGCAAGAACCGCACCGTCATCGACGGCCCGTTCGCCGAAACGAAGGAGCTCGTCGCCGGCTTCTGGCTGTGGCAGGTGAAATCGATGGAAGAAGCGGTCGAATGGGTGAAGCGCTGCCCGAATCCGATGCGCGGCGACTCCGACATCGAAATCCGCCCGCTGTTCGAAGCCGAGGACTTCAGCCCGGCATTCACGGCCGAACTGCAGGCGCTGAAAGCGACACTGAGCGCGCAAGCCGAGGCCGGGAAGCGCACGTAAGCCGTGCGGCGTCTGGCGACTCCACATGACCGCCGGGCGCCTTCGCTACCCGCCGACGCGGCACGGCTCACGCGCGGTTGCGCGGCACCGCGAGCCGCTCGACCGCCCCAGCGGTCACGTCCCTGAACATCCCGGCATTGCCGTACGCCCGCGCGGCAAGCATCGCGCCATAGACCAGCGACACGAACGTCGCGGCCTCGGTCTGCACCGACACGCCCGGCTGCACGACGCCGTCTTTCACCCCGGTGTCGAGCACGCGCACCAGCCACGCCGCAAGGTCGTCGAAATGCGCCTTCACCGCCCGCGCGACTTCGTCGGGCAGCGCCGGCAACTCCGCGCCGAGCATGCCGGCGACGCAGAACGGCGCGCTGTCGTCCGCGATGCAGCGTTCCCAGTAGCCGATGTATGCGCGCATCTGCACCAGCGCGTCGGCACCGCTCGCGTCGAGCAACGCCATGTCGGCATCGAATTTCGCCTGCGACTGCTGCAGCACGGCGACCGCCAGATCCGCCTTCGTCGGAAAGTGGTGGTGAATGCTCGCCTTCCTGATGTCGATCGCGTCGGCGATGTCGGCATAACTGAACCCGCTGTAGCCGCGCCGCATGATCAGTTGCCGCCCGGCTTCGAGTATGCGGCCCGCCGTACTGTCCCCTGATACCGTCATCTTGCCTACCATCTAGTCGGATGAAAAAACACGGATAGTTTACCTCCCTGAGATACTCTTTTCCAGCCGGGATTTCTTCTTGCACATCATCCTACCTACTAGTAGGATGACTTCATCGACGGAACAAGACGCCTGTCGATATCCGACGGTTCCTACCCTGTCTTCCTTCTGGAGAATGAAAATGAAGCGCTTTTCCCAAGTCCGCCAGATCGCCGCGGCACTCGCCCTGACCGCCGCCGCACTCGGCTCGCATGCGGCCGTCGCGGCCCCCGTCAAGAACGTCGTGCTGGTTCATGGCTACTTCGCCGACGGCTCTGGCTGGCAAGCCGTCTCGAACATCCTGACACGTGACGGCTACAAGGTTTCCGTCGTGCAGCAGCCGGAAACGTCGTTCGACGACGACGTGAAGGCAACCCGGCGCGTCGTCGACGCGCAGGACGGCCCGAGCATCCTCGTCGGCCATAGCTACGGCGGCGCGGTGATCACCGAAGCCGGCAACGACGACAAGGTCACGGGTCTCGTCTACGTCGCAGCATTCCAGCCCGACACCGGCGAAAGCCCGCTCGAACTGACCAGGAAGACGCCGCCCGCGACAAAGGCGATCAAGGCCACCGAAGACGGCCATCTGTATTTCGACGAAGCGTCGTTCCATGCCGACTTCGCGGCCGACGTGCCGGCCGCCCAAACGAAATTCATGGCGATCTCGCAAGTCACGCCGGCCGCGCAGTCGTTCGGCGTTCCGATCACGCACGCCGCATGGCGGACGAAGCCGAGCTGGGCGGTGGTCGCCACCGCTGACCGCGCGATCAACCCCGAGCTCGAACGCTTCATGACGCAACGCGCCGGCAGCAAGACGATCGAACTCAAGTCGAGCCATGTCGCCTACATCTCGCATCCCGCTGAAGTCGCGAAGCTGATCGAACAGGCAGCCCGGGGCACCGGCAAGGAGTAATGCAGCGCGTTGCCCGAAGCGCCCGGGTTGACGCCGCCGGTCCAGTAACGTATCGTTTTGACACGTTACTGGACCGACAAACGCTTTCCATCATGCATTCCCGTTTCGACCGTTTTCGCGCGACGCCGCTCGGCGCGCAACTCGAAGCGCTGATCGCGCGGCCTGAGCGCTATGTCGAATTCGCGGCGCTGTCGCGTGTCGGCGTCGCCGCGATCGGCGCGATCCAGCACGAAATCGCGCACAAATTTCCCGAAATCGAAGCCGATACGACGGCCCGGCAGTTCTGCGGCGCGATGGTCGCCGACGTGATGCGCCGCCACGGGCATGACGTCGTGCAGGCGCGCGGCCGGATCGGCGGCGCGCTGTTCAGCTACGGCGCGGTATTCAGCGCATTTCCGCGGGTGCTGCCGTTCGCCGACGTCGTCGTCGAGCTGGCCGCGATGCCCGCGCGGATCGCCGCGTATGCCGCGCACTTTCCCGCCGTGCTCGTCACACGCCGCCCGGCCGGCACGGGCTTCTCGCTCGTCGAGCACGCATGCCACCTGCGCGACCTCGACGCGGTATTCGCCGAACGCATCGAAGTCGTGCGCGCGCACGAATTGCCGGTGATCGCCTCCGTCGACGGGACGGCACTCGCCGCGCAGCGCGACTACCTGGCGCAGCCGCTCGACGACGCGCTTGCCACGTTCCACGCCGGGCGCGCCGCGCTGTGCGCGACGGCCGCCGCGCTGCAACCGTCGGAACTGGCGCGCTGCGGGCTGCGCGACGGCATCCGCCGGATGTCGCTCGACGAACTCGTGCGCGAACTGCTCGACCACGATCGCACCCACGTGCTCGAACTCGACGAACTGCTCGCCGAACTCGAATTGCCGCCCCTTCCGTCGTCGACCGCCCAATGAGCCAGCCCGCCCCGCCCGTCGTCTTCGTCCACGGTTTCATCGGCACGTTCGACGTGCCCGCATGGCCCGGCCCGCATCTCGCCCCCGACCTGCTCGGCTACGGCATCCATCGCGACGCGCCATTCGATGCGATCACGCTCGCCGCGCAGGTCGAGCATCTGCGGCAGGCCATCGACACGCACTACGGCGCGCAGCCGGTCGATCTCGTCGGTCACTCGATCGGCGGCGCGATCGCGATGCTGTTCGCCCATGCCCACCCGGCGCGCGTGCGCCGGATCGTCAACGTCGAAGGCAACTTCACGCTCGACGACGCATTCTGGTCGGCGTCGGTCGGCCGCATGTCGCCCGCGCAAGCCGACGCGATGCTCGACGGCCTGCGCAGCGATCCATCCGGCTGGCTGCGCGGCGCGATCGACGAACCGTCGCCGCGCCAGCTCGACGACGCGCGCCGCTGGCTCGCGCATCAGCCGGCGTCGACGCTGCGCGCGACGGGACGCTCGGTGGTCGCGACGACGGGCGAACCCGGCTATCTGCAGCTGCTGGCCGAAGTTTTCGAGCGCCATCCGGTGTGGCTCGTCGCCGGCGACCGCTCGCGCGCGGGCTGGCATGTGCCGGACTGGGCGCTCGCGCGCTGCGCCGGCTTCGAGACGATCGCCGGCTGCGGGCACCTGATACCGGCCGAGCGGCCCGCCGCGTTCCGGGAGGCGCTGGCGCGCTGCCTCGGCTGACGCGCGCGGCCGCCGGACTGGGCGCCGGCCACCTGACAACTCGTAGGATTCGCCGAAATTTGGCTGAAAGGCACGGTTGCTAGAGTCGCCAAACAGGGTTTTCCCGATGCCCGACTGCCGAACGGAAACGACACATGCGAGGCTCCATGAACCTGATCCGCACGTTCTGGCTACTGCTGCTGCTCGCCGTCGCGGGCCCGGCCCTCGCCTTTCAGACGCGGGTCGTCGCGATCCCGAGCGCGGCGATGAACGAGACGCTGAAGGCGACCGTCGTGCTGCCGGACGACTATGCGCGCCTGCGCCACGGGCCTGAACGCGCCGTCGAGCGCTTTCCGGTCGTCTACCTGCTGCACGGCTCCGGCGGCGACCACACCGACTGGACCGCGAACACGCGGATCGCCGCGCTGGCCGATCGCCATCACGTGATCCTGGTGATGCCCGACGGCGGACACGAAAGCTGGTACATCGACAGCCCGTTCGACTCGGGCAGCCGCTACGAAACCTTCGTCGGCGACGAAGTCGTGTCGTATGTCGACATGCACTTCAGAACCATCGCGACCAAGGGCGCACGTGCGATCACCGGGCTCAGCATGGGCGGCTTCGGCGCGCTGCGCATCGCGCTCGACCGGCCCGACACGTTCGGCGCGGTCGGCAGCATCAGCGGCGCGGTCGATCCGCGCTGCTGCGAGGACGAGCCCGGCATCGACCACGTGTTCGGCGATCCCGTCCGCCATCCGTCGTTCTGGAACCGCAACGCGATCGTCGAAAGCGCGCGCGCGTTCGTCCGTGCGCATCTCGACCTGACGATCGACTGCGGCCGCGACGACTCGTTCGTCAGCTCGAACCGCACGCTGCATCAACGACTCGTCGCACTCGGCGTGCCGCACGACTATGCGGAGCGTCCGGGCGGTCACACGTGGGACTACTGGGCGCACGCGATCCGCTACCAGATGCAGTTCTTCGCGACGTCGTTCCAGCACGGCGGCTACGCGTAGGATCCGCCCACCCGCGTCGCGCGCCATCCGGCCGGCGTGACACGGGCAGCCTGACGCGCATCGCGCTGCCGCGCCCGTGGGTCGTCGCAGCGCGCGACGGACCCGATGGTAGGATGCGCAGGCATCGACCACTCGACTTCCTCCATGCCGCGCGACAACTTTGCGGACCTGCTCGCCTTCATCGCCGTCGCGCGCGAGCGCAGCTTCACGCGCGCGGCCGCCCGGCTCGGCATGTCGCAATCCGCACTCAGCCATACGATCCGCTCGCTCGAGACGCGTCTCGGTGTGCGGCTGCTCACGCGCACGACGCGCAGCGTGGCGCCGACAGAAGCCGGCGAGCGCCTGCTGCTCAACCTCGCGCCGCGCTTCGACGAAATCGAGGCCGAACTGTCGGCGCTCGCGGAACTGCGCGACAAACCGGCCGGCACCGTGCGCATCAACGCAACCGACTACGTGATCCGCACGCTGCTGTGGCCGAAGCTGTCGCCGATCCTGCGCGACTACCGCGACCTCAAGGTCGAGTTCGTAACCGACTACGGGCTGTCCGATATCGTCGCGGAACGCTTCGACATCGGCGTGCGACTGGGAGACCAGGTCGCGAAGGACATGATCGCGGTGCGCATCTCGCCCGACCTGAAAATGGCGATCGTCGGCGCGCCCGCGTATTTCGCGCAACGCGAGCACCCCGCGACGCCGCAGGATCTCGTCGCGCACGACTGCATCAACCTGCGTCTGCCGACGCACGGCGCGCTGTACGCGTGGGAACTCGCGCGCGGCGACGACACGCTGCAGGTGCGCGTCGACGGCCAGGTCACGTTCAACGGCACCTATGAAATGCTCGACGCGGCGCTCGCAGGCTACGGCCTTGCGTACGTGCCGGCCGAACTCGCCGCGCCGCACGTCGGTACCGGCAGGCTCGTCAGCGTGCTCGACGACTGGTGTCCCACCTTTCCCGGCCACCACCTGTACTACGCGAGCCGGCGGCAATCGTCGCGGGCTTTCGCGCTGATCGTCGACGCGCTGCGCCATCCCGGCCATTCATGAACCGGTTCGATAAGTGCATGCGCATTCCTGGGGATTATCGATAGGCGCGTCGGTGGCTACCATCGTCGATGTCTTCCACGTCCTCCGGAGCCCTCGATGTCCGAACCGACTTCCGCCGCGCGCCAGGCCTTCGGCGCAATCGCGCCGGCTCTCGCCGACTACACCGACAACGTGCTGTTCGGCGACGTGTGGCAGCGCCCCGGCCTGTCGCCGCGCGATCGCAGCCTGATCACGGTCGCGAGCCTCGTCGCGCTGTATCGCGTGAACGAACTGCCGTTCCATCTGAAGAAGGCGCTCGACAACGGCATCACGCGCGACGAGCTGATCGAGGCGATCACGCATCTCGCGTTCTATTCGGGCTGGCCGACCGCCAGTTCGGCGCTACCGATCGCGAAGCGCGTGTTCGACGAAGCAGGCGTGTGAGCGCCGCATCCGGACCGCACGCTCATTCAACCGACTTCAATCGACGCGGGCGCTCGCCCGCATGGAGCCTCACCATGGATTACCGCTATCTCGGGCGCAGCGCGCTGAAAGTGTCGCCGCTGTGTCTCGGCGCGATGATGTTCGGCGGCGAGACCGACGAAGCGACGTCGACGCGCATCATCGACAAGGCGTTCGATCAGGGCATCAACTTCATCGACACGGCCGACGTCTATCACGCCGGACGCTCGGAACAAATCGTCGGCCGTGCGATCGCGCGGCATCGCGACAGCTGGGTCGTCGCGACGAAGTTCGGCTTTCCGGCCGGTCCGGACGCGGGGCCGAACCGTCAAGGCCAGTCGCGCAAATGGATCTACGAATCGGTCGACGCGAGCCTGAAGCGGCTCGGCACCGATTACATCGACATCCTCTATTTCCACCGCGCGCTGACCGATGCGCCGCTCGAAGAAGGGATGCGCGCGGTGGCAGACCTGATCCGGCAAGGCAAGGTGCGCTACGTCGGGCTGTCGAACTTCAAGGGCTGGCGCATCGCCGAGATCGTGCGCCTCGCCGACCAGCTCGGCATCGATCGCCCGGTGGCGAGCGAACCGTTGTACAACCTCGTCGATCGCACGGCCGAGGTCGAACAGTTGCCGGCGGCCGCGCATTACGGCATCGGCGTCGTGCCGTACAGCCCGCTCGCGCGCGGCGTGCTGACCGGCAAATACACGCCCGGCGCGCAGCCGCCCGCCGATTCGCGCGCGGGCCGTGGCGACCGGCGCATCCAGCAGACGGAATGGCGGCCCGAGTCGCTGCACATCGCGCGGCAGGTAGCCGAGCACGCGGCCGCGCGCGGCACGACGTCGGTCGCGTTCGCGCTCGCATGGGTGATGAAGAACCGCATCGTCAGCTCGACGATCGCCGGGCCGCGCACCGAAGCGCACTGGGACAGCTACATCGATGCGTTGACGCTCGAACTCGGCCCCGACGACGAACGCTTCGTCGATTCGCTGGTGCCGCCCGGACATGCGTCGACACACGGGTACACGGATCCCGGTTATCCGGTCGAAGGGCGGAAGGTTTGATGTTCGTCTGCTGAAACCGGGTGCGCGCCGCCCGACTGCACGATGCGACGGGTGTAATGGCCGGTTGGCGGAGGATGAGCGACTGACATGCCGGACGTTGTCGTCCGGCATGCTGGTACGTCGGCACGCCGACGAACGTCGCATGACGCGGCGAAACGATCAGAACGAAAAACGGCAGACAACCGCGGCCGAAGCAAAAGCAGAGGCCGCGAACTCAGTTCAGTTGCCGTGCGCGGCGTCGGCGCCCACCACGCGATCGAAGAATTCCTGCGCGCGCGCCAGTTCGTCGAGCGCGCGATCGAGGCGCGACATCGCAAGTGCATAGTCGGCCGACGAGATGTCGTCGTCGCTTTCGCCGCGCACGGCGCGAAACGCCTGGTCGACGTTGCGCGTCGCCTCGACGAAGCGTTGCGCGGCCCGGGCTTCCCGCGAACAGGTGTGGGTCGACATCGACACTTCTCCCTCAGGGTTGCTGTGTGAAGCAAGCCGACGCCCAGTGTGCGTGGTGCGCATGTCGGCGGCGTGAACGACGGCAAGCAGCCTGTCGATGCACGGCCGCCGCGCGGCACGCTTCGTGGCGATTGTCGCTCCGCACCCGCCGATCCGCTACGGCGAGATTGCAACAAATTCTTGCGCGCGCCGAGATGGCGGCCACACGCATGCGCGTCGTTGCACGCGCATTCATCTGCCCTGCCTCGCGTCACGCGCCGCGCACCGGCGGCGCGAACGTCATGCGCGCCCGATGCGCGGATGCGCGAGACCGCCGAACGCGGCCGCTTCGCCGGGCGACAGATCGAACAGATCGCCGGTGAGCTCGCCCGGATGCTCGGCCGCGGGCCGGCTGCGCAGCCGCGCGACATGCGTGGGCGCGACGTAGGCAGCCGCCGTTTCGATCGGCGGCACGTCGAACAGGTCGCGCGTGACGCCGCGCACGGCATCCGTCGGCGAACGGCCGCGCAAGCGCGCGACCAGTTCGACGAAGCGGTCGAAATCGCCGGCGCGCGTCGCCTTGTTCACTTCGGCGAGATCGCGCGCCTTCAGCACGCACGGCTGTGCGAGCCGCACGAAATACGGTGCCTCGAGTTCGACCGACAGCGCGAGCGGATAGCTCTTGCCGGTCTGTTCCTTCGCGCGCCCGATGCAGTCGACCACGGCCGCGCCCTGCGCGACGCCGAGCGGCTTGCCCGTGCTCACGCTGCGCAGGTGATCGGGGCACACGCGCAGTTGCGTGCCGACCGTCAGCGCGGTGGACGATGCGCAGACGAGCGCGTAGTGCTGTTCGCGACGCCGGCCCGACGGCAGCGTCGCGCGGCTTGCAATGAACGTGTGCGGCGGCAGCGGCCGCACCTGGCCGCTGGCGTCGACCCAGGCATTCCACAGCAGCGCGTCCTCGCGCTTGCGCTCGCCGGGCCGCGGACGCGACGCAACCGGCGAGAACAGCGCGAGCAGCGAGCCGGTGCGATGCGCGGCGACTTGGGCGCTGCTGCCGAGCGGCTGGTTGATGCCCCACAGAAAACGCCCGCCTCCGAGCCGGCGCTCCCACTCCTTGCGGAGCACGACGGTCGGCAGTTCCTCGCCGGACTCGGTACCGATCTTCGTCCAGCAGAACGTGGGAGGGAGGTGTTTCAGTGTCATCAACTTTCTCGGGATACAGCCTCGCTGGTGACAGCAAGCCCATTCAACAACCGTAACTGTATAGGTATAATGCATCGCATGGAAGCCCCGGATCACGATTTTCCTGTACAAGACCTGTTACGCCGTCTGATGGCGGACACGCGCTCGTCCAGCGAAATTGCGCGACTTTCCGGGGTCAGCCAGCCGACCGTGTCGCGGCTGCGACTGTCGAACGGGCATCGGCTGCGGCGCAGCGCGCCATTCAACAAGCTATGCAGTTTCTACGGCGTCGATACCGGTCCGGCGCGCCGCCGCTACAACGACCTGCTGCGCGACGCGATCGTCGACGCGTGGGACGGCTCCGACGAGCACGGGCGCGCACTGCTGGTCGTGATTCAAGGGTTGAAGGATCTGCAGGCGAAGGCGGATGACGGGTGACGGCGCGCGCGGGCGTTGATCAATGGAAGGAAGACCGGGAGCATCCGGCGAGCGGGCGGGGCGAATGCGATTCGTCACCGCCCGTTTTGCTTGGGGCGACAGGACGCGAAGCAACGGCAAGCGCGTCGTCGCACATGCGCGAGGTCATCGCACTACGCGCGCCGCATCGGCATGCGCTTCGAATTTTTTTTACCTACGGTTAAAAAAGTTTGACACACCGTTTTCGCTGAGATAACTTTTGCGCAAGCTTCCGGAAAGCAAACGCGAACCGGCAAGCCATCACGATGCGCGGCGCGGCCGAAACCGCCGATCCGTTTCATTCCGTCGCCGCACGCGCGTCGCGTCGTGTTTTTTCGCAGCGCAGCACCGCAGCTCGCAACATCCCCGTCTCATCGAATGATGTCGTTCCGTTTCATCTGGAAGGACGCGTGGCATGCGCGCATTTGATTCGTAGTCCTGCATGACCGCAATGCACTGCCGCCGCTTTCCGGCCGGGATCGCGCCCGGCGTTGTCCCGATGGTGCAGTTTCCTCTTCGTCGCATGCAGTAATCGGCCCGGCCCGCAGGGGGCGTATCGCGGAACGGTCGTATCCACACAATCAAAAGAACGAGGTCGGCAATGCAATTTCATATCAGAGGATCGCGCAGCGCATGGCTACCCGCGCTCGTTGCGGCCGCGACGCTCGCCGCGTGCGGCGGTGACGACGGCGGCAGCGTGGCAGGCGTCTCCGCGCTCGCGCAAAATCAACAGGACGAGGCCGCTGCATCGGCGGCCGGCGCTCAATCGCTCGCAGCGCGCGTGTCGCCGTCCGGCGTCCCGTACGCGAACCCGGCGAGCGGCGGACGCTACAAACCGGTGATCAGCAACGGCCAGGTACAGCCGTCGCTGTCCGGCGGCACGATCGAGGAAAACGCGTGGATCGACACGCCGGTCGACTCCGACGGCGACGGCACGCGCGACCGCATTCACGTGCGCATCGTGCGTCCGTCCGAAACCGCCAACGGCGCGCGCACGCCGGTCATCGTGCTCGCGAGCCCGTACTACGCGGGGCTTGCCGACAGCCCGAACCACGATGTCGACGTCGAGCTCGACGGCTCGCCGCATCCCGTTGCGACGGCCGCCGCCCCCGGCGGCGCGTCCACGCGGATCATGGCCGCCGCGCCGCAAGTGCGGATGCTGCAGCAGCTCGAAGCGGCCGCCGCCGGCCGTTCATGGATCGAAGGCTACTTCGTGCCGCGCGGCTTCACCATCGTCTATGCGGACTCGCTCGGCACCGCCGGCTCCGACGGCTGCCCGACGATCCTCACGCGCGACGAATCCGTCGCGATGGCGTCGGTGATCCGCTGGCTCGGCCGCGACGCGACCGCGAAGGATGCGAGCGGCAAGGCAATCGTTGCGAGCTGGTCGACGGGCCACGTCGGCATGTACGGCGTGTCGTACGACGGCACGCTGCCGAAGATGGTCGCGAGCCTGCGCACGCGCGGGCTCGATGCGATCGTGCCGATCGCCGGGTTGTCCAACATGTACGGCTACTATCGCTCGGGCGGCCTCGTGCGCGCGCCGGAGGGCTATCAGGGCGAGGACGTCGACGTCTACATCAAGGCGCTTCTGACGAATGCGCATCCGGAGCGCTGCACGCACCTGGTCGACGAAGCGCTGCAGCAGGAAGACCGCAAGACGGGCGACTATTCGCCGTTCTGGGCCGCGCGCGACATCCCGACCGAGCACGCCGTCGCGCCGGCACTCGTCGCGCAAGGGTTGACCGACGACAACGTGCGCGTCGACCAGTCGACGTCGTGGTATCTCGCGATGCGGCGTCAGGGCGTGCCGACGCAGCTGTGGCTGCATCGCCTGAAGCACACCGACCCGACCCGCGTGGCGGCGATGGCCGATGCGTGGACCGCCGAGGTGAACCGCTGGTTCACGCGTTACCTGATCGGCGTCGACAACGGCGTCGAACGCGATCCGCGCGCGGTGGTCGCGCAGGCCGACGGCACGCTGCTGAAGGAAACCGACTGGGCCGCGCGGCGCGCCACGCCGGTCGCGTATTTCGCGGGCGGCGACGGCACGGGCACCGGCACGCTGTCGCGGCTGCCGAGCGGCGGCCCGCTCGCGCGCTTCACCGACGATGCGTCGATTCCCGCGCTCACGCTGGCGAACGCGCCGACCGGCGAGCATCGCAGCCGCTTCGAAACGACTCCGTTCACGACCGCGACACGCCTGTCCGGCTCCGCGACCGCCCGCGTGCGGCTGACCTTCACCGGCATCGCGAACGTGACGGCGCTGCTGGTCGACCGCGCGCCGGACGGCACGGCGACGATCGTCTCGCGGGCATGGACCGATCCGCGCAACCGCGTGTCGGACTGGATCTCGGCGCCGGTGCTGCCGGGCATGCCGTATGACCTGAAGCTGACGTTCATGCCGCGCGACTACACGCTCGAAGCGGGTCACAGGCTCGGCCTCGTCGTGCTGTCGAGCGACAACGAGGCGACGCTGCGGCCGGCACCGGGCACGGGGCTCGCGCTCGACCCGGCAGGAACGTCGGTGACGGTGCCGCTGGTGTCGTCCTGACCCGGCGCGCGCAAAACGGGCGCGGTGGCCCAAAGGATGCGCGTGCGATCGTGAACGATCGCACGCGCCCGAATCCACACGAAACGCACCCTGGGCGCCACGCGGCGATGCTGCACCGTTGCGTGGCGCCGTTCTTCATCGGCAACGCGGCTCAGCCCGCCGCAAGACGCCTGGGCACGACATCCGGCCACACGTTCGCGCGCTCGACGCGCTGATCGTCGCCGGCATGTTCGCGCGGGTGGCGGCTGATCGCGCCGCGGCTCGGCACGAAGGGTACGGCAGCGATAGTCATCGATCGTCTCCATGAACGGCACACGTCCGGCAGCAGCCGGACGGCATGGAATGCGATGTCGTTGCAGCGGGATCGACGTTCCGGCGCCGAATGGCCGGCCTTGATGCGAATTTTTCCGATTTTCGCGTGCGGGTTGCGGATACATGCCCGCGCGCCGCACGGACCACACTCACAGCGGCGTCAGCACCGTCTCCCCGGCGAAATGCCGCGCCGCATTGTCGAGAAACTGCTGGACCGAGCGATCGAGCGCCTCCGGCGACCAGCCGCCCATGTGCGGCGTCAGCACGATATTGTCGAGCGCCGTCAGCGCGCGCGGCGGCTCCGGCTCGCCTTCGTAGACGTCGAGCCCCGCGCCCGCGATGCGCCGTTCGCGCAGCGCATCCGCCAAAGCGGCGGTATCGACAACGCTGCCGCGCGACACGTTGACGAGAAACCCGCCGGGGCCGAGCGCATCGAGCACCGCGCGGTCGATCAGGTGACGCGTGCCCGCGCCGCCCGGCGTCGCGACGATCAGGAAATCGGCCCATTGCGCGAGCGCCTCGACGCGCTCGAAATAGCGATACGGAACATCCTTCCCGGAACGGTTGTGATAACCGATCTCGATGTCGAAGCCGGCCGCGCGCCGCGCGCATTTCTCGCCGATCTTGCCGAGCCCGACGATACCGAGCTTCTTGCCCGACACGTTCGGCGGCATCGGCAGCGCGTCGCGCCATACGCCCGCGCGGGTCTTCGCATCGAGTTGCACGACGTTGCGCACCGCCGCCAGCAGCAGCGCGAACGCATGATCGGCAACGCAATCGTCGTTGGTGCCCGCGCCCGTCACCACGGTGATGCCGCGCGCCTTCGCATGCGCGACGTCGATGTGCTCGTAGCCGGCGCCGAGCGCGCTGACGAACGTGAGCTGCGGCAGACGATCGATTTCGGCGGCTGTCAGGCCCGTGCTGCCGTTGGTCAACACCGCGCGAATCGTGCGGCCGTGTTCGGCGATCGCGCGCTCGCGTTCCTCGGCGGTCGGTGCATGGTGGACGTCGTACGACGCGGCGATCTGGCGGTGCGCGTCGTCGCGCAGCGCGATAAGGACCAGTAGCTCGGGTTTCATGTCAGCAAGTGTCCGCAGGCGGGAATGCGCTCCAGTGTAACAACGGCGTGCGACGCATGCGGGTTACCCCCACGCGTGCTGTGGACGTGCCGCCGCACGCGGTTTGCCAAAGCCGACTCAGTCAAGTAACTTTCGGCGTACGTCCCCGTTCTGGAGAAAGGCCCCGATGAAGCTCGCCCTGCCCGCCCGCATCCTGGGCCTCGCGTTCGCCGCCGCAGTCGTCGCACCCGGCGCGCACGCCGACACGCCCGTCGTGGTGTCATCGAAAATCGACACCGAAGGCAACCTGCTCGGCAACGTCATCGCACAGGTGCTGAAGGCCCACGGCATCCCCGTCACCGAAAAGATCGCGCTCGGCACGACCCCGATCGTGCGCAAGGCGCTCACGAGCGGCGAGATCGACATCTACCCCGAATACACGGGCAACGCGGCGTTCTTCTTCAACAAGGCCGACGATCCCCTGTGGAAGAACGCGAGCCAGGGCTACGACACCGCGAAGAAGCTCGACTACGCGGCAAACCATCTCGTCTGGCTGACGCCGGCGCCCGCGAACAACACGTGGGGCGTCGCCGTGCTCGCGCCGGTCGCGCAAGCGCAGCACCTGAAGACCTTCTCCGACTTCGGCAAGTGGATCGCGGGCGGCGGCAAGCTGAAGCTCGCGGCATCGGCCGAGTTCGTGAACAGCGCATCCGCGCTGCCGTCGTTCGAAAAGGCATACGGCTTCAAGCTGAAACCCGATCAGCTCGTCGTGCTGTCGGGCGGCGACACGGCCGCGACGATCAAGGCCGCCGCGAACCAGACCGACGGCGTAAACGCGGCGATGGTGTACGGCACCGATGGCGGCATCTCGTCGAGCGGCCTCGTCGTGCTCGACGACGACAAGCACGTGCAGCCCGTCTATGCGCCGACGCCGGTGATTCGCGAAGCCGTGCTGAACGCGCATCCACAAATCGCCGACTTCCTGAAACCCGTGTTCGCGAGCCTCGACCTGAAGACGCTGCAGACGCTGAACGCGCGCATCCAGATCAACGGCGAACCGGCGGCCGGCGTGGCCAAAAGCTACCTGAAGTCGAAAGGCTTCGTTAAGTGACGGGTCGCGCGGTGGCGTCCGCGCGGCGCATCACGCTCGACAAGGTCGGTATCCTGATCGGTGTCCTGACGATCGTGGCGGTGTTCGGCATGCCGTTCATGGTGCTGCGGCCGAACCGCATCGCGGCCGGCACGGGGCTGTCGGTATTCGCCGCGCTGCCCGCCGTGCAGGGTGCCGCGCTCGCCGCGCTGTGGCTCGTCGGCGCGTTGTGGGCGATGACGGCGAGCCGTCCCGGATGGCGGCTCGCGGCCGGCTGCACGTGGCTCGCGACGCTGGCCTACGCGGTCGGTGCGGCCGCGACGCACGCCGTCGCCGCCGACGACGCGCTCGCACGCGTGTCGCCCGCGGCGGGCGTGTGGCTGCTGCTGTTCGCGTGGGCCGTGCTCGTCGCCGACGCGCTCGCGCGGCTCGCCTTCGGCCCGTGGCGACGCCTCGTCGCGCTCGCCGTCGCCATGGCAGCGATATCGCTGCCGCTCGCGAGCGGCTGGTGGGACGGCCTGTCCGTGATGCGCGAATACGCGGTGCGCAGCGACGACTTCTGGCGCGAGGCGATCCGGCACGTCGCGCTCGCGGGCGGCTCGGTCGCGGCCGCGCTCGTCGCGGGCCTGCCGCTCGGCATCGCGTGCGCGCGGGTCGCCCCGGTGCGCACCGTCGTGATGCCGGTGCTCAATATCGTGCAGACGATCCCGAGCATCGCGATGTACGGGCTGATGATGGCGCCGCTCGGTCTGCTCGCCGCGCACGTGCCGCTCGCGGCCGCGCTCGGCATCCGCGGGATCGGCGTCGCGCCGGCCGTGCTCGCGCTGTTTCTCTACTCGCTGCTGCCGATCGCGTCGAGCGTCGTGGTCGGGCTCGAGCAGGTGCCGCCGCACGTGACCGAAGCAGCACGCGCGATGGGCATGACGCGCGCGCAGCGGCTGCTGCGCGTCGATCTCGTGCTCGCGTTGCCGGTGATCCTGAGCGGCGTGCGCATCGTGCTGGTGCAGAACATCGGCCTGACCGCGGTCGCCGCGCTGATCGGCGGCGGCGGGTTCGGCATCTTCATCTTCCAGGGAATCGGGCAATCGGCCGCCGATCTCGTGCTGCTCGGCGCGATCCCGACGATCGCGCTCGCGCTGGCGGCCGCCGTCGTGTTCGAAGCCGCGACCACGCTCGCGAAGGGACGTACCGCATGATCGAGATCGAACGCATCGGCAAACGCTTCGGCGACGTCGTCGCCGTCGACGACGTATCGATGACGATGAAGCAAGGCACGATCACCGCGCTCGTCGGCGCATCGGGCAGCGGCAAGTCGACGCTGCTGCGGATGATCAACCGGCTGATCGCGCCGACCGGCGGCACGATCCGCATCGACGGCGTCGACACCGCGAGCGTGCCGCCCGAGCAGCTGCGGCGTCGCATCGGCTACGTGATCCAGGGACACGGCCTGTTCCCGCACTGGAGCGTCGCGCGCAATATCGCGACCGTGCCGCGGCTGCTCGGCTGGCCGGCCGAGCGCATCGACGCGCGCGTGCGCGAACTGCTCGACCTGTTTCATCTCGCGCCGTCCGAATTCGCGGACAAGCTGCCGCACGAACTGTCGGGCGGCCAGCAGCAGCGCGTCGGCGTCGCGCGCGCGCTCGCGGCCGAGCCCGCGATGCTGCTGATGGACGAGCCGTTCGGCGCCCTCGATCCGATCATCCGCAACAAGGCGCAGGACGATCTGTACGCACTGCAGCGCCGCCTCGGCATCACGGTCGTGATCGTCACGCACGATATCGAGGAAGCGCTGAAGCTCGGCGACACGATCGCGGTGATGGACGGCGGACGGCTGCTGCAGGTCGCGTCGCCGGCCGAGATTCTCGGCAAGCCGGCAGCGGGCGTCGTCGAACAGCTCGTCGCCGGCGTCGACCGGCCGCTGCGCCTGCTCGCGCTGACGCCGATCGACGCGGTGGCCGAGCCCGGTCACGCCGACGGCGAACCGATCGCCGCGACACGCACGCTGCGCGACGCGGTGTCCGAGCTGCTGTGGCGCGGAGCGGACGCATTGCCGGTCGAAGGCGGCAACGGGCACGCCATGCGCCGCATCACGCTCGACGCGATCCGCGCGCACGCGAGGAAGCCCGCATGACGACGCGGCCCGCGCGTTCGCTTTCGCCCCGGCCGCGGCGGCTGCCCGCGCATGTCGCACGCGCGGCCGCGCTCGCGCTGCTGCTCGTGCTGCTGTTGCGCCCCGCGTGGCTGCAGGGCGTGTTCGCGCCGTTCGCGGACAACGGCGCGCCGGTCATCTACGATCGCGCGAGCCTGCTCGATCTCACGCTCGCGCATCTCGGCACCGTCGCGCTGTCGAGCCTGCTCGGCACGCTGATCGCGGTCGCGGCCGGGATCGCGGTCACGCGGCCGGCCGGCGCAGATTTCCTGCCGGTCGCGCGCAGCGTCGTCGACATCGGCCAGACCTTTCCGCCCGTCGCGGTGCTCGCGCTCGCGGTACCGGCCGTCGGCTTCGGGTTGAAACCCGTGCTGATCGCGCTCGTGCTGTACGGGCTCCTGCCGGTTTTCGAGAGCACGATCGCGGGGCTCGAGGACGTGCCGCGCGACGTCGTCGACGCCGCGCGCGGAATGGGGATGAGCGGCTGGCAGCAGCTGGTGTCGGTCGAGCTGCCGCTCGCGTTTCCGGTGATCGTCAACGGCATCCGGCTCGCGGTCGTGATCAATCTCGGCACCGCGACGATCGGCTCGACGGTTGCCGCGCGCGGGCTCGGCGACGTGATCATCGCGGGCCTGCAGACGTCGAACACCGCGTTCGTGCTGCAGGGCGGCGTGATCGTCGGGCTGCTCGCGGTGCTGGTCAGCGATGCGATCGGGGCGATCGCGCGGGTGGCGGGCGCGCGGCGGGCGTAGCACGCGGCAGGCGGCAGACGGATTACGCACCCGCAGTCGCTGCGTCGCGGGCGAAAAAGGGGGCGCCAAAAAACCGGATGCGCTTCATCCGGACTCCGATGCGTGTTCGTGCAACAATCCCGTCTGCGCACCGCGCGCATCGATACAAGCCTACATCGTGCTTTCATTCGAGCCTGCGCTCGAACGCGCACGACGATTGGCCGATATACTATGCGCCTCTCATTTCCCCGCACTCCACCATGCGACGACGGTTTCTCTGGCTGATCGTGCTTTCGCTCGGCATTGCGCAACAGGCCTCGGCGCAGCAGGTGCCAACGCTGCCTGCCTCCGCGCCCGAAGCGGCCGCATCCGCGCCGGCCGAGGCCTCCGCCCCGCTCGCGAACGATCAGCCGAACGAAGCAAACCGCCGCATCACCTCCTACCTGACGAAGAAATTCGGCGTCGCGAAAGAGCGCGCCGCGAAGCTCGCCGACATCGTGAGCGTCACTGCGACGAAATATTCGCTGCCTCCGGCACTCGTTTACGCGATTATCTCGATCGAATCGCGCTTTCAGGAAAAAGCGCGCGGCCAGCATGGCGCGACCGGGCTGATGCAGGTCGTGCCGGCAGCACACCGCGGCATGCTGCGCGACGTGAAGGACCTCACCGAGCCGAATGCGAACGTCGAAGCGGGCTCCAAGATTCTGTCGGGCTATGTGCGGGCGGCCGGTGGCAACGTGCAAGCCGGGCTGAGGAGTTATGGCGGCTCCAACGCGTATGCGGCGAAGGTGATGCAGCGGGTCGACACGTTCCGCTTCGTGCTCGAACCGGAAGACGGCGCGAAAGGCTCGAACGACACGAGCCCGCGCATGGTGCCGGTCAGCGATCCGTCGACCGCGGCGCCCGCCGCGAGCCGCAACGCAAAGTAAGCGCACCGCGCGCGTCAGAGCAGTTCGACGTTGACCTTGGGCACCATGGGCGCAATCCGCAGCACGCGCTCGGCCTGAGCTCGCACGTACTCCGAAATACGCTGTACCCATGCACGCTCGTCGCCTGCGTACACGCCGGATTCCGCCAGTTCGGGAGCCAGTTTCCCGGCCAGCGTCGCCATCCGCGTCATTTCACGCGCAACGAGCGCCGGCCGGATCCGCACACGATGCGCGAAGTCTGCGAGCGCGAAAGCCGTGAGCTCCTCGCCGCGAAACACATCGCCGTACGCCATCGCCATGTCCTGCACATAGGCGTCGCCGTAGACGTTCACGCACACCAGGTCGTAAAGCGGCGCCGGATCGAGCCCGCCGCTGCTGACGAAAAACGAAATGTTCTTGCCGTGCGCGTCGCTGTTGCCGATCAACAGTTGCAACAACGCCCAGCGCAACATGGCCGAACGCGCGGCGGCGGGCGTCTCGAGAAACGGTGTCAGCGAAAACAGCTTTTCGAAGCTCACGCCTTCGCGGATATTGCGTACGTCCGCGTTGTTGCCGAGATTGCGTTCGTATTTGAGTGTCGCCGGCAAGTCGAGGGCCTGGCATCCATCGATGACATGAAGTCGCCGCACCGCGCTCACGCGCTGCGGATCCTCCGGATCGGTCGTCACGACCCGGTCGAATCGTTCGATCAGCAGAATCGGTTCGGGGATGCGCCGAATCTCGACACGCGCGACCGGCAAGCCCATGCGGGCCGCCAGCGTCATGCAGAAATGCTCGTTGGCCACCATGAACGGCGCCTGCGGGCTGCGCGACTCGGGCTTCAGAATATGCGAACTGCTGAGCGACCCGTCGACAAGCGCATACCGTTCGCCCTCGACGAGCACCTGCAGCTTGTCCTGATGGCCGGCGATCGACAGACGTACCTGATCGTCCCAGACGGGAAACGGAATCGCATCGCGCTTGCGGATCCGATCGGTCAGTTCCTCCGCGGAGATCGGTCGGCGCACGGGTTCGAGGGTCTCAGGCGCTCGTGCGGGCGAACCGTCGTCCGGAACGAAGCTCAACGCACCGACGGGCTCCTTGCCGAGCATTCGGATCAGGCCGAAAACGTTGTCCTTCGACATCTGATACATCGAGGCGGCCACGTCGAGTGCGCGGCCCTCGGGCAGCAGGTTGCCCACGAAGCGCTGGATCGCACCCGACGGCGGGATCCCCCCGTCGAGCGGAATGCACGGCGACAGCGCAAACGCATCGCCGCGTGCCAGCCACGCCGGATCGTAGGAAAAGCCGTAGTCGTCGCGGCGGGCATCGTAAGTCAACTGCCCGACCGGCGAGCCATCGGCCGAAATGCGCAGACGATGGATCATCACGGGCCCTCGGGCAAACCGGACGAGCCTGGCGGAGCGGCGCGCACCGTCGAGGTGTCACGCAATGCGTTGCGCGCCGCCGGGACGTCGCGTTTCGGCACGACGAGCAAATTGAGGCCGAAGCCGTCCAGTACCTTGAACAGCTTGTCGAGACTCACCGCGCGGCCGTTTTCGAGCCGCGACAGCACGTCCTTGGAGACGCCGAGCATGTCGGCCGCATCGTCGATCCGCATCTGGTTCTGCGCGCGCCGGTTGCGCACGAGCGCGCCCAGGGCGGCAAGGTCCGGTGCGAACGGGTCGGGTGCTGCGATGGGTTGCGGTAAGGTTCGAGCCATAATTCCGAAATTTCAGGAACAAAGCGCCGTTACGGTCAGCTGACGGCATAGTTACGGAAATATCGGAATTATAGTGGTTCAACGGCCGAACGGCCAATTGTTCCGGTATTTCAGGAATAAAATCGAGAGCGGCACGTGACCGTCGATTATTCGCATATTTCAGGAATTATAAATGGAAACAGCGACGCCTCCGCGCCGCCGTCTCGCACTGACCGGAACCCGCCGACCAGCCGACCCGCTCAAAGCTGCCCCGCCGCCCCCGTCCACCGCAGGTAATCCCCGCGCGTCCAGTCGAGCGACACGCCCACGCGCTTCGTCCCCGGCCGGATCTTCGGCTTGTACATCGACAGCGTCAGCGACTCCAGCGCGGGCCATTCGCGGAACGACAGCACCGCGAGATCGGCGACGAGCGTCTCCAGCAGCCGCGTATGCGGCTTGTGCGACAGGAACGACGCGACGCGCGCGCAGTAGCCGTCGTAGTCGATCCACTCGCCCTGCTCGCTCGGCTCGCAGCGATACCCGAGCCGCGCATCGATCACGATCGGCTGCGGCGCCTCGTGCTCGTGCGCGTGGATGCCGATCCGCGCGGGCACCTTCAGTTCGTCGACGAACACGCTCCAGCCACGCCCGCGCAGGCGCGGCGCGTCGATCGCCACGAACGGTTCGTCGAACGGCTTCATGATGCGAGCGGCGCCGCGGCGTCGAGCATGATGCGCACGAAATAGTCGGCGAAGCTGCGGCGCAGCACGATCTCGAACGTATCGTCGCCGGTCGGGATCAGCGTGATCGGCGACTTGAAGTAGTGCGACTGCGCGCACTGGCCCGGCTTGAGCACGCGCGGATGCAGGTCGAGCGGGCAGCCGCGCGCGATCACGTCGCGCACGCGTTCGCCGCTGACCTCGACGACCGTGTAGCCGCTGCCGACGTCGACGGCCGCCGCATACGAACCCTGCACGGCCTCCGCGAGTTGCGCCTCGAGCACGCCCGCCTGCACGGGCCCGTTCGAGCGCACGAGCCACTCGTCGGGACCGAGCCACAGCACGTCGTACTCGGCGCCGCGCGCCACCGTGTTCGGCACCGCCGGCGGCCGGCAGCCGACCACGCGCTCGAACGCGCTGACGAATGCCGGGTCGCTCAACTCGCCGCGCACGTTCACGAGATCGAGGAACGGCCGCTCGCGCAGCGTGAACTTCTTCGATGCGCGTGCCTGGTGCAGCTTCAGCACATCGGCCGCGCCGACGAACGGCGATTCAAGCGTCACGCCCGCGCCCGCCACCGGCGTCTGGTTTCTCGTTTCATTCCACATGCTGGCGCACCCCTTCGGTATCGTAGAAAACCGGGCTCGAGATCTTCGCGGTGATGCGCTTGCCGTTGGCCAGCGGAATCACGACGCTCTCGCCCATCTTGTTCAGGCCGCCCTTCACCACCGCCAGCGCAATCGAGCGCTTCAGGATCGGGCTGTAATAACTCGACGTCACGTGGCCGATCATCGGCGTCGGATCGACCGCCGACACCTGCGTGTCCTTCGCGATGATCTGCGCGCCTTCCGGCAGCACGAACTGTTCGTCCTCGGTCAGCAGGCCGACGAACTGCTTGCGGCCTTCCTTCGCCGTATCGGAGCGCGACAGCGAACGCTTGCCGAGGAAGTCCTTCGACTTCGCGACGAGCCCGCCCATCCCGAGGTCGTACGGCGTGATCGAGCCGTCGGTGTCCTGGCCGACGATGATGTAGCCCTTCTCCGCGCGCAGCACGTGCATCGTTTCCGTGCCGTACGGCGTGATGTCGAACTCGGCACCGGCTGCCATCAGCGCTTCCCACACCGCGCGGCCCGCGTTGGCCGGCACGTTCACTTCATAGGCGAGCTCGCCCGAGAAGCTGATCCGCATCACGCGCGCCTTCGCGCCCGCGACGGTGCCGTTCCGGTAGCTCATGAACGGGAACGCGTCGTTGCCGAAGTCGATGTCCTGGCAGACCTTCTGCACGACCTTGCGGCTCTTCGGGCCGACCACCGCGAACGTCGCCCAGTGATCGGTGACGGACGCGAGCCGCACCTTCATGTCGGGCCATTCGGTCTGCAGCCAGCGCTCGAGCCACGTGAGCACGCGCGCCGCGCCGCCGGTGGTCGTCGTCATCATGAAATGCTGGTCGGCGAGGCGCACCGTCACGCCGTCGTCGAACACCATCCCGTTTTCGTCGAGCATCAGCCCGTAGCGGCACTTGCCGATCTCGAGCTTGTTCCACGGGTTCGTGTACATCCAGTTCAGCAGCTTCACCGCGTCCGGACCCTGGATGTCGATCTTGCCGAGCGTCGACGCGTCGAGGATGCCGACGCCGTTGCGCACCGCGAGGCATTCGCGCTTCACGGCCGCATGCAGGTCCTCGCCCTTCTTCGGGAAGTACCACGGCCGCTTCCAGTTGCCGACGTCCTCGAACATCGCGCCGTGCTCGACGTGCCATTCGTGCACGGCCGTCTTGCGGATCGGGTCGAGGAAGTCGCCCGTCTCGCGGCCCGCGAACGTACCGAACGACACGGGCGTGTAGTTCGGGCGGAACGTCGTCGTGCCCGTTTCCGGAATCGTCTTGCCGAGCGCCTGCGCGAGGATCGCCATCCCGTTGATGTTGCCGAGCTTGCCCTGGTCGGTGCCGAAGCCCATCGCGGTGTAGCGCTTCACGTGCTCGACCGACTCGAAGCCTTCACGCGCGGCCAGCAGGATGTCGGCGGCCGCCACGTCGTTCTGGAAGTCGACGAACTGCTTCGGCCCGCGTGCGGCGGCCTCGCGGCTGCCGACGAGCCACAACGGCTGCAGCGCACCTTCGACGGTTTCCGCGACCTGCGGCGCGACGGGGCGCTGCGCGGCCGTGAAGCCCGCGGCCTTCGCCGCTTCGGCGCCCGCGTCGACCGCGAGCCGCAGCGCACGGGCGAGACCGAACTCGCCCGCGGCCGCACCGACGCTCGCTTCGGCCTGCACGGGCTTGCCCGGCAGGAAGCACGCCTTCTCGTCGCTCCAGCACGCCTTGCCGCCCGACTGCGCGAACAGGTGCAGCACCGGGCTGAAGCCGCCCGACATCGCGACGAGGTCGCACGGCAGCGACTGCAGCTTGCCGCCGGTCTGGCCGTTCGAGTAGGACGCGACGTCGACCGACGATACGCGCCACTTGCCCGAAGCGGCCGTCACGACCGCACCGCTCATCACCGTCACGCCCTGCCGCTTCGCGGCCGCGGGCAGCGCGCCGTTCGACGACGCACGCGAATCGACGACGGTCACCTTCGCGCCGCATGCCTTCAGGTCGAGCGCGGTCTGGTACGCACGGTCGTTGTTCGTGAACACGACCACGTTGCGGCCCGGCAGCACGCCGTAGCGATGCACGTAGGTGGACACCGCGCCGGCGAGCATCACGCCCGGCAGGTCGTTGTTGCCGAACACGATCGGACGCTCGTGCGCGCCGGTCGCGAGGATCACGCGCTTCGCGCGGACCTTCCACAGCAGCTCGCGCGTGCCCTTGCGCATCGACACCGGCTGGTGATCGGTCAGGCGCTGCGTGACCGTCACGAGGTTGTGGTCCTGGTAGCCGAACGCCGTGCTGCGCGACAGGATCGTCACGTCGGGCAGCTTGCGCAGCTCGGCCTCGATCTTCTCGACCCATTGCAGCGCGGGCTTCGCGTCGATTTCCGCGCGGCACGACAGCAGGCTGCCGCCGAGTTCGCGCTGGTCGTCGACGAGGATCACGCGTGCGCCGGCGATCGCTGCCGCATGCGCGGCGGCGAGGCCCGACGGGCCACCGCCGACCACGAGCACGTCGCAGTGCGCGTAGCATTTGTCGTAGCGATCGGCGTCGAGCACTTCGGGCGCCTTGCCGAGGCCGGCGGCCTCGCGGATCTTCTCTTCGTACTTCGGCCACATGTTGCGCGGCCACATGAAGGTCTTGTAGTAGAAGCCGGCCGGCATGAAGCGCGAGAACTTCTGGTTGATCGCGTACTTGTCGTTCTCGAGCGACGGCTCGGCGTTCACGCTCGTCGCGACGAGGCCCTGGTACAGCTCGATCTCGGTCGCGCGCGCGTTCGGCACCGTGTACGGGCCGGTTTCGAGCTGCACGACGGCATTCGGTTCCGCGACGTCGGCCGTCACGATCCCGCGCGGACGGTGGTACTTGAAGCTGCGCGCGACGAAGTGCACGCCGTTCGCGAGCAGCGCGGACGCGAGCGTGTCGCCCTGGAAGCCCTGGTACGTGCGGCCGTTGAACGTGAACGTCAACGGAATCGCGCGATTGATGCGGCCACCGGTGCCGAGGCGGTCTTTCTGGCTCATTTGCTCGTGCCCTCTTCGTGTGCGTTGCCGGCAGCTGCGCCACCGAACTTTTCGTAGCCCTTGATATCGTAGGTCACCGTGTCGCGCGTCACCTTGAACCAGCGGCGGCAGCCCTGCGTGTGCAGCCATTGCTCCTTGTGCAGGCCGCGCTTGTTCTCGCGCATGAACACGTATTCGCCCCATTCGCGGTCGGTCATGGTCTCGTTCGCCACCGGGCGCACGATGTCGGCTTCACCGCCGCACGTGAACTCGGATTCGGCGCGCGGCCCGCACCACGGACATTCGATCAGCAACATGTTTCTTTCTCCAATGGTCGTCGGGTTTAGTGCGCAACGGCGGCAGCGCCGTGTTCGTCGATCAGGTGGCCCGTGTAGAAGCGGTCGAGCGCGAACGGGGCGTTCAGCGGATGCGGTTCGTCGCGGGCGATCGTGTGCGCGAACACCCAGCCCGAGCCCGGCGTCGCCTTGAAGCCGCCGGTACCCCAGCCGCAGTTGAAATAGAGGCCCTTCACGTCGGTCTTGGTGATGATCGGGCAGGCGTCCGGCGACACGTCGACGATGCCGCCCCACTGGCGGTTCATCCGCACGCGCGAGAACACCGGGAACATCTCGATGATCGCCTGCAGCGTGCTCTCGATGATGTGGAAGCTGCCGCGCTGGCCGAAGCCCGTGTACTGGTCGATACCGGCGCCGATCACGAGGTCTCCCTTGTCGGACTGGCTGATGTACGCGTGCACCGCGTTCGACATGATCACCGAGTTCACCACCGGCTTGATCGGCTCGGACACGAGCGCCTGCAGCGGGTGGCTTTCGATCGGCAGGCGCACGCCGGCCATGTCGGCGAGCGTCGTCGTGTTGCCGGCTGCGACCACCGCGACCTTCTTCGCCTTGATGAAGCCCTTCACCGTATCGACGCCGACCACCGCGCCGCCTTCGCGGCGAATGCCCGTCACCTGGCAGTTCTGGATGATGTCGACGCCGGCGCGGTCGGCGCCGCGCGCGAAGCCCCAGGCCACCGCGTCGTGACGCGCGACGCCCGCACGGCGCTGGATCGAGGCGCCGAGCACCGGGTAGCGGCTGTTCAGGTTGATCGTCGGCTCGATTTCCTTGATCTGCGCGGGCGTCAGGAATTCGGCGTCGACGCCGTTCAGGCGGTTCGCGTTCACGCGACGCTCGGTGTCACGCACGTCCTGCAGCGTGTGCGCGAGGTTCATCACGCCGCGCTGGCTGAACATCACGTTGTAGTTGAGGTCCTGCGACAGCCCTTCCCACAGCTTCATCGCCTTCTCGTACAGCGCGGCCGATTCGTCCCACAGGTAGTTCGAGCGCACGATCGTCGTGTTGCGCGCGGTGTTGCCGCCGCCGATCCAGCCCTTCTCGAGGATCGCGACGTTCGTGATGCCATGCTCCTTCGCGAGGTAGTACGCGGTCGCGAGGCCGTGGCCGCCGCCGCCGACGATCACGACGTCGTATTCCTTCTTCGGTTCCGGGCTCTTCCACTGCTTTTCCCAGTTCTCGTGATACGAGAGGCCGTTGCGGAACAGGCTGAATATCGAGTAGCGGCTCATGTTAGTGATCCTTCGTTAGCATTCGATGACGTTCACGGCAAGACCGCCGCGCGACGTTTCCTTGTATTTCGTCTTCATGTCGGCCCCCGTCTCGCGCATCGTCTTGATCACCGAATCAAGCGAGACGTAGTGCTGGCCGTTACCCTTGAGCGCCATGCGCGACGCGTTCAGCGCCTTGATCGCGCCCATCGCGTTGCGTTCGATGCACGGAATCTGCACGAGCCCGCCGACCGGGTCGCAGGTCATGCCGAGGTTGTGCTCCATGCCGATCTCGGCCGC
The DNA here is from genome assembly GCF_003854225.1 of Burkholderia sp. Bp8986. NCBI lineage: Bacteria > Pseudomonadati > Pseudomonadota > Betaproteobacteria > Burkholderiales > Burkholderiaceae > Burkholderia > Burkholderia sp. Bp8986. The sequence goes on along the minus strand of NZ_QTQM01000011.1, from coordinate 38,199 downwards.
GTTCTCGACCTGGTCAGGCGTGCCGCCCATCACCGCGGCCAGCGCGGCGGCGGCCATCGAGCACGCGACGCCCACTTCGCCCTGGCAGCCGACTTCCGCGCCGGAGATCGACGCCGTTTCCTTGTAGATGATCCCGATCGCCGCGGCCGTCAGCAGGAATTCGACGATGCCGGCTTCGTTCGAGCCCGGCACGAACTTCACGTAGTAGTGCAGCACCGCGGGAATCACGCCGGCCGCGCCGTTGGTCGGCGCGGTGACGACCCGGCCGCCCGCCGCGTTCTCCTCGTTGACGGCCATCGCGTACAGGTTGACCCAGTCGAGCATCGACAGCGGATCGCGCAGCGACTCCTCCGAACGCGCGCGCAGGCGCCCGTTCAGTTCGGCCGCGCGGCGCTTCACGCGCATCGGGCCCGGCAGTTCGCCCTCGACCTTGCAGCCGCGCTCGACGCACGCGGCCATCGTGCGCCAGATCGCGAGCAGCCCGGCGCGCACTTCGTCCTCGGGGCGCAGCGCGCATTCGTTGCGCAGCATCAGTTCGGCGATCGACAGCCCGTGTTCGCGGCACTGGCGCATCAGGTCGTCGCCGGTGCGGAACGGATACGGCACCTCGACCGCCGCGCGCACGCCGTTCACGCGATCGCCGTCGCGGTTCACGACGAAGCCGCCGCCGACCGAGTAATACTCTTTCTCGACGAGCAGCTGGCCGTGCTCGTCGAACGCCTGGAAGCGCATCCCGTTCGGATGCACGATGCTCGTGCCGCTCATCAGCTTGCGGTAGAAGCCGATGTTCTCCTTCTCGTCGAAGCGGATCGTCTGCTTGCCGAGCAGCGCCAGCGACTTCTCCGCGCGGATCGCCGCGAGCCGCGGCTCGATCAGGTCCGGATCGATCGTGTCCGGCAGGTGGCCCTCGAGGCCGAGCAGCACCGCCTTGTCGGTGCCGTGGCCCTTGCCCGTTGCACCGAGCGAGCCGTATAGTTCGACCCGCACGCGGCGCACGAAGCCGAGCAGGTTCGCGTCCTCGATGTGCGACGCGAAGCGGCACGCGGCGATCATCGGGCCGACCGTATGCGAACTGGACGGGCCGATGCCGATCTTGAACAGGTCGAACGCGCTGACGTTCATCTGGCTTCCTCTGGGTGGGCGTACGTGAAATGTCGTTGGCATCAGTACATCAAAGCGTAAAATTGGCCGATAGAACAAAAACGGCATCGGCGTGGGATACCGCCGCCAAGCCCCGCGCAGGACGGCCGGAAAGTGCGTTTTGACGATGATCGGCGACGCAAAACCACAAGTCGGCCGGCGCGCCCGCAAGCAGAGTGCAACAAGTGAGACCCGCCTTCCCGGCGTGACGAGATTGACCGCGATGACACCCGACGTACCCGCTTTCCCCCTCGCCGAACCTGCGCCGCGGCGCATCCGCTTCGGCATCGTGCTGCTGCCGAACTTCACGCTCACGGCCTTCTCGGGTTTCGTCGACATGCTGCGGCTGTCGGCCGACGACGGCGACTACAGCAAGCCGGTGCGCTGCGCGTGGAGCGTGATCGGCGAAACGCTGGCGCCGGTGCGCGCGAGCTGCGGGATCCAGATCACGCCGTGGGAAACCTTCGAGAGCGCCGAGCCGTTCGACTACGTGGTCGTGGTCGGCGGGCTGCTGCATTCGGGGCCGCAAGCCGGCCCCGAAACGCTCGAGTTCGTGCGCCGCGCGGCGGCGGACGGCGCGACGGTCGTCGGCATCTGCACGGGCGTGTTCACGCTGATGCGCGCGAACGTGCTCGACGGCTACCGCACCTGCGTGAGCTGGTTCCACTACTGGGATTTCATCGAGCGCTTCCCGAACGCCGATCCCGACCTCCTGATCGCCGATCGCCTGTTCGTGATCGACCGGCGCCGGATCACCTGCTCGGGCGGCCGCGCGTCGATCGACGTCGCCGCCGCGATCCTGCTGCGCCATTTCGACCATGCGACCGTGCAGAAGGCGCTGCGCATCCTGCTGGTCGGCGAGATGCAGAAAGGCAATGCGCCGCAGCCGCATCCGCCGGGCCTCGAGCCGGCCACGCATCCGAAGGTCAAGCGCGCGATTCTCCTGATGGAACAGCATGTCGGGCGCGCGCTGCCGCTCGAGGAACTCGCGTGCAAGCTGGACATGTCGACCCGCCAGCTCGAGCGGCTGTTCAAGGCCGAGACGGGCAAGAGCCCGCAGGCGTTCGCGAAGCAGGTGCGGCTGCGCACGGCCGCTTGGCTGCTGACCAGTTCCGACCGCACCGTCGCCGATATCGCGTCGAGCTGCGGGTTCGCCGACGCGTCGCACCTCGGCCGCGAGTTCCGCAAGCAGTTCGGCGTGCCGCCGGCGACCTATCGCGAGCGCGGCGGGGAAGTCGCGGAAGGCGGTATGTCGGCGGCGACCGATCCCGATCCCGTGGAAGACGTCGCCGACTGATTGACGATCACGCGCGCCGCCGGCGCGCGGCTTCGTTCTTCGTTCTTCGTTCTTCGCTCTTCACCCTTCGCCTCGGCCCCGCCGTTCGCCCTTCACCTCCGCCCTCCCTTCGCCCGCCAACCGCACATCGAACCCGGCACGATCGCCGCATTTCCCCGCCATTTGGAACCGGTTCCAACCTATTTGACCGACGTTGCGACTCATTGATCGAGGGTTATTCCGGATGCTGACGTACCTTCAAATTTGTATGATGACCACATCACCTTACAAACCAGAGCGCCATGTTCGAGAAAATTCCCGCCCGTGCGATGAGCGACCACGTCGCGCAGCAACTGCTGAAGCAGATCGAAGCCGGCAGTTTCTCGGCCACCGGCAAGCTGCCGACGGAAGCCGTGCTCGCGCAGGAATTCGGCGTGAGCCGCACCGTGATCCGCGAAGCCATCTCGCGCCTGAAGAACGAAGGCGTGGTCGAGCCGCGCCAGGGCAGCGGCGTGTACGTGAACCAGCACGGCGCGATCCGGCCGCTGCGGATCGACTACGCGGAAGCCGTCGAGGCGAGCTCGCTGCCGCACCTGCTTGCGGTGCGCCGCGCGATCGAGGCTGAAGTCGCGGCCGAAGCCGCGCTGCATCACACCGCCGACGACATGGCCGACATCGACGACGCGCTGCGCAAGATCGACGACGCGGTGGCCGAAGGGCGCGACGGCGTCGCGGAAGACGTCGCGTTTCACCGCACGATCGCGGCCGTTACCGGCAACCCGTATTTCCTGAAGACGCTGCAGTTCCTGAACCAGTACCTCGAGGCCGGCGTGAAGGTCACGCGGCGCAACGAAGCGACGCGCGAGGATTTCTCGCGGCAGGTGCGCGACGAACACGCGGCGATCGCGGACGCGATCCGCGCACGCGACCCGATGGCGGCGCGCAACGCGGCACGCACGCACATGTACAACGCCGCGCGCCGCCTCGCCGAAGCCGGCATCTGCTGATGAACGAATGCGGCGGCCCGGGCCGAACCGGCGCCGTCGTTGTCCCGAACCTTTTCCGAATCGATCAAGGTTGACCATGTCACGAAATGTTGGAGTCATCGGCCTCGGCGCGATGGGCCTCGGCGTCGCCCGCTCGCTGCTGCGCGCGGGGTTCCGCGTGCACGCCTGCGACGTGCGCGACACCGTGCTGCAGGCATTCGCGGCCGAAGGCGGCGTGGCCTGCGCGAACCCGGCCGAACTCGGCGCGCAGTGCGACGTCGTCGTCACGCTCGTCGTCAATGCCGCGCAGACCGAAACGGTGCTGTTCGGCGAGCACGGCGCGGTCGCGGCGATGAAGCCGGGCGGCGTCGTGATCGCGAGCGCGACCGTCGCGCCCGACTTCGCGGTTGCGCTCGGCGCGCGCATCGAGGCCGCAGGCCTGCAGATGCTCGATGCGCCGGTATCCGGCGGCGCCGCACGCGCGGCCTCCGGCGAGATGACGATGATGACGTCGGGCCCCGCCGCCGCGTATGCGGCCTGCGATGACGTGCTCGCCGCGATCGCCGGCAAGGTCTATCGCCTCGGCGACGCGCACGGCATCGGCTCGAAGGTGAAGATCATCAACCAGCTGCTGGCCGGCGTGCATATCGCGGCGGCCGCCGAGGCGATGGCGCTGGGCCTGCGCGAAGGCGTCGATGCCGACGCGCTGTACGACGTGATCACGCACAGCGCCGGCAACTCGTGGATGTTCGAGAACCGCGTGCCGCACATCTTGAACGGCGACTACACGCCGCTGTCGGCCGTCGACATCTTCGTGAAGGATCTCGGCCTCGTGCTCGATACCGCGCGCCGCAGCAAGTTCCCGCTGCCGCTGTCGGCCACCGCGCACCAGATGTTCATGAGCGCATCGAGCGCCGGCCACGGCGGCGAGGACGATTCCGCCGTGATCAAGACTTTCCCCGGCATCACGCTGCCGCCCGCCCGCTGATTCGAACGACGTTCCCGCCATGACCGCTTCCGCTTCCCGCCCCCTGCTCGGCTGCATCGCCGACGATTTCACCGGCGCGACCGATCTCGCGAACATGCTCGTCAAGAGCGGCATGCGTACCGTGCAGACGATCGGCGTGCCCGCCGGCGGCACCGCAATCGATGCCGACGCGATCGTCGTCGCGCTGAAGTCGCGCACGATTCCCGCCGCCGACGCCGTCGCGCAATCGCTTGCCGCCTACGAATGGTTGCGCGCGCAAGGGTGCCGCCAGTTCTTCTTCAAGTACTGTTCGACGTTCGATTCGACCGACGCGGGCAACATCGGGCCGGTGGCCGACGCGCTGCTCGATGCAGCCGGCGGCGACTTCACGATTGCGTGCCCGGCGTTCCCGGAGAACGGCCGCACGATCTATCGCGGCCACCTGTTCGTCGGCGACGTGCTGCTGAACGAATCGGGAATGGAGAACCACCCGCTCACGCCGATGAAGGACGCGAACCTCGTGCGCGTGCTGCAGCGGCAGACGAAGTCGCAAGTCGGCCTGATCCGCTACGACACGATCGCACTGGGTGCGGCCGCCGTGCGCGAGCGGATCGAGCAGCTGCGCGCGGAAGGCGCGCGCTTCGCGATCGCGGACGCGCTGTCGGATCACGACCTCTACGTGCTCGGCGAAGCGTGCGCGGGCCTGCCGCTCGTCACCGGCGGCTCGGGCGTCGCGCTCGGCCTGCCCGCGAATTTCCGCCGCGTGGACCAACTGCCCGAGCGCGACAACGCAGCCTCGCTGCCGCACATCGACGGATCGTCGGCGGTGCTCGCCGGCAGCGCGTCGAAGGCGACCAACGCACAGGTCGCCGCGTGGCGCGAAAGCCGGCCGAGCTTCCGGATCGATCCGCTCGCGGCCTCGCGCGGCGAACCCGTCGTCGACGCGGCACTCGCGTTCGCACGCTCGCACCTGCCGCAGCCCGTGCTGATCTACGCGACCGCCACGCCCGACGAAGTGAAGGCCGTCCAGCACGCGCTCGGCGTCGAAGCGGCCGGCCATCTCGTCGAAAGCACGCTCGCGGCGATCGCCCGCGGCCTGCGCGACCTCGGCGTGCGCAAGTTCGTCGTGGCCGGCGGCGAGACGTCCGGCGCGGTCGTGCAGGCGCTCGACGTGAAATCGCTGCAGATCGGCGCGCAGATCGATCCGGGCGTGCCGGCGACGGCCACCGTCGACGCGCAGCCGCTCGGCCTCGCGCTGAAGTCCGGCAACTTCGGCACGGTGGACTTTTTCGACAAGGCGCTGCGCGCACTCGACGGAGCCGCATGATGAGTCACGAAGCGACACTGCGCGAAGAGATCTGCGTCGTCGGCGCGAGCCTGTATGCGCGCGGCCACGCGGTCGGCAGCGCCGGCAACATCAGCGCGCGCCTGGACGACGGCTGGTTGATCACGCCGACCGACGCGTGCCTCGGCCGCCTCGACCCGAACGACATCGCGAAGGTCGGCCTCGACGGCCAGCCGGTATCGGGCGGCAGGCCGTCGAAGACGCTTGCGCTGCATCGCGGGATCTACGCGCGCAACGCGCAAGCGCACGGCATCGTCCATACGCATTCGACGCACCTCGTCGCGCTGACGCTCGCGGGCGTGTGGCGCGACACCGACGTGCTGCCGCCGCTCACGCCGTACTACGTGATGAAGGTCGGCCACATTCCGCTGATCCGCTATCGCCGCCCCGGCGACCCGGCCGTCGCGGCCGAAGTCGCGGCGCTCGCCGACCAGGTGCGCGGCGTGCTGCTCGACCGCCTCGGCCCGGTGATGTGGGGTCCGTCGGTGTCGCACGCATCGTATGCGCTCGAGGAACTCGAGGAAACCGCGCGGCTGTGGCTGATGACGGACCCGAAGCCCGAGCCGCTGTCCGACGCCGCGCTCGACGAACTGCGCCAGGCCTTCGGCGCGCGCTGGTAACGCAACGCGTCGCGTATACGAATCACGCAGGACTCCGTAGCGATTCCCATGCCCGCCGTGTGCGCGGGCCCTTCCGTCAGCACACACACACGATCCGGCGGCCTACGCGCCGCCGGCACACGACATATCTGGAGACGACGATGACTGCTCTCGACGCGGCCGCAAGCCGCTCGCCCGCCGCGCCCGCCCAATCGGGCGAGCTCGACCGCACCTACAGGAAAGTGTTCTGGCGCATCGTGCCGTTCCTGATGCTCTGCTACGTGGTCGCGTATCTCGACCGCGTGAACGTCGGCTTCGCAAAGCTGCAGATGTCGCAGGACCTCGCGTTCAGCGAAACCGTGTTCGGCCTCGGCGCCGGCATCTTCTTCCTCGGCTACTTCCTGTTCGAGCTGCCGAGCAACCTGCTGATGCACCGCATCGGCGCACGCATCTGGATCGCGCGGATCATGATCACGTGGGGTCTGCTGTCCGCGGTGTTCGCGTTCGTGAAGACGCCGACGCAGTTCTACGTGCTGCGCTTCCTGCTCGGTCTCGCGGAAGCCGGCTTCTATCCGGGCGTGATCCTCTACCTCACGTACTGGTTCCCGTCGCATCGGCGCGCGAAGATCATCGCGGTGTTCATGTCCGCGATTCCGGTGTCGGGCATCTTCGGCAACCCGCTGTCCGGCTGGATCATGGAGCGCTTCCACGGCGGCTCGGGCTTTCACGGCTGGCAATGGATGTTCGTGATCGAAGCCGTGCCGGCGCTGCTCGTCGGTATCGCGACGATCCTGTATCTCGACAACGGCATCCGCAGCGCGAAGTGGCTCGACGCGCGCGAGAAGCAGCTGCTCGAGGACGAAATCGCCGCGCAGCCGCAGGAACAGCAGCAGCACGGCCATTCGCTGAAGGCCGTGTTCGCCGACCCGCGCATGTGGTGGATGTCGCTGATCTACTTCGCGTTCGTCACCGGCCAGTACGGCCTCACGTTCTGGATGCCGACCCTCGTGAAATCGACCGGCATCACCGATACGCTCCAGATCGGCCTGCTGTCGGCGATCCCGTTCGTCGTCGCGATCGTCGTGATGAACCTGTTCGGCCACAGCGCGGACAAGCGTCGCGAACGCCGCTGGCACCTGATCGTGCCGGCGCTGATGGGCGCGGTCGGGTTTGCGGTCGCCGCGTCGTACTCGCACAATACGGCGGTGTCGATCGTGTTCCTGTCGCTCGCGGCGGGCGGCGTACTGACCTGCGCACCGCTGTTCTGGTCGCTGCCGACCGCGTTCCTCGCCGGCTCCGCCGCGGCCGCCGGGATCGCGATCATCAACTCGGTCGGCAACCTCGCCGGGTTCGCGAGCCCGTACGTGATCGGCTACCTGAAGGACGTCACGCACAGCACGTCGTCCGGCATGTACGTGCTGGCCGGCATGCTCGTGATCGGCGCGATCGCCGTGTGGCTCACGCCCGCGAAACTCGTGAACCGCTGATCCCTCATTCGACGCGGGGCGCCGGGCGCCCCGCCCCATTCATTCACCGGACCGCTGCCATGCCCCGCTTCGCCGCCAACCTCTCGATGATGTACACCGAGCACGCGTTCCTCGAACGCTTCGCCGCTGCCTCGCACGACGGCTTCAAGGCCGTCGAGTACCTGTTCCCGTACGACTTCGCCGCCGAGGACATCCGCGCGCGCCTCGACGCGCACGACCTCGAGCAGGCGCTGTTCAACGCGCCGCCCGGCGACTGGGCCGCCGGCGAACGCGGGATCGCATCGCTGCCGGGCCGCGAGGACGAGTTCCGGCGCGGCATCGACCAGGCGCTCGATTATGCGCGCGTGCTCGGCAACAAGAAGCTGCACGTGATGGCCGGGATGGTCGCGCCGGGCGCCGACCGCGCGCGCCATCGCGACACCTACGTGGCGAACCTGCGGCATGCGGCGCAGGCTGCTGCCGCGCACGGCATCACGATCCTGATCGAGCCGATCAACCAGCGCGACATGCCCGGCTATTTCCTGAGCCGCCAGGACGATGCGCACGACATCCGCGCGGAAGTCGGCGCGCCGAACCTGAAGGTGCAGTTCGACTGCTATCACTGCCAGATCGTCGAGGGCGACCTCGCGATGAAGCTCAAGCGCGATTTCGCGGGCATCGGCCACATCCAGATCGCCGGCGTGCCCGAGCGTCACGAGCCGGACATCGGCGAACTCAATTACCCGTACCTGTTCGCGCTGATCGACGCGCTCGGCTACGACGGCTGGATCGGCTGCGAGTATCGCCCGAAGGCCGGCACGTCCGAGGGCCTCGGCTGGCTCAGGCCGTACCTGTAATTTTCGTATTCCTCAGAGGGCAAAGAACATGAAAGTACTGATCACCGGCGGCGCCGGCTTTCTCGGCCAGCGTCTCGCGCGCAAGCTGCTCGAACGCGGCGAGCTGACCGGCCCCGACGGCCGGAGCAGCAGGATCGACGAGCTGGTGCTGCTCGACGTCGTCGAGGGCAGCGATTTCGGCGACGCGCGCGTGACGTCGATCGTCGGCGACATCGCCGATCGCGCGGTGCTCGAAAGCGCGATCGACACGCAGACGAGCGCGATCTTCCACCTCGCGGCGATCGTCAGCGGGCAGGCCGAAGCCGATTTCGATCTCGGCATGCGGATCAACCTCGACGCGTCGCGCACGCTGCTCGAAGTGTGCCGCGCGCGCGGCCATCGTCCGCGCGTCGTGTTCACGAGCTCGGTGGCCGTCTACGGCGGCGTGCTGCCCGACGTCGTGCGGGACGATACCGCGCTGAATCCGCAATCGTCGTACGGCGCGGAAAAGGCGATCGCCGAGCTGCTGCTGTGCGACTACGCGCGCCGCGGCTTCGTCGACGGCCGCGTGCTGCGGCTGCCGACCATCAGCGTGCGGCCGGGCCGCCCGAACGCGGCTGCGTCGTCGTTCGCGAGCGGCATCATCCGCGAGCCGCTGAACGGCGAGGAAAGCGTGTGCCCGGTGCCGGGGTCGACGCGGCTGTGGCTGCTGTCGCCGCGCGGCGCGATCGACGCGCTCGTCGCCGGTTGCGAGCTCGACAGCGAGCAGCTCGGCAACAAGCGCGTGATCAACCTGCCCGGCCTGTCGGTGTCGGTCGACGAGATGATCGCGGCGCTGCGCGAAGTCGCGGGCGACGAGGTCGTGAAGCTGATCCGCCATGCGCCGGACGAACGCGTCGAGAAGATCGTCGGCAGCTGGCCGGGCCGCTGGGACACGACGCGCGCGGAAGCGCTCGGGCTGAAAGGCGACACGTCGTTCGCGGACGTCATCCGCAGCCATCTCGCCGACGAACGGCGTTGACGGCCGCGCCGCCCGGCAGGCGAGCGACCGCCCCGGCGTCGCTGCCGCCTGCCCGGCAGGCCGGCAACGCCCGGCCGCATCAGCGCGGCCCGGCGGACTCCCCGACGTGTATCGATGCGCGCTTCGCGCCGGATGGCGAGCGCGCCGCGCCGGCCGCATGCTGCCACGCCAGCAATCCGGGCAGATAGAACAGCAGATCGCGCACCCGTCGCGCGCCGGCGAGCGCCAGACAGGTCGGCGCGTCGAACCCGAGCAGCCCGCCGATCAGCACGAACCCGCCCTCCTGCACGCCCAGCCCGCCCGGCATCAGGAACGCGATGCTGCTCAGCAGCTGGATCAGCGCTTCGATCGCGAGCGCCTGCGCGAACGTCGGATCGGCGCCGAGAAAACGCAGCGCGAGCCAGATTTCCAGCGCATAGCCGGCGAACTGCAGCGTCTGCCAGATCACCAGATAGCGGACGACGATACCCGTCTTGCGCCAGATCACAAGGATCGACTGATCGGTGCGTGCCGATTCGCCGACCAGCGCCACCACCTTGCCGCTCGTGACGCGGTTGACCACGCGCATCGCGCGCTCGAACGGCCGCGCGTGCTGAACCAGTGCGAACAGCAGCAGCACCGGCACCAGCGCCGCCATGCCGATGGCGAGGCGCGCGGCCACCTGCGCGGCATCGGACGATACGTGTTCGAGCACGTAGCCGATCGCGACCAGCGCGAACACGAGCTGGCTGATCAACGTCAGCTGCATGTCGGCGACGAGGCTCGCCACGGCGGTCGCCGGGCGTACGCCCGCCTGCCGCAGCAGGCCGAACGACACGATCTCGCCGCCGATTCGCGCGACCGGCAACAATCCGTTGATCGATTCGCGGATCCACACGAGCTTGAGCATCGTCGCGAACGACGGCCGGCGCGGGCCGCGGATCAGCATCCGCCAGTCCCACGCATTCGCGAGCATCGGCAGGATGTGGGCCAGCGCGGCGACCAGCAACCCGGCGCCGGCGATCCGCAGCCGGTGCAGGATCTCCAGCGGATGCTCGCGCCAGACCAGCCACACCGCGAGCACCAGCCCGGCCAGCGCCGCCGCGCGCCCCGCTTGCCGCAGGCGCGCGTCGCGACGCGCGGACCGCCGGTCCGCGCCTTCGAGGTCGGCATGCGTGTCATGCGTCATGATTTCCCCGCGGGCGACAGCAAGCCCTCGCGGTCGACGCGAAAGCGCGTGCCGCGCCAGACGACGTGCGACGAGAAGAAACTCGACACGAACACCACGAACTGCAGGAAATCGACGAACGGCAACCAGAGCGCGCCGCGCAGACCCGCGCCGGTGGCGCGGCTCGTCTTCAACATCAGCAGCGCCCGCGCGACGAGCGCCGCGAACGCCAGCCCCCAGGCGGCGAGCGTGCCGCCGGAAAACAGCACGGCCAGCACCGCCAGCGGCAACGGGTGCATCAGCACCGACCCGGCGTGACCGAGCCGGTCCGCCGCGCGGATCGTGCAGCTCCAGCGCAATTCGTGCGCGTACAGCGTGGCGAACGTCTCTTCGACACAGGCGTGCCCGACGACCAACGGCGGGACGACGACCTGCGCGCCGATCTGCCGCACTGCTTCGCCGAGCGCGTGATCCTCGGCCAGGTGATGCGCGAAACGCGCGAGCCCGCCGATGCGTTCGAGCGTCGCGCGCGTGATCGCAATCGTCTGGCCAAAGCACGGACGGGCGCGCCCGATGAAAAGCCCGGTGATGACGCCCGGCAGGAAATGGTAGTTCGTCATCGCGACGGCGACACCGGGCCAGAAGCCCGGCGACGCGATGCCGCGATACACGCTCGTCACGATGCCGACTTCCGGCTGCTGCAGCGCGCCGACGACGGCACGCAGATAATCGCGCTCGACCAGCACGTCGCTGTCGGCAAGACACAGCACTGAATGTTCCGCGTGTTCGAGCATGTTGACGAGATTCGCGATCTTGCGGTTCGGCCCGTACAGTCGCGCGTCGGCGACGACCTTGATGTTCGCGTCCGGATGGCGCCTGCGCAACGTTTCGACGGCCGCGAGCGCCGCATCGCCCGCATCGTGCACGCCGAACAGATGCTGTACCGGCCCCGGATAATCCTGCACGAAGAAGCTTTCGAGATGCTGTACGAGATTCCATTCGTCGCCGTGCAGCGGCTTCGCGACGGTGACGCCCGGATAATCGCACGGCACCGACCGCGCGCGGGAAAAGAACCGGCCGACCAGCACGCTGGCCGTGACCGTGTAGGCAATGCCGAGCAACACGCCCAGTCCGCAGGCGATCGACATCGCGCCGGCCAGCGCGTGCAGCAGATGCAACAGGATCATGCTTCTCCCCAGTGGTGGCCCAATGACCGCGACGCCCCGGCCGGCACGCGCGAACGCGCGCTCGCCCGGACACGCCGCCGTGTCGATTCCCGTTGAGCCGGATATCAAGGATGACCAACCGACGGTACGCGCAATCAGATGACACGACTACCGTGCGGCGATCGATTCCGGTCACGCGCGCACAGCCGCGAACGTCCGCGGCCCTGAACGCCGCGTGGGCCACCTTACGGGCCGACAGGATCGCGGTCGCGATGACGGTCCGGATGCGGAATGTCATCGCCGTGAAAGACGCTTCGGGTACGCGCGGCGCAACCCAGCGGAACCGGCACGACACACCCGTGCGTGGTGGCGCTTGCAACCGACGATCCGGCGCACAAGCAGCCCGGCAGCGGGTCCGTGCTGTCGATCATCCAGCGCATCGCGCGATGGTTCGGCGGCCGCGTGCGGTTCGGGCCCGGCATCGGCGGATACGGCCCCGGCGTCGCGATCGTGTTGCCGTCGGCCGACGCCGCCCGGGTCAAGAGCGCGCATGCGTCACGGGGTGAATCCGATGCGCGGCCGCACGCTTAACGTTTTGTTAAGGATTCGGCCGTAGAATCCTCCGGAAGATACGGTCCCCACCCGCTTGCCAGGAGCTTTCATGTCTACCTCCGCCCGATACGATGCAGTCGCACGCCTTCTCCACTGGCTGATCGTGGCGCTCGTCGTCGCGCAGTATGCAATCGGCTGGACGATGCCCGACGTGCATCGCGATACGCAACCGGTCGGCCTGATCGCCGCGCACCTGATCGTGGGCACCGCGCTGCTCGCCGCGATGGCTTGCCGCGTACTCTGGCGCGTGACGCATCGTCCGCCCGCCGACCAGTTGTCGCCCGCGATGCGCGCCGTGTCCGGCGCGACGCACTTCGGGCTCTATGCGCTGCTGATCGCGGTGCCGTTGCTCGGCTGGATCAATGCGTCGTCGCGTGCCTGGGCCGTGACGCTGCTCGGCATCGTGCCGCTGCCTGCGCTGTCGGCGGCCGGATCGGGATTCGGGCATGCGATGGGCGACGTGCACGGCATCCTCGCGTGGGTGCTGTTCGGCGGCATCTGCCTTCACGTCGCTGCCGCGGTCGCGCATCGTTTCATCCTTCGCGACCAGGTCATGCAGCGGATGATGCCCTGGTAATCCCGCCGCCGGCATCGTTGCGCGTCATCGCGGACAGCAGTCCGCCGATGGCGGATCGCATCTCGTCCGCATCGCCGCTCATCCCGCGATCCACCTGCGCGCCCAACGGAAACGGGCAACGAGACGGTCGCGGCGCCGCGCGAAGCGGCGCGCGGTCGACGGCCTGGCCGTCCGTGCCGTTCGACCGGGCCGCGTGCCGCGAACGGCATGCGTATCGCCGTACCGCGAACACGACGGCCTGAAGACACACACGTACATGTCGGCTCCTAGTTGCCGGCCTGCGCCGGCATGACGGAGGCCGGCGCAGGCGCGGCAGCCGAAGCCGAAGCCGAAGCCGAAGCCGCCATCCTCGCGCGATCCTGCTCGGCGAGTTTCGCCTGCGCGGCCTGAATGTCCGCCGGATATTCGCCGTCGTCCCCCTTCGACGGATCGTACCCGGCCGCTTCCAGACGAATCAGCTCCTCGCGAACCTGGGCACGCGTGAGCGGCGCATTCGATTGCGCGAATGCGGACTGACCGGAGATTGCGCCGATCATCATCAGTAGTGCGATATAAGTTTTCATCATCAACTCCTTCAATGTTGCGTGCCGATCAACCTTCGTGAATGTCGAACCCGCCGCGGCGGTCCGCTGCGTCAGCTTCCGAAATACGGCGTGCAAAAGCTCTCGGGGCCGACGCATGCGGCCGGGCGCGGGCGGGTCGGTTGCGCCGCCGGCCTGCCCGCATCGGACGTCCCCGCCGGATCGCCGCCGACCGCGGTTTCGGCCTGATGCCGAGGCAGTTGCCCGGCCTGCTGCTGGAACAGCGGACTTACGTCCGGATACGACGTATCGGTCACGAAGCGCAGCCCGTTGGTTTCGGCGTCGATCAGTTGCTGCCTGACCTGCGCGCGCGTCAGTGCCTGTGCCGACGCAGGCGTCGCGACACTCGCGACGGACATCGCCGCCACCGTGGCGGCCACCAGCCAATGCGTATTCATGCTCCACTCCTTCGGAAGTCAACGAAACGAGGTGCTACACCCGTATGACGACGCGGGGCGTACGTTTATTCCCGGAATGCCGGAGCGCTCGCACCGGACCTTCACCGATCTGTCATTCTTTCGTCAGCCGGCGTAACCTGACGTAACGCAGGCCCCACCGCGCGTGGGGCAGACTGACGACACCTTGTGGATCGCCCCTCGATCATGTCCGTCGCTTACGACTATGCAGCCGGCCTGCTTCGCACGCTGTACGACCGCCATCTCGACGGCGGCGCCGTGCTCGATACGGCCGCGTTTCCCGACGCCGAGCGATTCGTTCGTGCGTGGCCGGCCATTCGCGCGGAAGCGCTGGCCGTCGCGCGCGACCTGCCGCGCATCCCGCGCTTCCACGAGATCATGCGCGAGCAGCACGACATCTCGGCCAACGATGCGCGCGACTGGCGGATGTTCATCATGCAGGCTTACGGCCAGCCGTTCCCGCGCAACCTGTCGCGCTGCCCGACCGTCGAATCGATCGTCGCGGCGTCGCCGGACGTGCTGTCCGCGTCGCTGTCGTTCCTCGCGCCCGGCAAGCATATCCCGCCGCATCGCGGGCCGTTCCGCGGCATCCTGCGCGGTTATCTGGTGCTGTCGATGCCGAAGCGCGCGGACGGCGCGCCGGCCGCCGTGCTGAAGGTCGACGGCCGCGACTACCGGCTCGACGAAGGCTGCTTCCTGCTGTGGGACGACACCTTCGTGCACGAAGTGTGGAACGACAGTGACGAAGTGCGGATCGTGCTGCTGCTCGATATCCGCCGGCGCGGCATGCCGCGCTTGCTGATGTGGCTGTCGAATGCGGTGATCGGCGTCGTGCGGCTCGGGATCAGGGTGCGGGGGCGGTCGATTCCGGTCTAGCAACCCGCCCGGCGCACGCGCCTTGCGGTCAATCCTCGCGCGCAAGCCGCGTCAGCACCTCCGTGAGCGCTTGAATCGCGGGTTGAGCGGCGCGCTGCACCGGGTACACGAGGTAGTAGCCCAGACCGTTGCGTACCACCTCCGGAAACGGCGCGACCAGCGCGCCGGCTTCCAGCCGATCCGCCGCCATGCGCGGATCGCCGATCGCGACGCCGTGCCCGTCCGACGCGGCCGTCAATGTCAGCTCGAGCGTATCGAACACGAGCCCGGTGCCCGGGTCGACCTGCGTTGCGCCGACGGCGTCCAGCCAGCATCGCCATTCGTCGCGATTGCTGGCGGGATGCAGCAGTGTCGCGTGCGCGAGATCGGCGATCGACTTCAGCACCGCGCCCGCCTCGCGCGTACACATCGGCGTGAGGCATTCGTCGAACAGCGGCACGGCCACCATGCCCGCCCAGCTTCCGCTGCCGCGCACGACGATCGCATCGAAACCGGCGTCGGTGAAATCCGGCGTGTCGTCCGCCGACGTGTGAATGCGCAACTCCGTGCGCGGCAACGCATGATTGAGCGCCGACAGCCGCGGCAACAGCCAGCGAATCGCGAACGTGGAGGGCAAGCGCAATGTGAGAGTCGACGCGGCATGCGCATGCGCGCGCGCGTGTTGCGCCAGTTGCGAGAGTACGTCGACGGCCACCGTCAGCAGCGCGCCGCCTTCCGCGGTCAACGTCAATCCCGACGCATGACGGACGAACAACGCACACCGGTAATGCGCTTCCAGTTGCTGCACCTGACGGCTCACCGCACCCTGGGTCCGGCACAGATGCTCGGCTGCGCGGTTGAAGCTGCCGAGTTCGGCGGCGGCGACGAACGCCTGGAATGCCGTCAGCGGCGGCAGCGCACGGGTGAGATCCGCGAGCGGATATGCGCGGGCGGCATACCCGGGTTGCGGATTATTCGTTTGTTCGGTCATCGCTGCATCGCTATCGTGGTTGAACCGGTTCGCGACGGCTGTCGTGGCTGGCTCGTCAACAATCAGCGGAGAAATACCATGGTCTCGTCGTCCGACGCACTATACACGCGGCAGGTCGATACCTACCTCAAAGCGCTCGAGAGCGGCAACGTCGCCGCGATCTGCGCATTGTTCACGCCGGATGCGCAGATATTTTCGCCGTTCCTCGGCTGGATGTCGCCACTGCC
This sequence comes from Burkholderia sp. Bp8986, assembly GCF_003854225.1. Lineage (NCBI taxonomy): Bacteria > Pseudomonadati > Pseudomonadota > Betaproteobacteria > Burkholderiales > Burkholderiaceae > Burkholderia > Burkholderia sp. Bp8986. The sequence continues at coordinate 21,991 of NZ_QTQM01000011.1, read as the reverse complement.
CTTCTTCGAAAAAGTCGCGGCGGCCTCCGGACAAAGCCGGATCACGCCGATCGACATCTGCGTCAGCGCCACGGGCGCACGTCGGGCCACCGGCTATTTCGTCTACGACTGGGGACTGAAGGACGGCACCGCGGTGCAATTCGAGTGTGTCGACGTCTTCGAATTCGACGACGACGCGCGCATCGAGCGCATGATCATCGTCTACGACACCTATCCGATCCGCAGTACGGTCGGCGACAAGTACGCATAGCGCATCGACGGGGATCAGGCACCACGGCCGTTGCGCGGCGCAGCAACGGCGCCGCGCCGCCGGCCGTACGGCAATGTCGCTGCCGGCCCGATCGATCGCCTACACTACAGACCGTCCCCCCGCACGGCTCCTGCCAGCCACCGCCATGGCACACCTCTTCTTCGCGGCGTCGATCCAGCGCCATATCGACACGCCCGAGCGCGACATCGACGCACGGACGCTCGGCGAAGCGCTTGAAACCGTCTTCGGTGAACAGCCGCGGCTGCGCGGCTATATCGTCGACGACCAGGGCGCGCTGCGAAAGCACCTGTCGGTGTTCATCGACGGCCAGCCGGTACGCGACCGGCAACATCTGTCCGATCCGCTCGGCAACGGCAGCCGCGTGTACGTCGTGCAGGCGCTGTCCGGCGGATAAAGGGACGCATCGCCATCCAAACGAGCGCGCGGCCGCGCCCACAGGAGACATCCGACATGAACGATCGACTGCTCGTCGCGACCCGCAAGGGCCTGTTCGTGCTGCACGCCGACGGCAACGGCGGCTGGGCGCTCGGCGAGCCGCACTTCGTCGGCGAACCGGTCAGCATGGCACTGGCCGACCCGCGCGACGGCACGCTGTATGCGGCGCTCAATCTCGGCCATTTCGGGGTCAAGCTGCACCGCAGGCGTGCCGGAGCCGCCGCATGGGAAGAATGTGCGGTCCCCGTCTATCCGCCGCAGCCCGCCGATGAACCGCGCGCCGACGTCAGCGCCCATGCCGGCACCGGCGACGCGCACGACGAAGCGCCCACCCCGCCCCGCCCGCCGTGGACGCTTCAGCAGATCTGGTCGCTCGAAGCCGGCGGCGCGGACGGACCGGGCGTATTGTGGGCCGGCACGATACCGGGCGGCCTCTTCCGCTCCGACGACGGCGGCGATTCGTGGGCGCTCAACCGCCCGCTGTGGGATCGCCCGGAGCGCCCCGAGTGGTTCGGCGGCGGCTACGATGCGCCGGGCATCCATTCGGTGATGGTCGATCCGCGCGACAGCCGGCACGTGACGATCGGCATCTCGTGCGGCGGCGTCTGGCAGACCTTCGACGGCGGCGCGACCTGGCGCGTGAGCGCCGACGGCATGGAGGCCGACTACATGCCGCCCGAGCGGCGCGGCGAACCCAACGTGCAGGACCCGCATCGCGTCGTCCAGTGCGCGGCCAACCCCGATGTGCTGTGGACCCAGCATCACTGCGCGATCTTCCGCTCGACCGACGGTGCCGCGCACTGGCAGCGGATCGAAGCGCAGCCGTCGAGCTTCGGCTTCGCGGTCGCCGTGCATCCGGCAGACCCCGACACTGCGTGGTTCGTCCCCGCCGTGAAGGATGCGTGCCGGATTCCGGTGAACGGCCGCTTCGTCGTCACGCGCACGCGCGACGGCGGCCGCAGCTTCGAGAGCCTGTCGAACGGGTTGCCGCCTGCGCCGGCCTACGATCTCGTCTATCGGCACGGGCTCGCGGTGGACGACACCGGCACGCGTCTCGCGATGGCGTCGACGACGGGCGGGTTATGGACCTCCGCGGACGGCGGCGAAAACTGGCGGCAGGTCTCCGCGCATTTGCCGCCGGTGTATTGCGTGCGCTTCGGATAACGAACGACTCACATGCAGCGCGCGCCGACGGCAAGCGCCCGCCCGTTGCTTTACGTCGGCGGCGCGATCCGCGCGACCGCGTCGCGCGTCTGCACGATTTCCGCTTCAAGCCAGTCGAGAAACCGCCGGACCCGCGGCTCGCGCTCTCGCCCGGGCCGGCACAGCGCGACGAAACGCGCGCCGGCGAGCCGCACCGATGCATCGATCGGCGTCAGCGCGTCGCGTTCGACGTGCTCGGCGGCCAGCACCGAACTGAGCAGCCCGACACCCTGCCCATGCAGCACGGCCTGCAGCGCGTAATGCTCGTCGTCGTAATGGCGGAACACCGCGCGCTCGAGCCATGCTTCGCGGCCGGCCGCACGGCACCAAGACGCCCAGTCGACCGACACGGGAAGCGGCGCATCCCAGGTGGTCTCGATCAGCTCGATACGCTCGTTCGCGCGCCCGACGTCGAGGCCGCGCGCCGCATACGCGCCGAAATACTCGTCGATCAGCGCGATCTCGTGCAGCGCGGGAAACGTGCGCGACGTCGCGCGGATCGCGAGATCGACCCGCGCGTCGCGTTCGAGATCGACGAGCGCGTTGCCGGTTTCCACCTTGATGTGCAACTGCGGATCGACGCGCCGGAACCGGCCGAGCCGCGGAATCAGCCACATCGCGGCGAACGCGGGCGTGGTGGTCAGCACCAGCGTGCGCGCATCGGCCGTCGCGGGCCGCAGCGCATCGAGCCCGCGGCTCATGCCGAGCAGCGCGTCGTGACACGCGCGAAACAGTTGCCCGCCCTCGTCCGTCAACCGCACGCCGCTCGCGCCGCGCTCGAACAGCAGCACGCCGAGTCGGCTTTCGAGCGACTTGATCTGATGCGACACGGCCGCCGGCGTCACGGACAGTTCGTCGGCGGCCGCCTTGAACGTGCCGAGCCGCGCGCACGACTCGAATACACGTAATGCGGTCAGGGGAATTTTCGAGAACACGACGCCTCGCGGGCCGGATCCGGCCGGGTTGAATTCGATTCAATCCGCGTGAGATTAGGTGAATTGAGGCACGCGCGCAACGCGGGTAGCCTTCCGGGACGTCGCGGCACGGCGGCCGCAGCACGCAGCAGCGGCCAACCCGCCGCCCAACCATCGACGAACCAACGACCGTCGAACCGGAGAACCAACGTGCAAGGCCTACCGCGCAGGATCACGCAGGCGGTGCTCTACGAAGCGATCGCCATTTCCTGCATCTCGCCCGCGATCGCGGCGCTCTTCAAGCAGGGTCTGGTCTATTCGGGCGCGCTGTCCGCGACGATGTCGGCGATCGCGCTGCTGTGGAACATGATCTTCAACGCGCTGTTCGAGCGCTGGGAAGCGTCGCGCCGGCAGCCTGCGCGCACGCTCGCGCGACGGATCCTGCATGCGACCGGCTTCGAGGGCGGGCTCATCTTCATCCTCGTGCCGGTCGTATCGTGGTGGCTCGACATCTCGTGGTTCGACGCGTTCGTCGTCGACATCGGGCTGTTCGCGTTCTTCTTCTGCTACGCGTTCGTGTTCCAGTGGGCATTCGATCGCGTGTTCGACGTGCCGGCGGCGACGAAGGAATCGTGACGAGGTGTTCGCGGGCCGGCTTCGCGCCGATCGACGCGCAGCCCGAAAGCAACGCGGCCCGCCCGCACGATACGGGAGGGCCGCGTTTCATCACGCCGGCGCGCCGCCTTCGGCGAGCGCGCCGGTCACGTCGACGCTCAATGCACGCCGAGATACGCCTTCACCGCCGGCAGGCCCGGCTTGCCGTCGAGCGTCGTCACGCCGGCCAGCCACTTGTCGAGCGCCTGCGGATTCGCCTTCAGCCACTCGGCGGCGGCCTTGTTCGGGTCTTCCTTGTTCATGATCGGCAACATCACGTGGTTCTCGATCGACGTCGTGAACTGCAGGTTCGACACGAACTTCGCGACGTTCGGGCAACGCTGCGCGTAGTCCGGCGGCGTGGCCGTCAGCACCTTCGCCTCGCCGTAGTTCGGGCCGAACACGTCGTCGCCGCCGCTCAGGTAGTCGATCTTCATCTGCACGTTCATCGGATGCGGTTCCCAGCCGAGGAACACGATCCACTGCTTGTCGCGGATCGCGCGGTTCACCTCGACCAGCATCCCGGCCTCGCTCGACTCGACCATCTTGAACTTGCCGAGGCCGAACTGGTTGCCGTCGATCATCTTCTTGATCAGCAGGTTGCCGTCGTTGCCCGGTTCGATCCCGTAGATCTTGCCGTTGAGCTTGTCGGCGTACTTCTGGATGTCGGCGAACGACTTCAGGCCGCCCTGGTACACGTAGTCGGGCACCGCGAGCGTGTATTTCGCGCCGGTCAGGTTGGGCGTGGCGAGCACCTTGATCGTGCCGGCCTTCGTGAACGGCTGGATGATCGGGTCCATCGTCGGCGACCAGTAGCCGAGGAACACGTCGATCTGCTTGCTCTTGATGCCCGCGAACGTGATCGGCACCGACGCGATCGTCTTGGTCGGCGCGTAGCCGAGCCCCTGCAGCATCGTCGCTGCAAGACCGGTGGTGGCAGCGATGTCGGTCCAGCCGACGTCCGCGAAGCGCACGTTCTTGCATACGGGCGGGTCGGCCGCATAAACCGCCGACATCGGCGCGGCCATCCCGATCCCGCATACCGCTGCGATCAATTGGCGCTTCATCTGTCTTCTCCTCAAAGTGACGTCGTTTTTCATGGGGGCGGGATCGATGGTTGAAGCCGCGCGCCGCGATCCCGGCGGCGTCGCGGACCGAATGGTTCGCGCGGGTTGCGTCAGCGCCCCGGCAACCGTCGCTCGTAGCTCGGCGCGTGACCGAACTGCGCGCGATACGCCTTGCTGAAGTGACACGGCGAATGGAATCCGCACGTCGTCGTCACGCGCGCGATCGACGCATCCGTCGTGCGCAGCAGGTCGCGCGCGCGTTTCAGCCGAAGCGTCAGGTAATAGTGAGTGGGCGACACGTTCAGGTACACCTTGAACATCCGCTGCAGGTGACGCTGCGACAGCCGCACGAGCCGCGCGAGTTCCTCGAGCGACAGCGGCTCCTCGATGTTCGCTTCCATCAGCCGCACGACCTCGATCAGTTCCGCGCGCGAGAAGCCGACGCGCGCATCGACGGGGATCGGCTGCGTATCGGTCGAGCTGCGGATGCGTTCGAGGATGAACTGCTCGGACACCTGCGCGGCGAGCTGCTGGCCGAAACGCATGCCGACGAGATTCAGCATCAGGTCGAGCGGCGCGGTGCCGCCGGTGCAGGTGAGCCGGTCGCGATCGACGACGAACAGCTCGTCGGCGAACCCCACCTGCGGAAACTCCGCATGCAGCGCGGACAGGTTCTCCCAGTGCACGGTGCAGCGATAGCCGTCGAGCAGGCCGCCCGACATCAGCGCATACGCGCCGGTGCAGATGCCGCCCAGCGGCAGCCCGCGTTCGGCGAGCGCCGCGAGCGTGTCGCGCGCGCCGTCGTCGACCACCTCGCGGATGTGAATCCCGCCGCACACGATCATCACGTCGGGCAGGTTCGTGTAGTCGAGCGCCTGGGTCGGCCGCACCGCGATGCCGTTGCTGGCCCGCACGGGGGCGCCGTCGAGCGAATAGATCGACCACTGGTAGTGATCGGCACGCCCAACGTAGTTCGCCATCCGAAGCACTTCGACCGCGCTCGAGAACGCGATCATCGAGAAGTGCGGCAGCGTCAGGAAGCCGAAATGGGCAAGGGACGAAACCGGTGAAACGCGAGCGGCGGGCACGGCGGCAGCGGCGGCGGACGTCACATCGAGCTCCTGGCGAACGGTTGAGCAGGTTGCACGCAGCCAGCCCCGTGGCAAACGCCACGGAAGCCGGTATCGAATCGGAAGAGGCGGCCGGAAGTCGAACCGGCCGCTGGTTGCTTACGCTTGCGCGGGCGCGGCCTTCGCGCGGAACAGCTGCTTCAGGCCCGAGAACAGCGGTGCTTTCGCGGTGCCCGGCGCGCGGCCGAAGCTCTCGGTGATGCGGTCGAGAATGATCGCGAGCAGCACGACCGACAGACCGCTTTCGAAGCCGAGGCCGATGTCGAGGCGCTGGATACTTGCGAGCACGTCGTTGCCGAGGCCACCCGCGCCGACCATCGACGCGATGATCACCATCGACAGCGCCATCATGATGGTCTGGTTCACGCCCTGCATGATCGACGGCAGCGCGTTCGGGAACTGCACCTTGTACAGCAGCTGCCACGGCGTGCAGCCGAATGCCTGGCCGGCTTCGACGATCTCGCGGTTCACGTGACGGATGCCGAGGCTCGTCAGGCGCACGGCCGGCGGCATCGCGAAGATCACCGTCGACAGGATCCCCGGCACGCGGCCGAGACCGAACAGCATCGCGGCCGGAATCAGGTAGACGAACGCGGGCATCGTCTGCATCAGGTCGAGGATCGGACGCACGATCGCGGCGACCCACTTGCTCTTCGCGGCCCAGATGCCGAGCGGAATGCCGAGCACGAGGCTGATGATCGTCGACGACAGCGTGAGGCCGAGCGTGATGACCGTCTGATCCCAGAAGCCCGTCGCGAAGATCAGCAGCAGCGACGCGGTGGTGAACAGCGCGAAACGCCAGCCCACGCGCCACAAGCCGACGCCGATGAAGATCGCCATCATCAGCCACATCGGGATCGCCTGCAGGCTGTGCTCGACGAAGGCGGCGAGCCCCTCGATCGCGCGGCCGATCGCATCGAACGTCGCCGCGTCATGATCGAGCAGGTAGTGAACGGACTGGTCGACCCAGGTACCGAGCGGAATCATTTCAGACATGGGAGCCTCGCGAACGCGTGATGGCCTTCAGGATAAGAGCGCGGTCGACCGAGCCGCAGTAGCAGCCGTCGTCGTCGACGACGGGCAGTGCATTCGGGCTCGCGACGACGCGCGCGACGACATGTTCGAGCGACGCATCGCGCCGGATGCTTTCGATCGGCCGCACCGACGGCGTGTCCTGACCGATCGCCTCGCGCGTGACGAAGCCGCGGATCTTGCGTGCGGCGTCGAGCACGAACGCATATTCGGCACTGCCGTTCAGCGTCGCCGCGACGTTCGCGGCGTCGCACTTCGACATGGTCGGCACGGCGCCCGTCTGCATCAGGTCGCCCGCGGTCAGATAGCGGCTCGTGTCGATGCCGTCGAAGAACGCGCGCACGTAGTCGTCGGCCGGGTTCGCGATGATGTCCTGCGGCGTGCCGACCTGCACGAGCCGGCCGCCTTCCATGATCGCGATGCGGTTGCCGATGCGCAGCGCCTCTTCCAGATCGTGCGACACGAACATGATCGTGCGGCGCTGTTCCTTCTGCAGTTGCAGCAGCACGTCCTGCATTTCGCGGCGCTTGAGCGGATCGAGCGCGGAGAACGCCTCGTCCATGATCATCAGCGACGGGTTCACGGCCAGCGCGCGGGCCAGGCCGACGCGCTGCTGCATGCCGCCCGACAGCTCGGACGGCAGCTTGTGCGCGAACGGTGCGAGGCCGACCTGCTCGAGCACCTCCATCGCACGGCGTTCGCGTTCCTTCTTGCCGACGCCCGCGACCTCGAGGCCGAACGCGGCATTCGACACCACGGTGCGATGCGGCATCAGCGCGAACGACTGGAACACCATGCTCATGTCCTTGCGGCGCAGCGCGGTCAGCGCCGAGCGGCGTGCCGACGCGACGTCGAGCCCGTCGATCAGCACCTTGCCGGCGCTCGGATCGACCAGCCGGTTCACGAGGCGGATCAGCGTGGATTTGCCGGAGCCGGACAGGCCCATCAGCACGAATATTTCGCCTTCCTGCACGTCGAACGAAACGTTGTGCACACCGACGACCTGACCGGTACGCTTGAGCACATCGTCTTTCGTTGCGCCGGCGGCGAGCATGTCGAGCGCCTGCTGCGGGTTGCTTCCAAATACCTTGCTCAGACCTTCGACTACGACCTTGGGGGCATCCATCGAAACCTTCTCCTCGTGTAGCGGGGACTCACGCGTGTGACTCAACGTGCCTACATAGTTGCCAGAAAAAACCCCGACCTGCCGACGAATTACGACAAACGCTTGCGCAAATACGACACACCCCGCAGGCCCGCCCGGCGGGGCGCGGCGCTCGGCGGCCCCCGATTGCGGCAACGCAATACGCGCACAGCCAGCAACGGCGGGCATCGCGGGCGTGACTTGTGCGCAGCAGCGCGACGCGCGAGCGGCGGCGTTTTGCGACAACCCGCAAAAACCGCGCGTCGCTTTGCGACAATTCCACGTCCGATCGGACCGTTCGCCTGCCCGGCGCCGGCAAAAAGAATGGTCGTACGAAAACAGGCGCCGCGAACGCGCGGCAGCCATGCTTCGCGGCCCGCCCGCAACCCAGAAAATCCCCCATGGCCATTGTGATACATTCCGGCAAACACGCCGATCGCGACGTCGCCGCGCGCCTTGCGCATGGCGCTGCGCCGGCAGTCCGCGCATGCCGGTTCGCCTGCCGGCCATGCGGAAACAGCCTCGATCGCGCCGCGCGACGATCGAAGGACGATAACGAAATGAGAGAGGGAGCAAGGCGATGAATTGGGCTTTTGCCGCAATCGGTTTCATCGTGGGCGGTATCGCCGCATTGTTCGGGGATTTCTCCGCCGCCAACGGCGCACTGCTCGGTGCGGCGGCCGGGTTCTGCATCGGCTACGCGCTGCAGCAACGCAAGCACACGCACGGCGGTACGCCCCCCGACGCGTTCGCGATTTCCGCGACGCCGCAACCCGCTCCCGTGCCGCTCGCCGATCGCGTCGCGCGCCTCGAAGCGGCGGTCGACGCGCTCACGCGCGAGCTCGACGTGCTGCGCGGCCAGCTCGCAGGCGCGAAGGCCGGTGCCGCAGCGACCGGCAGCGCCGCGCAGGTGCCGTCGACGCCTCCCTCCGCCATCACGCCTGCGCCCGCCGCGATCCCGCCTCGACCATCCGTGCAGCCTGCGGTCGCGAGCGCCGGCGTGCCGTCGTCGACGTCCGCGCCCGCGCCCGCGCCGGCAGTCGCCACGCGGACGAGCGCCGCACCTGCCGCCGCCGGCGCACCGACGAGTGCGCCCGCAACGACCACGCCGCCCGCCCCACCCGCCCCGCCCGAACCCCGCGAACCCGGTATCGCCGAACGCGCGCTCCGCGCCGCGCGCGACTGGCTGCTCGGCGGCAACACGGTCGTGCGCGTCGGCATCATCGTGCTGTTCTTCGGCGTCGCATTCCTGCTCAAGTACGCGGCCGACAACGACATGCTGCCGATCGAATTCCGCCTGGCCGGCACGGCGCTCGCCGCGGCCGCGCTGCTCGCGATCGGCTGGCGCGTGCGTGCGCGCCGCGCGGCGTACGGTCTCGTGCTGCAGGGTGGCGGCATCGGCATCCTGTACCTGACGATCTTCGCCGCGACCAAGCTCTACGCGCTGCTGCCGGTCGGCGCGGCGTTCCCGCTGATGGTCGCGGTGTGCGCGCTGAGCGCGTTCCTCGCGGTGAAGCAGAACGCGCTGCCGCTCGCGTTCATGGGCAGCGCGGGCGGCTTTCTCGCGCCGGTGCTGCTGTCGACCGGCCACGGCAGCCATGTCGCGCTGTTCAGCTACTACGCACTGCTGAACGCAGGCATCTTCGCGATCGCGTGGTTCAAGGCATGGCGTCCGCTGAACCTGCTCGGCTTCGTGTTCACGTTCACGATCGGCTCGACGTGGGGCGTGACGGCGTACCGCCCCGCGCTGTTCGCGACCACCGAGCCGTTCCTGATCTTGTTCTTCCTGATGTATGTCGGCATCGCGCTGCTGTACGCGGTGAAACGCGAACTGGCGCTGCGCCACTATGTCGACGGCACGCTCGTGTTCGGCACGCCGATCGTCGCGACCGCGCTGCAGGCGTCGCTCGTGAAGGACATGCCGTTCGGGCTCGCATGGAGCGCGGTCGCGCTGTCGGCGTTCTATGTCGCGATCGCCACCTGGCTCGCGCGGCGCCGCGATCGTCTCGCGCTGCTGTTCGAAGCGATGCTCGCGCTCGCGGTGATCTTCGCGACGCTCGCGGTGCCGCTCGCGTTCTCGGGCCCGACGACCAGTGCCGCGTGGGCGATCGAAGGCGCGGCGATCGTGTGGGTCGGCGTGCGCGAGAAGCGCCTTGCGCCGTTCGGCTTCGGCCTGCTGATGCAGATCGCCGCGGCCGGCGCATTCTTCACGAGCCTGCTCGGCCCGGCCGACACGAACGCGCTGCCGGTGCTCAACAGCGCATACATCGCAATGCTGCTGATCGCGCTCGCCGGGCTGTTCACGGGCTGGTGGCTGCACGGACGCGACGAAGCGCGCATGTGGCACGCGTGGATGCCGGACGTCGGCGCGGCCGCCGCGGCGTGGGGGCTGCTGTGGTGGCTGAGCGGCGGACTGCACGAGATCCTCGTCTACGCGGGCCGTCACGTCGACCTGCATGCGGACCGGTTCGTCGTCGACGCGACCGCGCTGTTCGCCGCCGGCACCGCGTGGCTCGCGCACGTCGCGCGCCGCAAGCTCGCGTGGCCGATCGCCGAATGGCCGGCACTCGCGCTGACGCCGGTGCTCGCGCTGCTCGCGTTGCGCGCGTTCGATTCGCACGAGGCGCCGCTGTCGGGCATGGGCGCGTTCGCGTGGCCGATCGCCGTCATCGCATGCTATGCGCTGCTGCTGCGGCAGTCGCGCGGCACGGCGGCAGCCGGTCCGGCGGCGAGCGCGGCGGGCGCGGCGGGCACGTTGGCCGTGGCGGCCATCCCCGTTCCCGTGATCGCGCCGTTGCACACGCTGATGTTCTGGACGTTGTGCGGGCTGTTCTCGCTCGAGGGCTTCTGGCGCCTGCGCGCGTTCGTCCCCGAAGGCGCGTGGAGCTGGAGCGCGTGGGCCTACGGCTTCGGCGCGCTGCTTCTGCTGGTGTCGGGCCCCGGCTCGCGCCTGCGCTGGCCGGTCGCCGCGTTCCCGCGCGCGTATCAGGTATGGGGGGCTGCGCCGCTCGCCGCGCTGCTGTGGCTGTGGAGCATCGCCAGCGTGACGAGCGACGGCGATGCGTCGCCGCTGTTCTGGCTGCCGCTGCTCAATCCGCTCGACGTCGCGCAACTGCTGATCTTCGTCGCGTTCGCCACCTGGCTGCGCCGCCTGAAGACGCTCGGGGTCACCTGGCATCCGCTGGCGGCCGATCTCGCCGCGCTCGCGACCGTGTTCCTGTGGTTCAACGCGCTGCTGCTGCGCACGCTGCATCAGCGTTTCCACCTGGCCTACGACATCGACACCGTGCTGTCCTCGTTCGGCATCCAGCAGGTGTTCATGGTCGGCTGGAGCCTGTTCGCGTTCGCCGGCATGTGGCTGACGCGCCGCAACGGCATCGCGCGCGTGTGCGCGCTGGCGTCGCTGCCGCTGATCGTCGTGATGTGGGCCTGGACCTTCTACGCGAACTTCACGCAGGACGGCGGCAGCTGGGCGCGCATTCCTCTGCTCAATCCGCTCGACCTCGTGCTGGTGGTGGTCTATGCGCTCGCCGCGTCGTGGTTCGTGCGTGCGCGCACGCTCGGCTGGCCGTTCGGCAACTATCGCGTCGAACTGCTCGGCGCGGCCGGCGCAACGGCCTTCCTGTGGCTGAACGCGATCCTGCTGCGCACGCTGCATCACTGGACCGGCGTGCCGTACGCATTCGACGCGATGGCGGAATCGACGCTCGTGCAGGCGTCGGTCTCCGTGTACTGGACGCTCTGCGCGCTCGCGACGATGATCTGGGCCACGCGCCGCGGCTTGCGTCCGCTGTGGTTCGTCGGCGCCGCACTCCTCGCGCTCACGGTGATCAAGCTGTTCCTGTTCGACCTGTCGCACGTCACCGGCATCGAACGGATCGTGTCGTTCATCGGCATCGGCATCCTGCTGCTGTTGATCGGCTATTTCTCGCCGCTGCCGCCGAAGGCCGCGGCCCAACCGGGCGACACCCAACCATGAAACGACTCGCAGCCCTGCTCGGCCTGAGCCTGCTGACGTCGTTCGCGACGGCCGACGGCGCCCCCGGCGCGGAACGCGTCGCCCGGCGCTTCTCGCTCGATCTCGACGGCAGCGCCGCGTATTACCAGCTCACCGTGCCGCAGGCCGTCTATGCGGCCAGCCGGCGCGACGATCTCGGCGACGTGCGCGTGTTCAACGGCGCCGGCGAGCCCGTGCCGTATTCGCTCGATGCGCCTGCGGCGGCCGCCGTGCCGCCGGCGCGCACGCCGGTGCACTGGTTCCCGCTGCCGCCCGCGCGCGCCGACGACGGTCAGGCGCCGCTCGGCGTGTCGGTCGCGCCGGACGGCTCGCTGCGCGCGGCCGTCACCGCGCCGGCTCGCGCGAAGCATGCGGCCGATCTCGTCGACCTGTCGCATGCGGACGGCGAGGTCGACGCGCTGCTCGTGCATGTGAGCGACGACAGCTACCAGGGCCGTGTCGCCGTTGAAGCGAGCGACGACCTGCGCAGCTGGCGCTCGCTCGGCAGCACGCAACTGCTGAAGGTCGGCCGCGGCGGCGACCTGCTGGTGCAGGAACGCATCGCGCTCGAGGGCGCGGGACCGCGCTACCTGCGGCTCGACTGGCTCGACGGCGCGCCCGCGATCGGATCGATCGAGATCGAAACGCAACCGCACGATGCGCGCACGACGGACTCCGCCGCCGTGCCGCGTCAATGGCGCGAAGCCGTACACGTGCGGGCCGGCGGCGCGCCCGGCGAGTATCTGTTCGATACCGATGGCGCGTATCCGGTCGACCGCGTGCGCATCGACCTGCCGCAACCGAATACGGTTGCGCGCGCAACGCTGCAGAGTCGCCCCGACGCGCAGGCGCCGTGGCGCGAGGTCGCCAATGCCGTGCTGTTCCGGCTGCAGGGCAAGGGCGGCGAGCAGCGCAACCCGCCGCTGGCGTTTGCATCGAATCCCGATCGCGCGTGGCGAATCATCGTCGACATGCGCAACGGCGGGCTCGGCGGCGGCCAGCCGGCCGTCGCGGTCGGCTGGCATCCGGCCGCCCTGACCTTCGTCGCGCGCGGCATGCCGCCGTTCACGCTCGGTGTCGGCAATGCGTCGCTGCCGTCGTCGGCCGTGAGCCGCGATGCGCTGCTGGTCGGAATGGCGCCTGAGGTGCGGCCCGCGCGCGTCGGTGCGGCGCTGCCGGCCTCGGCGGTCCCGCCCGGGCCGGCAGCCGATACGGATGCGGCCCGCCGTTACGTGCTGTGGGGTGCGCTGGTCGTCGCGGTCGGCGTGCTCGGCACGATCGCATGGCGCCTCGCACGCGGCGGCGGCGACCCGCCTGCTCGCGACGAGTAGGACCACGCCGGCACACCGGCACGCCGAATCAGGCCGGTGCCGCTCGCACCGTTCGCGCAGTTCCCACCGTTCCCACCGTTCGCGCCGCGACGCGGCCGTGCGGACGCGGACGCCACGGCGACGAGCGGCAGCTGGCCGCGCCGGCCGCCCCCATCGCCGGCGAGCGCGTACCGCGACGCGCACGCCAGTCGGCCCGGATCGCCGCGATCGCGCGAAGCGCCCATGATTGCGCCATCACGACAGGCCGCACGCCCCGCCGCGATGCCGGCGGCATGCGACGCGCGACGCATGCGACGGGACGCCTGCACAGGATCGCGCTGTCATAGCGCTTGCCGGCGAAGCGCACGATATCGACGACGTCGAAGCCCTGGGCCCGGTAGAACGCCAGCAGATGCGACGCGGGATGCGGCGTATCGAGCGCGAGCAGCGAATAACCGCGCAACGCGGCCCACTGCCCGGCAAATGCGAGCAGCGTCGCACCGATCCCGCCGCCTTGCCAGCCGGGATCGACGGCCACCTGGCGCACGCTCGCGACGCCGTCGCGACGGTACAGCGAACACGGCGACGCCGGATCGGTGGCGTAGAGCGTCATCGTGCCGACGACGCGACCACCAGACACCGCGACATGACATTCACCCGCTTCCGCGCGGCGACGCGTGACCTCCTCGGCCTGGTCGACACACGTACAGTCGAGCCCCATCGCGCCGAGTCGCGCGAACGCACGATGCAGCAGCGCGGTGAGCTGCGTGTAGCTGTCGACTGCCGGATCGAAGCGCCGCACGATGACCCGGTCGGCGCGCACGGCGGGCGGCGCGGCGGGTGAACGTTCGGCGATCGTGTTCCGGGATATCGACATGGCATCGCTCCGTGGTCAGGATGACCGAAGTCTAGGAGCGCGCCGCGAGGCGTCGCAAGAAAAAATGTCGTAAAAATGACGAGAATTCGAAGCGAGGCGATGGCGCGACGGTGTGCATTTTCATGCGTCCGGCGCCTTCGGTCACGTGGTCGAACACACCGATCGTTGTGCCTGCAAGCAATGCGTGACGCACACTGCGTCGCCGACCCCATGCCGCGCGATTCCGGACTCGCGATGCCCCGCGCGAGCGCCCCGCATCGTCGTTGACACACCCGGCGACGCGCTCCAGACTCGCTGATCCTCCACCGCACCGCGAGCGCACATGGTCACCTGCTTCCTTCGCTACGTCATCGATCCGTACAAACTCGAGCAGTTCGAAACCTACGGCAAGATGTGGATTCCGCTCGTCGAGCAATTCGGCGGCACGCACCACGGCTACTTCCTGCCTTCCGAGGGCGCGAGCAACATCGCGCTCGCGATGTTCTCGTTCCCGAGCCTCGCCGAGTACGAGCGCTATCGCGAACGCTCGAAGGCCGATCCCGCGTGCCAGGCCGCGTTCCGGTATGCAGAGGAAACACGCTGCATCGTCAGCTACGAGCGCAGCTTCTTCCGGCCGGTGTTCGAGTAACCCCGCGCATCGCGCCCCCTTTCCGGCGTCGGACGAAAAAAAGCCCCGCCTGCATCCGCGCGGCGGGGCCAACCCATGTCAGTAGAGACATCATGGAGGAGACGGGCCCATCTTATCGAGCGCGGCTCGCCGTCCCAACCAAGCATTTCTGCTATCCATCTGCGTCGCCGCGCGCACGCGCGCCCCGCGTGCCTGGCATATCGATAGAACGAAAAGTCGTTTTCAGAGTGGCGGCGGGGTCGTTACCATCTGGTTTTAAGCCTGTGCTTAGCCGGGCAAGCCATCCCCAAGGAGCGCCCTTTGACTGCATTCGATCAACACCGCCGCCCGTTCGTGGTCGGCATCGGCGGCACCACCCGGGCCGCGTCGTCGACCGAGCGCGCGCTGTCGTTCGCGTTGCGCGGCGCGCAAGCCGCCGGCGCACGCACGCGCCTGTTCGACGGCCCGTTCCTGCATACGCTGCCGCACTACGCCCCCGAACACAAGACGCTGACCGACGCGCAGCGAGAACTGATCGACACCGTGCGCGAAGCCGACGCGATCATCATCGCGACGCCCGGCTATCACGGCGGCGTGTCCGGCCTCGTGAAGAACGCGCTCGACACGCTCGAGGAACTGCGCGCCGACGAGCGCCCGTACCTCGACGGTCGCGCGGTCGGCCTGATCGTCACGGCCTACGGCTGGCAGGCCGCCGGCACCGTGCTGACGTCGCTGCGCTCGATCGTCCACGCGCTGCGCGGCTGGCCGACCCCGTTCGGCGCCACCGTGAACACGCTCGAAACGCGCTTCGAAAGCGCCGACAGCTGCTCGGACCCGAAGGTCGTCGCACAGCTCGAGACCGTCGGCTCGCAGGCAGCCGAATTCGCGCTCGCGTTCGCATCGCATCGCGCGGCCACGCATGCCGCGTCGGTCGACGCGCTCGCGCCCGTGCTGAAGATCGCCAACCAGTAATCCCCGCCTCCCCGCAGCCCGCGCCCGGCCGACGACGTTCGCCGCGCGCGGGCTGCGCGCGTCTGGCAGTCCGGCGCGCATCGCAGCGCTGCCGCCTGCTTCATGCCGGCTCCCCACCCCGATAACGATCCGGCCCACCACGTGATTTGCATTGGCCGAAAGATTGGTTCACGCGGGCCGCGGGTTTTCGTACGCTGAAAGCCCGAACCTTCCATGCGCACGCCATGAACCGCACGATCCGTTACAAGGGCTACGAAGTCGCCCCCGCCGCCGCCCGGCTGCCGAACGGGCTGTTCGCCGCGAACCTGACGATCGAGAAGGCAAGCGGCGGCCCGTCGCCGCGCGCCGTATCGTTCGACGCAATCGATTTCTTCTTCGAAGAGGAACACGCGCTCGCGTATGCGTCCCGCTGGGGACGCCTCTGGGTCGATACACAGGCCTGAGCGCGGCACCCGGCAGCGCAGGGCTGCTCGAAAATGCGCGATTACGGAAGCTATGCAAGAATCTTTCGTCTCGTAATCGCATAACAACAGCCATGTCCGACACGCTGCAGGAAGACCATGCAGCGGCAGATCACGCCATGCGCAACTGGACCTTCGAACGTCAAGGTCCGGTCAGGATCGGTTCCGATGCGCACAGGCAAATGTTCTGCCGCATGCTGCTCGATACGCACAACCCGTACAAACCGGCCGTCATCGACTGGCCGCCGCTCAAGCCCGACGAACTCAAGCGGCTCACGTCGCTGCCGATCTGGGACATCGCCGTGCAGACCGAAGGCCGCGCGTCGATCCGCGTCGCCACCTTCGCCGCAACCGTCGGCGATCCGCTGCTGCGCCGGGCGCTCGAGATGGACGGCGCCGAGGAGGCTCGGCACAAGGTCGTGCTGTCGAAGCTGGTCCAGGCATACGGCATCAAGCTCGCCCCCGAACCGGCCTATCCGGCACCGAAGGACCCCGAGTGGTCGTGGATGGTGACCGGCTTCAGCGAATGCATCGACAGCTTCTTCGCGTTCGGCCTGTTCCGCTCCGCGCAACGCTCCGGCTATTTCCCGCCCGAACTCGTCGACACCTTCGAGCCCGTGATCCAGGAGGAAGGCCGGCACATCCTGTTCTTCGTGAACTGGTATGCGTGGTACTGGCGGAGTTTGCCGTGGTGGCGCCGGCCGTGGTTCTTCGCGCGGGTGGCGGCCGTGTGGGCATTCCTGATCCGGGAACGCATCGGCATCGCGCGCGGGATCGATGCGGACGGCGTCGCGCACGACGCGAACTTTCCGGCGACGAGCACTGCCGACATCGGCGATGCGCTGAATCCGCGCGAACTGATCGAACTGTGCGTCAGCGAGAACGACCGGCGCATGGCCGGGTACGACAAACGGCTGCTGCGCCCGATGTTCGTGCCGCGCATGGCGCGCCTCGCGCTGCGATTCATGCGGAAATAAGGCTGCGGCGGCGGGTTGCCGGCCGTGCAGGCCGGCCGCCGGTGCATTGTCCGGGACGATGTACGGCGCCGCCCGGACCGGGTGGCAGAACCGGGGCGCGTTGCCGCGGCTGCCATCCTCATCGCGGTTCCCCCTTCCGGACGAGAACGAACCACACCCCGGCTCGCATCCGGCGATTTGGGTGCGGCATCGCGCCAGCCAACGGACACCCATCAGCCTGACGGTGCTCCTCCGACGCGCTTGCGTATCGTCTTTCTCTCCCGCGGAATGCCCCCTTGCCAGCGCGGTCGAGTCACCGTGAAGCAGATCCGGGTTTCCTGCTCGCGGCTCCCCGTTGCTCCCCTTCGTTCGCGTCTTCAGCCGTCATCGTGGACGCCCCGCCACCTCATCGCAACGACTCCGGTTGCAAGACTGCCCGGCGCGGGCGATCTGGCACCTCGTCTCCCCCTGCCCCAACCCGTCATATGAAGTACGTCAATTGAACAGATTCCGAAGTGGAATCCCAATCGCCGTACCAATGCACCTGTAGCACTTTTTTACAACTTTGTGAAACCGGCGGCCGGCGAAGGCCCGCCCCACGGGCGCGCGCGGCCGATGAGATGCGCAAACCAGCATAATCAGACAATCCGTGGCTCATGTTTTTTTGATTTCCCAGAAAATCAATAAATACAATTAAAAATCCACATCAAATCTCGCATTAATAAATTAACAAGAGCCTCGAATGCATACGAGCCAGCGTCCCGCCAAACATTACAACCCAGAAAGGCAAACGTTTGCCGCAAACGTTTGTCGTTTCATTTGTCTTACTTTTTTGGTTTCCAAATGTGCGGCAACACACACAAAATCACGTCACAACGTTGATTTTTATGGTTTTTTTCATCCATCACCGCATCCGCACGAGACCTTCACTCTACCTTCCAGTCATTTTCAACTTTCTTGCACACCAACAGCTCAAAACACGATCTATTAACCATCTTTTAACTTCCAAAACCTTAGATTTATCACTGTTTATCAATCTCAAAATATCGCCTCAAATAAACTCCGCCCATCAATTTTAAGATTCGCGCGAGCGCACGGCAGATTCCTCTAACGAAAGAGACCGGTGTGTGGCGTGCATATTTGGAGGTAGTAGGACATGAACCGCACATACCGCTCGATCTGGAACGAAGCCCTTGGCGCCTGGGTCGCGGCATCCGAACACGATTCGGCACGGGGCAAGCCGAACAAGTCCGCCGTTGCTGCCGCAGCACTGGTCGCTGTCGCAATGCTCCCGTCGCTCGCCAGCGCCAATACCACCATTCCAGGCACGACGAACGGTAGCCAATTCACGGTGTCGTCGTGTACGTCAAGCGGCGGTAGCGGCACCGTTGGCCGCACGACGACAGGCAACACCAACGCCTATCCCGTCGACGGATCCGGCACTTACTCCACGGTTACAGGCTGCAACTCGAGCGGCAACAACACTCTCGCGGCCACGGTTTACGGTGCGTTCGCGCAAGTGACCGGCACCGGTGGTACGGCGACGGGCTTTCTGTCATCCGCTGCGCTGTGGGGCACGTCCGCCGGCCTCGAGTCGACCGCTAGCGGCACGGGTTCGACCGCGCTCGGGTTCGGGGCAACGGCCAACGCATTGAATTCGGTCGCGATCGGCGGTGCAGCCGGTAATGGCACTACCCCGCTTTCGTATGCGAACTCGACCATCGCTTCGGGCGCCGGCGCGGTCGCAATCGGCAGTAACGCAACCAAGGGCGCGCAAGCAGCCGCTTCGGACTCGATCGCGATCGGTGGCCAGTCGTCCGTCGCGACGACCGCGACTTCCGGCATTGCAATGGGTCGCGGCGCGACGGTCAACGGCGCCTTCGGCATCGCCCAAGGCGATGGCGTCGTGTCCGGCGCGATCGGCCAGAACGTTGCGATCGGCTCGAGCGGTACGACGGCCAACAGCAGCACGGCGATCGGCGGGGCCGTGGCGATCGGTCGTGGCCAAACGGCGACGGGCAACGGCGCGGTCGCGATCGGCGACCCGAACTCGGCGATCGGTACGGGTGCCGTTGCGCTCGGTGCAAACGACGCGTCGAACGGCCAGGGCGCCGTCGCGATCGGCAATGCCAATTCCGCGACCGGTCAAGGCTCGGTCGCATTGGGCAACAGCAGCGCGGCCACCGCGGCCGGCGGCGTCGCGATCGGCGATACCGCGGTCTCCAGCGCCACCAACGCGCAGGCCTTCGGGTCCGGTGCCAATGCAAACGTGGCTGGCTCGGTCGCGCTCGGCTCCAATGCCGCCACGATCGGCGCCGCGAACACGGCGACCGGCGGCACGGGTTCCGTCACCAGCACGACGATCGGCGGCCAGACGTTCGGCACCTACGCCGGCGCGAGTTCCTCCGCGGGCGTCGTCAGCGTCGGTGCGGGCGGGGCGGAGCGGCGCATCCAGAACGTCGCCGCCGGCCTGGTCAGCACGACCAGCACGGACGCGATCAACGGTAGCCAGCTTTATGCGGTCGCCAGCACGACGACGTCGAGCATTGCCAGCCTGTCTACATCGACTTCGACCGGTATCAGTTCGCTGTCGACTGGACTCAGCTCGGCCAATAGCTCGGTCGCTTCGCTGTCGACTTCCACGTCGACCGGTATCAGCTCGCTTTCGACTGGACTCAGCTCGACCAATAGCTCGGTGGCTTCGCTGTCGACTTCCACGTCGACCGGTATCGGTTCGCTTTCGACTGGACTCAGTTCGGCCAATAGCTCGGTGGCTTCGCTGTCGTCGTCCACGTCGACGGGCCTCTCGTCGGCTAACAGCTCGATCGGCTCGCTGTCCACTTCGACTTCGACCGGCATCAACTCGCTGTCCACGGGCCTCAGTTCCGCCAGCAGCTCGGTCGCTTCGCTGTCGACTTCCACGTCGACCGGTCTCTCGTCGGCCAATAGCTCGATCTCGTCGCTTTCCACGTCGACTTCGACCGGTATCAGCTCGCTGTCCACGGGCCTGAGCTCGACCAACAGCTCGGTCGCTTCGCTGTCGTCGTCCACGTCGACCGGCCTCTCGTCGGCTAATAGCTCGATCGGCTCGCTGTCCACTTCGACTTCGACCGGTATCAGCTCGCTGTCCACCGGCCTGAGCTCGACCAACAGCACGGTGGCCTCGCTTTCGACTTCGACGTCGACCGGCCTCTCGTCAGCAAACAGCTCGATCGGCTCGCTGTCCACTTCGACCTCGACCGGCATCAACTCGCTGTCCACCGGCCTGAGCTCGACCAACAGCTCGGTTGCGTCACTGTCGACTTCCACGTCGACCGGCCTCTCGTCGGCAAGTAGCTCGATCAGCTCGCTGTCAACTGGCCTCAGTTCGACCAATAGCTCGGTGGCTTCGCTTTCGACTTCGACGTCGACCGGTATCGGCTCGCTTTCGACTGGACTCAGCTCGGCAAACAGCTCGATTTCGTCGCTCTCCACGTCGACCTCGACCGGCATCAACTCACTGTCCACCGGCCTCAGCACTGTCACGACCAAGACCGACAATCTCGGCACCAGCACGGCCTCCGCCCTCGGCGGCGGTGCGAAGTATGATCCGACGACCGGAACGGTTTCCGCTCCGGCGTACACGACGTACAACGCGAATGGCACGACGTCGACCGCCAGCAGCGTCGGCTCGGCGATCGACAGCATCAACAGCCAGGGCATCAAGTACTTCCACGCGAAGTCGACGGCAGCCGACAGCCAGGCGCTCGGCACCGACTCAGTCGCGATCGGCCCGAATGCCATCGCCAACAACACCGGCGACGTCGCGCTCGGCAGCGGCTCCGTCACCGACACGCCCCACGCGACGCCAACGGGTACCGTCGGCGGCGTAACCACCACGTTCGCGGGCGGCAATCCGAGCAGCGTGGTGAGCGTCGGCAACGCGAGTACGGGCACCACGCGTCAGATCACCAACGTCGCAGCAGGTCAGATCACGCCGACCAGCACGGACGCGATCAACGGCTCCCAACTCTTCGCGACCAATTCCATCGTGGATTCGCTGTCGACGACGGTGTCGTCGTCCAGCAGCGCGATCTCGTCGCTGTCGACCGGCATCACTTCGTTGTCGACGGGGCTGAGCTCGACCGATAGTTCGGTCGCTTCTCTGTCGACTTCCACGTCGACGGGCCTCTCGTCGGCTAACAGCTCGATTTCGTCGCTGTCCACCTCGACTTCGACGGGGATCAGCTCGTTGTCGACGGGCCTCAGCTCGACCGATAGCTCGGTGGCCTCGCTGTCGACGTCGACGTCGACTGGCCTCTCGTCGGCAACCAGCTCGATTTCGTCGCTGTCCACCTCGACCTCGACCGGCCTGTCGTCGGCTAACAGTTCGATCAGCTCGTTGTCCACGTCGACCTCGACGGGTATCAGCTCGCTGTCGACGGGCCTGAGCTCGACCGATAGCTCGGTCGCTTCGCTGTCGACGTCGACGTCGACTGGCCTGTCGTCGGCTAACAGCTCGATCGGCTCGTTGTCCACGTCGACTTCGACGGGGATCAGCTCGCTGTCGACGGGCCTCAGCTCGACCGATAGCTCGGTCGCTTCGCTGTCGACGTCCACGTCGACGGGCCTCTCGTCGGCAACCAGCTCGATCAGCTCGCTGTCCACCTCGACCTCGACCGGCCTGTCGTCGGCTAACAGTTCGATCAGCTCGTTGTCCACCTCGACCTCGACGGGTATCAGCTCGCTGTCGACGGGCCTGAGCTCGACCGATAGCTCGGTCGCTTCGCTGTCGACCTCCACGTCGACTGGCCTCTCGTCGGCAACCAGCTCGATCAGCTCGCTGTCCACGTCGACCTCGACCGGCATCAGCTCGCTGTCGACCGGCCTCAGCTCGACCGATAGCTCGGTCGCTTCGCTGTCGACCTCCACGTCGACTGGCCTCTCGTCGGCGACCAGCTCGATCAGCTCGCTGTCCACCT